>NZ_JBNBBE010000008.1:0-192904 GCF_050031795.1 Stenotrophomonas sp. SrG
CCGACCATTCGAACCGACCATTCGAACCGACCATTCGAACCGACCATTCGAACCGACCATTCGAACCGACCATTCGAACCGACCATTCGAACCGACCATTCGAACCGACCATTCGAACCGACCATTCGAACCGACCATTCGAACCGACCATTCGAACCGACCATTCGAACCGACCATTCGAACCGACCATTCGATCGGCTATCGGGTAGGTCACGACCGTTGGTCGTGACCCGCTTTCACCGGGTCGGCGTGATCGTCTGCACCGGCAACCGCTCCGCCGGTGGCGGATTGGGAACCCAGATGGCCACGCCGGCCGCGCGCTTCTGCGTGGTCGGAATGCCGATGCCCACGCCGCCGCCACTATGCGAACCGTAGCTGCCGCCGCCTACGGACAGGCCGCCGCCTGAGCTGCTGGACTCCACGCCCATCAGGATCACCCCGTTGGCACCGAGCGCGGCCGCTTCCTTCTTCAGCCGCATCACCGCCGCATCGGTCTGGCCCTGGGTGCCGAAGCCTGCCGCACTGGTGGACTCCAGCTGGGCGATTTCAATCGAACCCGGCGGTGGCGTGGAATAGATCTGCACCAGCGCCGGATCGGTCGGTGCACGGCTCTGGCCCAGCATCACCTTGGAAGTGCTGGCGCAGCCGGTCACGGCCAGCAGCACGCCGAGCAGCGGAAGGAGTCGAATGTTCATGGGTTCACCCTTGTTCGGCCTGGTCGGCCTGCGCCTGGATCATCCGGGCCGGCCACTGAATCGGCGCCAACCCCGTTCTGGCGAACGTTAACACCGCCGGGGTGAGCCTGCCGCATCCCGATCTTGCCGCCGCCATCACGCGCCACTGGCACGGGGGTCGCTACGCTGCCGCCAGCATTTTCAGGTAAGGGGAGCGGGGCATGGGATTGATCAGTTTGTTGTGGGGCGTCGTGGCCCTGTTGTGGATGATCCTGGCCCTGATCCCGCTGCTGGGCTGGGGCAACTGGTTCCTGATCCCCTTCGCCGCAGTCGGTGCGGTCATCGGCGCGCTCGGCATCCTGTTCACCCACCCGACCAAACGCGGCCGCGCGTGGACCGGCCTGCTGCTCAACGCGGTCGTGGTGGTGGTGGGCATCGTGCGCCTGTCCATCGGCGGCGGGATCCTCTGACTGCGACACCCCGTCGCACCTGCCGGGATGTCGCGGGCAAGGGCGTAGAATGACCGCCCCATGATCATTCGTCCCCGCCCTCACGGCTGGCAGCTGCTGTACATCCTGCGCGGCTCCATCGTGCCTGCCATCGCGCCGAAGGTGGCCGCCATCTTCGTGCTGGCCGTCGCGGTCGCCACCTTCGCCGAACTGGCCCACCCGCCGGGCATCGAGCGCGTGTCGGTGGCGCCGTTCACGCTGCTGGGCCTGGTGCTGTCCATCTTCCTGAGCTTCCGCAACAACGCCTGCTTCGACCGCTGGTGGGAAGGGCGCAAGCTGTGGGGCCAGCTCATCTATGAATCGCGCAGCCTGGCGCGGCTGTGCAGCACGCTGCTGGCCGAAAAGCCGGCGCGCGCCGACCGCATCTGCCGCCTGGCCATCGCCTTCGCGCATGCACTGGCCGCGCGCCTGCGCGGGCAGGATGCCGCGCTGGCCGGGCTGCCCTGGGTGCCCGAGGCCGACCGCGAGCGCTACGCGCAGCGCCAGAACGTGCCGGACCAGCTGCTGGCGATGATCGCGGTGGAAACCACCGCCGCGCTGCATGCCGGCGAGATCGACAGCATCCTGTATGCCCAGTTCGAAACCCGCCTGCATGCGCTGTCCAGCATCCAGGCCGGCTGCGAACGCATCCTGCTCACCCCGCTGCCGTTTGCCTACACCCTGCTGCTGCACCGCTGCGCGTGGATGTTCTGCGTGCTGCTGCCGTTCGGCCTGGCCAGTTCGCTGGGCTGGGCCACTCCAGTGGTGTCAGCGGTGCTGGCCTATGCCTTCTTCGGGCTGGACCAGCTGGGCGAGGAAATGGAAGAACCGTTCGGGCTGGAACCCAACGACCTGCCGCTGGATGCGATGGTCCGCACCATCGAAATCGACCTGCTCGACAGCCTGGGCGTGCGCCCGCTGCCGGAACCCCTGCAACCGCAGCGCTACCTGCTGCAGTAACCGAATACCGTCTGGAGCATCCCATGGCCCACCCCGACTATCGCCCCCGCCGCATGCGCCACGACGAGTTCTCGCGCCGGCTGATGCGCGAAAACACGCTGACCACCGACGACCTGATCTATCCGGTGTTCGTGCACGAACTGGCCGGGCGAGCCCCGGTGGCGTCGATGCCGGGCGTGGAACGGCTGTCGATCGATGAGCTGCTGAAAGTGGCCGAGGAAGCGCTGGAACTGGGCATCCCGGTGATCGACCTGTTCCCGGTGATCGACCCGGCCGGCAAGAGCGTGGATGCGGCCGCCGCGTGGGACGAGAACGGCCTGGCACAGCGGGCGATCCGCGCGCTGAAGTCGCGGTTCCCCGAGCTGGGGGTGATGACCGACGTAGCGCTGGATCCGTACACCACCCACGGCCAGGACGGGATCATCGACGACAAGGGCTACGTGCTCAACGACATCACCGTGGCCGCGCTGGTCAAGCAGTCGCTCTCGCACGCCGAAGCCGGCGTGGACATCATTTCGCCGTCGGACATGATGGACGGCCGCATCGGCGCGATCCGCCGCGCGCTGGACGCCCAGAACCACGTCAACGTGCGCATCATGGCGTACTCGGCCAAGTATGCCTCTGCGTTCTACGGCCCGTTCCGCGACGCGGTGGGCAGCTCGGCCAGCCTCGGCAAGGCCGACAAGAAGACCTACCAGATGGACCCGGCCAACGGCGACGAGGCCATGCGCGAAATCGCGCTGGACCTGGAAGAGGGCGCGGACATGGTGATGGTCAAACCGGGCATGCCCTATCTGGACCTGGTGCGCCGGGTGAAGCAGCAGTTCGGCGTGCCGACGTTCGCGTACCAGGTCAGTGGCGAGTACGCGATGATGAAAGCGGCCTTCGCCAATGGCTGGCTGGACGAACGCGCCTGCGTGCTGGAGTCGCTGATCGGCTTCAAGCGGGCCGGTGCCGATGGCGTGCTGACCTATTTCGCACCACAGGTGGCGCGTTGGCTGCGCGAACGCTGACAATACGCGTCAACACGCAGACAGGAGCAGAATGATGCAGACGATGGGATGGGTGCAGTGGCTGACCTGGGGCACCGGCGTGCTGGTGTTCGCGGTGGTGATCGGCCTGGTCATCCGCGGCGTGCTGCGTGCCGCCCGCCGCGCGCCCGAGCAACCCTCGGCCGCCGCCCGCCTGGCCCGCGAAGCCAACCTGCCGCCGGCCGTGCAGGCCCAGCTGGCCGCGCTGAACCAGCGCAAGGACAACGGCGAGATCAGCGAAACCGAGTACGAGCAGCAGCGCGCCGCCTTGCTGCGCGCGCACTGAACATCGCGCAGCCACGCAGGGCGTGGCTCTACGCCGACCTATAACGGTAGAGCCACGCCCTGCGTGGCTGCACCCTCACCGACAGCCAGCAACGGCCGGTGTGCGCAACCGATACAGATCCAACCCGCCGGCCTTCGGCGACTTTGCCTGCCCGGCCACCACCATCTCGCTGGGCTTGGATGCATCCACCACCGGCGCGCCGGTCTGCCCGTCGGCGGTATTGAACGACAACCCCAGCGGCACCGCCGCCGCGCCGTAGTCGCAACCCACCTGCCACACCTGCGAATGCCCACCCGCCACGCGGGTGAACACAAGCGCCCCGCCATTGCCCAGCCAATCACCGCCCAGCTCGTCGGCCGCGCTGTTGAGCGGCGCCGGCAACGGCGTCGCCGCGTTGAACCCGCGGCCCTGCGCGGTCGCCACGAACAGATCGAACCCACCCTGGGTGCCCTTGCCATTGCGGGCAAACAGCAGCACCTGTCCATCCGGCCGCAGCGCCGGGCGGCGCTCGTCGGCCGCCGTGTTGACCGTCACCGGCATCGCCAGCACGGTGCCGAAGCTGCCGTCCTCGCGGATCATCACCCCATACAGGTCGAACCCACCGCGCCCGCTGCCGCCGTTGGAGGCGAAGTACAGCCAGGCCCCGTCGTGGCTGAAGAACGGATCCACCTCATCCCCGGCAGTGTTGAACGCCAGCGGCACCGGGTCCTGCCAGCGCCCGTCGCGCAGCGTGGCCTGCCACAGGTCCCAGCCGCCGGCGCCGCCGGGCCGGTCGCTGGCCCAGATGATGCGCTTGCCATCCGGCGCGATGGTCGCCTGGGCCTCGTTGGCCTTGGTCGACACCACCCCCATGCCTTCGATGCCGAACTCGGAAAGCGCCATCGCGCCCGGTGCGGAGAGTAAACTCAGGCTCAGCGCGAGCAGAGACAAGGGAGTGCGCATAGTCGCTTCCATTGGGGTTTGCGTTTCAATCCAGGCCCGGAGTTTAAGACACCCATGACCGCCCGTTACGCCGTATTCGGCCAGCCCATCGCCCACTCGCAGTCGCCGCACATCCATGCCGCGTTCGCCCGCCAGGAGGGCATCGCGCTGGATTACCGCGCCATTGAAGCGGCACCGGCCGATTTCCCGGCTGCGCTGGAGGCGTTCGCCGCCGACGGTGGCGTCGGTGCCAATGTCACCGCGCCGCTCAAGGAAATCGCCTTCGGGCTGTGCAAGACCTTTACCTCCCGCGCCATGCTGGCCCAGTCGGTCAACACGCTGCTGCGCAAGGGTGACGGCTGGCACGGCGACACCACCGATGGCGTGGGCCTGGTTCGCGACCTCACCGACCGCCACAGCCTGGACCTGCGCGGCCGCCGCGTGCTGCTGCTGGGTGCCGGTGGTTCGGCGCGCAGCGTGGCCCCGGCGCTGTTGGATGCCGGCATCCGCGAACTGGTGGTGGTCAACCGTACGCCCGAGCGTGCCGACGAGCTGAGCGATGCGATCGGCGAGCCCGGCCGCGTGCTGACACAGTACTGGGACCGCATGGACGAACTCGGCGACTTCGAGCTGATCGTCAACGCCACCTCTGCAGGCCGTGACCGCAATGAAGAGTTCAAGCTGCCGCTGTCACTGGTCAACAGCATGACCACCGCCGTGGACCTGAACTATGGCGAGGCCTCCTTCGCGTTCCTGGCCTGGGCCCGCGCGGCACAGTGCCGCAACATCGTCGACGGCCTCGGCATGCTGGTCGAACAAGCCGCCACCAGCTTCCAGCAATGGCACGAAGTGCGCCCGGAAACCGATCCGGTCTACGCCGAACTGCGCGCCCGCAACGCCCTGGCGGGTGAAGAGTGAGCAGCAGCATGGACCTGCTGCTCAGCCTGCTGGGCATGGTCGCGATGCGCCTGCCGGTGCTGATCGCGCTGGCGGTGTCGCTGGTGTGGGTGGTGGATACCCCGCGCGGCGCCATCCGCAGTGTCGCCCTGTGGGCGCTCGGCCTGCTGCTGGCCGGCACCCTGGGTGGGCTGGCGCTGAACATCGTCCCGACCTGGCTGGTCCAGACCGGCGACTACGGCAACGTGCAGATGCTGTCGTACTGGCTGCGCGGCGGCCACTTCGCGCTGGGCCTGGTGGATGCCCTGGCCACGGTGCTGCTGGTGTGGGCGATGACCCGCGCGCTGCGCAACCGCGCCAACCCGGCCGCCTGATCGGGCGAACCCGGTCACGGATCTGAACCGGCGCGGAAAAATCCGCGCCGGTGCCGGCCCCGGAGCATGAGAAAATACCCGCCTGATCCAGGCAGGACCTCCCCGGCGTGACCGAAAAAGTTGAAGCCCCGCGTGCGCTGAACGACGAGCTCAAGACCGTCATCCGCGATGCCTACGCCAAGCTGCAGGCCAATACCCCCGGCTTCAGCACGCGGCGTTCGCAGAGCCAGATGATCGGCGTGGTCTCGCGTGCGCTGTCGCAGAGCGGCGGGGTAGGGGTGGTCGAGGCGCCCACCGGCGTGGGTAAGAGCCTGGGCTACCTCACCGCCGGCGTGCCGATTGCGCTGGCCACCAAGAAAAAGCTGGTGATCAGCACCGGCACGGTGGCGCTGCAGTCGCAGCTGGTCGAGCGCGACATCCCGAACTTCCTCAAGGCCACCGGCCTGGAGGCGACCGTGGCGCTGGCCAAGGGTCGCACCCGCTACCTGTGCACGCGCAATGCCGCTGAAGCGCATGGCGATGGCGCGCAGGAAGGCATGTTCGAGGACGAACAGCCGCTGTTCGACCGCCCGCTGGCGCCGATTGAAATGGACCTGGCGCAGAAGCTGAGCAGGGACTTCGTCGAAGGCCGCTGGAATGGCGACCTGGACAACGCGCCCGACACCATCAGCCCCTCGCTGCGTTCGCGCATCACCACCCCGGCCTCCGGCTGTGCGGGGCGCAAGTGCGCCTACTCCGCCCAGTGCGCCGTGCTGCGCGCGCGCAACACCGTGCGCGACGCCCAGATCGTGGTCACCAATCACGCGTTGCTGCTGTCGGCCCTTTCCATTGGCGAAAGCGACAACGGCCAGCCGCTGATCGCCCCGCCCTCGGACATGCTGCTGGTGCTCGACGAAGGCCACCATATCGGCAACGTGGCCATCGACCAGGGCGCGGCCAGCCTGGCCCTGGATGAGATGGCCAAGCGCACCGGGCGCCTGCAGATCCTGATCGCCGCCGCCTACCGCGCGGTGGACAAGGACAAGCTGGGCAACCTGCTGCCCAATGAAGCCATCGACGTGGCCGCGCGGGTCAGCAAGCAGCTGCGCGCGTTCCGCGACGTGATCGACCGCAGCTGGCAACCGGACCCGACCGCGCAGGAACCGATGTGGCGCGCGCCGAACGGGCGCCTGCCGGACATCTGGATGGCCGATATCGAGGCCCTGGCCGATGACACCCGCGCGCTGTTCAACTGGGCCCACGCCGCGCAGTCGCAGGTGGCCAAGGGCAAGCCCGAAGACGCCGCGCGCGAGCGCCTGCAGCGCACGCTGGGCATGGCGCTGGAAATGATCGAACAGCAGCACAACCTGTGGACCGCCTGGCGCCGCGAAGACAAGGAAGGCCAGCCGCCGTTCGCGCGCTGGGTGACGCTGTCGCGCGATGGCGACCTGATCCTGCACGGCTCGCCCGTGTCGGCCGCCAACGTGTTGCGCAAGCTGCTGTGGGATGAAGTGGATTCAGTGGTGATGACCTCGGCCACGCTCACCGGCGGTGGCGATTTCCAGGCGCTGGCGATCGACAACGGCATTCCCAACGAAGCCGAGATGGTCTCGCTGGCGTCCCCGTTCGACCTGCCCAACCAGGCCGAGCTGATCGTGCCCAACTTCCCCGTCACACCCGACGACCGCGACCGGCACCCGAAGGAAGTAGCCAAGTACCTGGTCAAGGAACTGGACTGGAGCAAGGGCAGCATCGTGCTGTTCACCTCGCGCTGGAAGATGGAAAAGGTGGCCGAACTGATGCCCGCCGCGCAGCGCAAGCAGGTGCTGGTGCAGGGCGAAACGGCCAAGCAGAAGATGATCGACGAACACCTGCGGCGCACCTCGGCAGGCGAGGGCTCGGTGCTGTTCGGGCTGAATTCGTTCGGCGAAGGCCTGGACCTGCCCGGTGAAGCCTGCACCACGGTGGTGATCACCCAGGTACCGTTCGCGGTGCCGACCGATCCGCAGACCTCCACCCTGAGCGAATGGTTCGAAAGCCGCGGGTTGAACGCCTTCAACCTGATCGCCATCCCGCACGCGCTGCGTACGCTGACCCAGTTCGCCGGCCGCCTGATCCGCACCTCCACCGACACCGGCCGCGTCATCATCCTCGACTCGCGCCTGATCAGCCGCCGTTACGGCAAGCGCATCATCGATGCGTTGCCGCCGTTCAAGCGCGTCATCGGCTGACGAGCACGCTCTACGCGCGTCGCATCGGCAGCCACTGCCACTCGCTCAGGCTGCGCCACAGCCACTCCGCCGGGCCGTAGTATTACCGCCGCAGCCACCAAGCACTCAGCCACAGCTGCAGCGGGGTGGCCCCATGGCGTAGAGCCACGCCATGCGTGGCTGCGTATCAACAGGCCCCCAGTAGAGCCGGGCCCAGCCCGGCTGTCCAGCTACAGCTTGCCCAGATCCCGCACCGCGCCCTTGTCCGCGCTGGTCGCCAACAATGCGTAGGCCTTGAGCGCCCCGGTCACCTTGCGCGGCCGCGCCTCCCGTGGCTTCCACCCCAACGCATCCTGCTCCGCACGCCGCGTCGCCAAGGTAGTGGCATCCACCAGCACATCAATCCGTCGCGCCGGAATATCGATCCGGATCCGGTCGCCATCGCGCACCAGCCCGATCGTGCCGCCCGCTGCCGCTTCCGGTGACGCGTGTCCGATCGACAGCCCGGACGTACCGCCCGAGAACCGCCCATCGGTCAGCAGCGCACACTGTTTGCCCAGCCCCTTCGATTTCAGGTAGCTGGTCGGGTACAGCATCTCCTGCATGCCCGGGCCGCCACGCGGGCCTTCGTAGCGGATCACCACCACGTCGCCGGCCTGCACCTGGTCGGCCAGGATGCCCTGCACGGCCGCGTCCTGGCTTTCGAACACCTTCGCATTGCCCTCGAACACGTGGATGGACTCATCCACGCCGGCGGTCTTCACCACGCAGCCATCCTCGGCCAGGTTGCCGCGCAGCACCGCCAGCCCCCCTTCGGCCGAATAAGCGTTCGCTACATCGCGGATGCACCCCTCGGCGCGGTCCAGGTCCAACGAAGGCCAGCGCGTCGCCTGGCTGAAAGCCACCTGGGTCGGAATGCCGGCCGGGCCGGCACTGAAGAATTCATGCACGCCCGCATCGTCGGTCACCGCCACATCCCAGCGCGCAATGGCGTCGGCCAGGGTGCGGCTGTGCACGGTCGGCACATCGACATGCAGCAGCCCGCCGCGTGCCAGTGACCCGAGGATCGCGAACACGCCACCGGCGCGGTGCACATCCTCCATGTGGTACTTCGGCGTATTCGGCGCCACCTTGCACAACTGCGGCACCCGTCGCGACAGCGCGTCGATGGCATGCAGGTCGAAGTCCACCTCCGCTTCCTGCGCGGCCGCCAGCAGATGCAGGATGGTGTTGGTGGAACCGCCCATGGCGATATCCAGCGTCATCGCATTCTCGAATGCCGCACGCGTGGCGATCCCGCGCGGCAGCGCGCTGGCATCTTCGCCGCCATACCAGCGGTGGCACAGCTCCACCACCAGCCGACCGGCACGGCGGAACAGCTGCTCGCGGTCGGCGTGGGTGGCCAGGGTCGACCCGTTGCCTGGCAGCGACAGGCCCAGCGCTTCGGTCAGGCAGTTCATCGAGTTGGCGGTGAACATGCCCGAACACGACCCGCAGGTAGGACAGGCGCTGCGTTCGTACTCGGCCACCTTTTCATCGGAGGCGCTGGCATCGGCGGCGATCACCATTGCATCCACCAGGTCCAGCTTGTGCTCGGCCAGCCGGGTCTTGCCCGCTTCCATCGGCCCACCGGAGACGAACACCACCGGAATGTTCAAACGCAGCGCGGCCATCAGCATGCCGGGGGTGATCTTGTCGCAGTTGGAAATGCACACCAGCGCATCGGCGCAGTGCGCGTTGACCATGTACTCCACCGAGTCGGCGATGATCTCGCGGCTGGGCAGCGAATACAGCATGCCGTCGTGGCCCATGGCGATGCCGTCATCCACCGCGATGGTGTTGAACTCCTTGGCCACCCCGCCGACCTGTTCGATCTCGCGCGCCACCAATTGGCCCAGGTCCTTGAGGTGCACGTGGCCGGGCACGAACTGGGTAAATGAATTGGCGATGGCGATGATCGGCTTGTGGAAGTCCGCATCGTTCATGCCGGTGGCGCGCCACAGGGCGCGGGCGCCGGCCATGTTGCGGCCGGCGGTGGAGGTACGGGAGCGGTATTCAGGCATGGGGGCTGGCAGGATCTGGCGGGCCGTGGGGGCGCGTTGCTACTCGATTCTGCCCAAAAATTCCGGTTGCTGTTGCAACCGTCGGCGCGGCCGATCCTGAAACGCCGTTCATCTTTTCGACTTTGCCGGTTTTGGTTGTTGGCGGCGATCAGGCATGATTGAGGGGATACCGAAAGGGGGGCACACCGCCATGAAACGTTCCAGGACCACCGCACTGCTGCTGATGAGCGCTGCGCCGCTGCTGTTCACCGCCTGCCAGAAGGATCAGGCCGTGCAGGTGCAGGAGGGGCTGTACACCTCGGTGCAGGCCTGTACCGACGCCACCGGTGACCCGTCCGCCTGCCGCACGGCATTTGCCGAGGCGCAGAAGCAGTCCGCCGACGCCGCCCCCAAGTACGCCTCGCGTGCCGAATGCGAAGCCGAGTACAACGCCGAGCAGTGCGTGGAACAGAAGACCTCCACCGGCCATTCGTTCATCGGCCCGATGATGATGGGCTTCTTCATGTCGCAGATGCTCAGCAACCGTGGCGCCGGCCTGGCGCAGGCCCCGGCCGCGAGCCCGGCCTACCAGGACAAAGCGAAGGGCTGGGCACGCCCGGCCCCGGGTGGCAGCGGCGGGCTGAACACCGCCAGCGGCATCGGCGCCGGCAAGGCCGGCCTGGCCCCGGTCACCAGCACCCCGAACCGCGCCGTCACCGCCAGCCGCGGCGGCTTCGGCAACACCAGCAGCAGCCGCAGCAGCTACGGCGGTTGATGCAATGAAGCGTGTGCGAATCGACGAGCGCAGCCAGTGGCGCGCGCGTGCCGCCGAGTCCGGTTTCCGCTTCCACACCATCGACGGCCTGCCGTACTGGGATGAAACCGCGTACTACGCCTTCACCCTGCGCCAGATCGAGCAGGACATCGAAGACCCCAGCGCCGAGCTGCATGCGATGGCGATGGAGTTGGTGGACGAGGTGGTGCGCAGCGAACAGCTGATGGACCAGCTGGCGATTCCGCCCGCGTTCCGCGACTGGATCGCCGAGAGCTGGCGCCGCGGCGAGCCGCACCTGTACGGACGGCTGGACTTCGCCTATGACGGCACCGGTCCGGCCAAGCTCTACGAGCTCAATTACGACACGCCGACCTCGCTGTTCGAGGCCTCGTTCTTCCAATGGCAGTGGCTGGAAGACCAGCGCAACCAGAACCGCCTGCCGCCGCAGGCCGACCAGTTCAACGCCATCCATGAGGCGCTGGTGGAGCGCTTCGGGCAGCTGTCGGCGCAGTTGCCGCCGCCACTGTACTTCAGTGCCGTGGGCAGTTCCGAAGAAGACCAGGGCACCGTGGCCTACCTGCGCGACTGCGCGGCCCAGGCCGGGCTGCGTGGCGAAGCGATCGCGATCGAAGACATCGGCCTGTCCGAAGACGGGCGCTTCACCGCGCTCGACGACACGGTGATCGGCAGCCTGTTCAAGCTGTACCCGCTGGAAGACCTGATGACCGAATCGTTCGGGCAGGCGCTGCCCACCTCGGGCGTGCAGCTGCTGGAACCGGCGTGGAAGGCGATCCTGAGCAACAAGGGCGTGCTGCCGCTGCTGTGGCAGCGCCACCGTGGCCACCCGAACCTGCTGGCGGCCGAGTTCGATGACGGCAGCGCGCTGCCGGCCGGCTGGGTGCGCAAGCCGTTGTTCTCGCGCGAAGGTGCCAACGTGGCCATGCATTTGGCCGACGGCAGCTGGCAGGAGAGCGAAGGCCCCTACAACGGCCCGGCGATCCGCCAGGCCGCGCATCCGCTCACGTCGTTCGACGGCGGTTACCCGCTGATCGGCAGCTGGATCGTGGGCGACCAGGCCTGCGGCATGGGCATCCGCGAAGATGACAGCCGGATCACCCGCGACAGCGCCCGGTTCGTCCCGCACGCCATCATCGACGAAGCGCCAACGCGCATCTACGTGTGACGGGGCAACGGCGTCACGACCAACGGTCGTGACCTACCGGCGCACACCAACCGTTCAACCCGGTCGCGTAACGTGGCCGGTAGGTATCGACCGTTGGTCGATACGTGCCTACAGCAACCCGTCGCGTTTGACGGCGAGGTAGCGCTCCACGAGCGCCCCGGGCAACGCATCGGCCGTCACGTCCAGAACCATCACCCGGTGGCTGCGCAGTGCTTCATGTGCATCGTTGCGCTGCTGCAGGTAGCGTGCGATGGCGCCGGCCTGGGTCGCATCCTGCAGCGTCTCCACTTCCTGCTCCAGCGCCACGTCCAGCTCGCGCTCGCGGAGGCTGGCCACGCACACCAGGTGTTGCCGCTGCAGCAGCCGAACCGCGACCAGCAGGTCTTCGATGTCCTCATCGCGCACGTTGGTGACCAGCATCACCAGCGAGCGCCGGCGCTGGCGCAGGCTCAGTTCGGTGGCAGCAGCAAGATAGTCGGTGGCCACCGGCTGCGCCTGCAGGTCGTAGCTGGCGCGCAGCAGCGCGTCGATCGCGCCCATGCCGCGCTGGGGTGCCACCCAGCGGCTCTCGCCACCGGTGGCGAACAGGCCCACGCCATCGCCCTGGCGCAGCGCCAGGTAGGACACCACCAGCGCCGCGTTGAGCACATGGTCGAAGTGCGACAGCCCGCCTTCGCTGGCCATCATGCGGCGGCCGGTGTCGATCATCAGCACCAGCTGCTGGTTCTTTTCATCCTGGTACTCACGCGAGATCAGCTTGCGTGCGCGCGAGGTGGCTTTCCAGTCGATCTGGCGCAGGCTGTCGCCGATGCGGTACTCGCGCATCTGGTGGAAATCGGTACCCTCGCCACGGCGGCGCTTGAGGTGCGCACCGACCAGGCGCGAGGCCTGTTCGGCACTGAACAACGCGAAGCGGGTGAGCGGGGCGAAATTGGGATACACGCGTACGGTCAGCGCCGGCGGCAGCAGGCGGCGCTGGCGCCACATCCGCCACGGTGCATGCAGGCGCAGGTGCACGCCGTCGAACACGAAGCGGCCGCGCGCGGTCGGGGTCAACGTGTACTCCACGCTGCTGGCCACCAGCGGCTTGAGCGTCAATGCACGCGGCAGGCCCTGCAGCGACCACGCTCCCGGCACCAGGTCGAACACCTCCACGCGCTGGCGGCGGCTGGACTCGAAGCGCAGCGTGGTGCGCCGCTCGACGTTCAACGCCAGCGCCTCGGGAAGTTCGCGCTGTACCGTGGGGGAAGGCTGCGCGCGCAGCCGCAGCAGGTCCACCAGTGCCAGCACCGCGATCGCCGCTGCGGACGCCCACCACGCCGACACCGGCAGCAGCCCGAACGCCACCGGCAGCCCGAGCAGCGCCCAGCCGACCAGCAGTATCAGCAGCAGCGGGCCTGGCCTCATTTGCGCGGGGCTTCCACCTTGGCCAGCAACGCGGTCAACGCATCGTCGGCCGACTGGCCTTCGATCTGCAGTTCCGGGGCCAGCGCAATACGGTGGCGCAGTGCCGGGCGGGCGATCTCGCGCACGTCATCGGGAGTGACGAAGTCGCGGCCGGCCAGCACCGCCTGCGCACGCGCCGCACGCACCAGCGCGATGCTGCCGCGCGGGCCGGCGCCGAGCGCGATGCCAGGGAACTGGCGGGTGGCCGCCACGATGCGCACCGCGTAGTCCACCACTTCCGGATCCACCGTGATCGCCGCGGTCGCCTGCTGCAACGCGATCACCTCGGCGGCGTTGAGCACGCGCGGTACCTGCGACAGATCGAAGTCGGCCGCGCTGCGGCCGGTGGTGATTGCATCCACCATCCGCTTCTCATCCTCCAGCGCCGGGTAATCGATGATGACCTTGAGCAGGAAGCGGTCCAGCTGGGCTTCGGGCAGCGGGTAGGTGCCTTCCTGTTCGACCGGGTTCTGCGTGGCCAGCGCCAGGAACGGCGGGGTCAGTGCGAACGCCTTGCCTTCGATGGTGACCTGGCCTTCCTGCATCACTTCCAGCAGGGCCGACTGGGTCTTGGCCGGGGCGCGGTTGATTTCATCGGCCAGCAGCAGGTTGGTGAACACCGGGCCGCGGCGGATCTTGAAGCTCTCCGATTTCGGGTCGTACACCGCGTGGCCGCTGACGTCGCTGGGCATCAGGTCCGGGGTGAACTGCACGCGGCCGTAGTCCAGCTCCAGTGCCTGCGCCAGGGCCCGCACCAGCAGGGTCTTGCCCAGGCCGGGCACGCCTTCGATCAGCACATGGCCACCGGCCAGCAGCGCGATCAGGATCTGGTCGAGCACCTCGGGTTGGCCGATGAAAGCGCGGCCGACGGCGTCGCGCACGGCATCGACGCGTTCAACCAGGCTCTGCCCGGTCAGCGCGGGCGGGGACAACGGCGGCGGAGCGGAGTGGTCGGTCATAGCAGGTTTCTCATCTGGATCAGCAGGCGGATGCGCTCACGCAGGGCCACCACATCCTTCGATGGCGGCACCTGCAAAGCGGTCTGGACACGGGAATGCGGCCACTGCAGCAGGCTGGCGATGGCGTGCACCTGCGCCTCGCCGCTGAGCGCGGCAGCGGTGGGTGCGCGCCGCCGCAGCCGGGCCAGGAAGGCGCGTCGGGTGGCGTCGTACAACAGCGGTGCCTTGCCATAGCGCAGCAGGTGCTCGCCGCTGGCACGAACATGTTCCAGCAGCGAACGGCGTTCGGTGGCCGGCGCCGGCAGCAGGCTGCCCAGCCGCTGCGCGCGCTGCCACAGCCATGCCAGCAGGGCCAGCAGCAGGGGCACCCACACCGGCCAGCCCTGGTAGAAGATGCGTGACCACAGCGTGGGCGGGCGGGAGCCGTAGATCAGCCACACCGTGCCTTCGGCGTAGTTCGGGTCGAGCACATGGCGGGTCAGGTCGCGGTGCGCGAGGTCGTGCAGGCCGTCGGCCAGGCTGCCCTTGGGATCCTCGGCGTTGAAGATCCTCGGCGTGCCCTTGAGGAACTCCATGTCCGACAGCACGTCCACGCTTCCTTCGCCCTTGCGCAGCCGCGCGAACACCAGGCCCTCGTCATCGCCCCATTCGCGTTCGACGCGAACGCCGTCGGGCACGTCCACGCCGAAACGGCGGCCACTGCAGAACTCGGAATGGCCGGGATCGTCGGCAATGTGGAAGGCCTTGCAGTTGCTCTCGTAGTACCCGGTATCCACGCCCAGCGCGTCCAGCAGCGGCCCCTGCGCGGCGTCTTCGTCCTTGAACGGCGGCGGCGTGCGCAGCAGCAGGTGGCCGCCGCGTTCCACCCACGCCAGCAGCGCCTGCGCGGTGGGGGCGGGCACATCGGCGGTGTCCTGCAGCAACAGCACGGTATCGGCCGGCTTGAGCTGCATGCGCGGCAGGTCGAGGCGCGGGCTGGAATGCACGGTGATGCCGTCGGCACGCAGCGCCTGGCCCAGCACGTACAGCGGGTTGTAGCTGGCCTCGCCTTGCGGCGGCAGGTGCTCGGTATGGACCACGCGCTCATGGCTGCGCAGGAACAGGATCGCCAATGGCACGCCCACCACCAGCAGCACGGCCAGCACCACCAACCAGCGCAGGCGGGCACTCATGCGCGCCATCGGAACTGGGTCTGCAGGGTGGTGGCCAGATCGTCGAACGCGTCCGGCTCGGGCAGGCGGCCGGCGTACGCGGCGTACTGCCAGACCCGCACGATGCGGGCGAACAGGGTGCGGTCAGCCTCGACCGGCATGCGCCGCGAGGCGCGCAGGCACTGTGCTTCGGTCGCGCCCGGTGGCAGCACCACCTCGGCGCGTTCGCTCATCGATTCCACGCTGGCCCGGTACAGCAGCGCCAGCGCCTGACGCGGCCGACCCTGCTGCCACAGCTCGCGCGCGCGCGCGGCGGGATCCGGCGGAATCACTTCGGGCAGTTCCACCGCTTCCTCGACCACCGGATCGGTGGCCTTGCGCCGCCTCACCCCGGTGCCGCGCAGCCAGCGCAGCCACCACGGCGCGGTGGCGATCAGCCCCAGCACCAGCAAACCGACCAGGCCCCACAGGATCCATTCGGCAATCTGCGCGGGCAGGCGCGGGCCGCGCCCGAGCGGATTGCGGTTCTTGTCCGCATCGTCCTTCTTCTTGTTCTTCTCGGCCTCGCTCAGGGTGCGCTCCCAGCGTTTCACTTCGCGGGTAGGCGCCACCAGGGGATCTTCGTACGCGCGCTGCACGGCCTGGCGGAAGCCGGCGGTGTCGGGCGTGCCACCGAAGATCACGGACGGGGTGTTCGACGGATCGTCGGCGGGCACTGCATCAGCCGCTTCTTCTTCCTCATCACCAGCATCGTCATCCGTGCCAGTGGGTGCAGCGCAGCTCGGCGCCTGCGCAGATTCTTCCGCATGCAGCCCACCCATCGGCCAGCACAGCACCAGCGCCAGTACCAGCAGCGGCGCGGCCTGCTGCAGCCGATCACGCATGCGCCGGAACGCGATTTCTACGTCCCAGGCTTCCATTTCCGTGCGGCGGTTGAGATACAGCGCGAAACCGGCGCCGGTGTAGAACGGCCCGATCAACGTGGCGGCGAGCCAGAACAGGGCATTCACCCCCAGCTGTGCCCACGCCGGCATGGTTTCGCTGACCATTTCCCACGCCGCGCGCCAGGAATCGGACAGCAGTTCCAGCGGCACGAACAGGAAGATCGCCGCGATGCAGCCGCTGACAATCACCAGCTCGAACACCATGCACATCAGGGTGAGCAGCACGGCATGCCCGAACGTGCCGCTGAGCACGGCGCGGCGGCGCACGCTGCGCTGCGAGGCATCGCTGCCTTCCAGCAGGTTCACCGGCAGCAGCAGCGAGCGGAACGGGCTGAAGCGGCGCCAGCCCAGGTAGCCCCAGAACCCGCTCCAGCCCCAGTGCCGCTGCGCGCGCAGGGTCTGCAACGGACGTGGTTCGTCGCCGAACACGCCGCGTGAGATCACATACAGCGCGATCCGGTCCGATACCGGCTTGAGCCACCACATCAGCAGCCAGGCCCAGCCGAACGCATCGGCCCACCATGCAGCGGCATTGATCACGGCGAACAACGGCAGCGACACCGCGATCAGCGGCAGCCAGATCGCCCGCGAGTGCCGGCGCACCAAGGCGGTGCCCAGCTCCATCGCTTCCCATTCGGAGCGCGCCCGCAGGGCGACGTTGAGCTGGTCAATCCGCATGACCGCTCCCGCGCCCACCGCGCCACAGCCACACGAACACCAGCGTCCACAGCACCGCAGCCACGCTGTACTTGCCCCAGGCCGGGATCGCGGCGATGGACGACCAGAACGCTTCGATGAAGGCGGCGATCAGCAGCATCGCGGCGATGCCCAGGCAGAGTTTTGCACCAATCACCCCGCCCTCGACGAGTGCATCGATGCGTCGGCGGCGGCCGGGCGCCAGCAGCTTCATGCCCAGCTGCAGGCCGGCACCGCCGGCGATGACGATGGCGGTGAGCTCGAACGCGCCATGGCCGCAGACGAAACGCCAGAACGGGTCGCCATGGCCGATGTGCTGCAGGTGGCCGGCCGCCGCACCGATGGTGAGCCCGTTGAACAGCAGCACCAGCACCGTGCCCAGGCCGGCCAGCAGCCCGCTGGCGAACGTACGCAGGCCGATGCTGATGTTGTTCATGATGTAGTAGCCGAACATCATCCAGTCCGTGCCGCTGTCGCGGCCCAGGTTCGGCGATGCCGGGTTGTACATGCGCTCCAGCGAGGCGATCGCGCCGTTGTCCATCAGCATGTGGATGACATCCGGGTGCCACTGGATCACCGCGAAGCTGCCCACCAGCGGCAGCACGAACAGCGCGGTGGCCACCCACATGCTGCGCGCCTGGCTGCGCACCAGCTGCGGGAAATCGGCCAGCAGGAACTCCAGCGCGCGGCGCCAGCGCGGCGGCGGCGTGCGGTACAGCAGGCCATGGCCCTGCTGCATCAGCAGCTGCAGGCGTGCCACCAGCTGCGGGCTGTAGCCGCGCTTGCGCGCAAGCGCGAGCTGCTGGCACAGCCGGCGGTAGTGCTGCGGAATGTCTTCATCGTTGAGCGCGGACGCATCGGGCGAACGGCCCGCATGCCGCGGCCGGTCACCGCGCAGCGCCAGCCAACGTTCCAGCGCCTGCCATTCGGCCTGGTAGCGGGCAACGAACTGTTCCTGCCTCATCGGCGCCCCAGCAGCCAGTTGGCCATGGCATACAGGCGCAGCACGCCCACCTGGCCCTGGCCACCGCTGATCGGCGCGGCCACTGCGGCGAGCTCCTGCTGGCGCGGGCCGGACAGGCGCGGCGCACGTTCGGCGAAGGCAATGATCGCCGCCTGTTCGGCCGGCTGCAGCGGCTGCGGCGGGGCCAGCACGGTATCGATGGCCACGCTGGCCGACCACGGCCGGCCGCTGTCATGCACCACTACGGTGCCGGCCACCAGGTCGCCCAAGCGCCGGCCATTGCGGTCGAACAGGCTCGACAGCAACCCCAGCGCATAGCCGAACGGCAGCATGTCCACGGTACGCAGCAGGTTGCGGGTGATGGAGGCCATCCAGCCGATCGGTGCGCCGTCCTGGGCCACCACGCGCAGGCTCATCACCCGCTTGCCCAGGGTGCGGCCCCAGCAGGCCTCCTGCACGATGGTGTACGCCCACATCAGCAGGAACATCAGGCCCAGGTAGAGGCCCTGGCCGAATTCGCCCAGCAGGGCGAGCGGAATGCTCAGCAGCATCAGCGCCGCCACGCGGATCATGAAGTCGATGGCCCAGGCCAGCGCACGCGGCACCGGGCCGGCTGCCGGCAGGTGCAGCGGCACGCCTTCGGGCGTGATCACTTCACGGTAGGTGTCCAGCATGGGTGCGCTCATGCGCACGCGTCCCTCCGGACGGCTGCCAACGGCATGCGGTTCTCGACTGCTTCCTGGGTCGGAGACCGACTTTACCGTGTGCGGGGTCACATCCCCAAGTACTTGTCCTTCAACCGCACGTAGTGGTCGGCCGAGTAGTGCAGCGACTCGATCTCCTGATCGCTGAGCGTACGCACCGGTCGGGCCGGGTTGCCCACCCACAGCTCGCCTTCGCCCACCACCTTGCCCGGCCCGATCACCGCACCGGCGCCGACAAAGCTGTGCCGGCTCACGGTGGCGCCATCGAGGATGCACGCCCCCATCCCGATCAGGCTGTACTCGCCGATCGTGCAGGCATGGATGATGGTGCCGTGGCCGACGGTGACGCCCTCACCGATCAGGGTCGGGTAGCCGCCCTTGTTGTAGGGGCTGTGGTGGCTGACATGGATGATGGTGCCATCCTGGATGTTGCTGCGCGCGCCGATCCGCACATGGTTGACGTCGCCGCGGATCACCGTGCCCGGCCACACCGACACATCGTCCCCGAGCACCACGTCACCGATGATCGTGCAGGCCGGGTCGATCCAGGCGCGCTCGCCAACGACGGGGAAGGTATCGAGGAAGGGACGAAGGGGGGACATGGTGACGCTCCACGAGGCAGGCCACCATGATACCGCCGTGGTTACGCCACCCGGCTGCGCCGGGCCCGTTCCAGGTGCACCAGCAGCAGCGAGATCGCCGCCGGGGTCATGCCCGGGATGCGCTGGGCCTGGCCGATGGTCTGCGGGCGCACCCGCTCCAGCTTCTGCTGCACTTCGGCCGACAGCCCGCGCACGCTGGCGTAATCGAACGCCGCATCGATGGCGGTGTTCTCATGGAGCTGCTGGCGTTCGATCTCCTCGCGCTGGCGGTCCAGGTAGCCGGCGTACTTCACCCCGATCTCAACCTGCTCGGCCACCTTCGCATCCGCCACGCCCGGGCCCAGCGAGGGCACCTGCATCAGCTTGGCGTAATCCAGTTCCGGGCGCTTGATCAGGTCCAGCACGTTGGTTTCGCGGCTGACCGCCACGCCCAGCGTGGCGTCCACTTCGCGGCCCAGCGCGTTGGCCGGGGTGGCCCACAGCGCACGCAGGCGCGCCGATTCCTGCGCCACCGCCTCCTGCTTGGCCTGGAAGGCGGCCCAGCGCCGGTCGTCGACCACGCCCAGCTCACGGCCGATGCCGGTCAGGCGCACGTCGGCGTTGTCTTCGCGCAGCTGCAGCCGGTACTCGGCGCGGCTGGTGAACATGCGGTACGGCTCGGTGGTGCCATGGGTGATCAGGTCATCCACCAGCACGCCCAGGTAAGCCTCGTCGCGGCGCGGGCACCAGCCCGCCTCGTCGCGCACGCGGCGGGCGGCGTTGAGGCCGGCCAGCAGGCCCTGCGCGGCGGCCTCTTCATAACCGGTGGTGCCGTTGATCTGCCCGGCGAAGAACAGCCCGGACACCGCCTTGGTTTCCAGCGTGTTGTTCAACCCGCGCGGGTCGAAGAAGTCGTATTCGATGGCGTAGCCCGGCCGCGTGATGTGCGCGTTCTCGAAGCCACGGATGCTGCGCACCAGCGCCAGCTGTACATCGAACGGCAGCGAGGTGGAAATGCCGTTGGGGTAGATCTCCACCACGTCCAGCCCTTCGGGCTCGACGAAGATCTGGTGGCTCGCCTTCTCGGCAAAGCGCACCACCTTGTCTTCGATGGACGGGCAGTAGCGCGGGCCGATGCCTTCGATCTGGCCGCTGTACAGCGGCGAGCGGTGCAGCGCGCTGCGGATGATCTCGTGGGTGTGCTCGCTGGTGTGGGTGATCCAGCAGCTCACCTGGGCCGGGTGCTCGGCCACGCTGCCCAGGAAGGACATCACCGGGCGCGGGTCGTCGCCGGGCTGCTCGTCCATCACGCTGTAGTCCAGCGAGCGGCCATCGATGCGCGGCGGGGTGCCGGTCTTGAGCCGGTCGATCGCGAACGGGCGCTCGCGCAGGCGCGCGGCCAGCGTGGTGGCCGGCGGGTCGCCCATGCGGCCGGCGGCGTACTGGGTCTGGCCGACGTGGATCTTGCCGGCCAGGAAGGTGCCGGCGGTAAGCACCACGGCCGGGGCGTTGAACTGCAGCCCGGTCTGGGTGATCACGCCACGCACGGCGTCACCGTCGATGACCAGGTCATCCACGGCGGCCTGGAACACGGTCAGGTTGGGCTGCGCCTCGACCATCGCCCGGATGGCCATCCGGTACAGGTTGCGGTCGGCCTGGCAGCGGGTCGCGCGCACGGCCGGGCCCTTGGAGGCATTGAGCGTGCGCCACTGGATGCCGGCGCGGTCGGCGGCATGCGCCATGGCGCCGCCCAGGGCATCGATTTCCTTGACCAGATGGCCCTTGCCGATCCCGCCGATGGCCGGGTTGCAGCTCATCGCGCCGATGGTTTCCACGTTGTGGGTCAGCAGCAGGGTACGTACGCCGCTGCGGGCAGCTGCCAGCGCGGCTTCGGTGCCGGCATGGCCGCCGCCGATCACGATGACGTCGTAGCCGTAGAAAGAATCGGTCATGGGGTGCTCTGGGGCAGGGCCGGTACGGCCCGGAACCGCCCTGGGACAGGGCGCGGTGGTCATTTTAGCGCCGTTCGCGCCGGGTCCGTGAACGGGGGCCTGCAAAAAAATTCGCACGCAACCCTAAAGTTGGCACGTTCTCTGCAGATAACCCAATAGCACCCAGGATGGCAGGCGCCGAAAGGCGCTACGGATCGGAATTGGAACAGGGGCCGATCCATGCGCATCCCGGGGAAGCAGAAGGGCCGGCAGTCGGGGGACTGTCGGCCCTGTTTTTATCCCCCGGAAGACAAAAGGCCCCGCCATTGGCGGGGCCTTCTGCGTTGTAGGTGCCGACATCCGACAGGGCCGGAACAGGGGGGATCCAGATGTTCCTGTCGGATATCGACATAGAGCTCAATGTGACGCCGTATGTCGTTTTTGTCACTTTTCGACCGAGGCCGTCACTGCCCGGCTAGATTGACCTGCCGGGCAGGTGAAAATCAAGCGGTCTTAGTTCTCATGTGTGCGCTGGTTCAACTTATTCATATTTCGCCAGGGAGAGCCATTGCTGCGCTGGGCCGGCTGGCTGGGTCGGGACTGCGGCGCGCTCACCGGGCGCTGCTGCTGCTGAGGCTGCGGGCGATGCTGCGGCGGGCGGTCCGGACGCGGTGGGCGCCCGACCGAATCCATGTTTCGCCACGGCGAACCGCCGTTGTAGGGCGGGCGCGGGCGGTCCGGCGGGCGCACCTGGCCACCATTGCCGTTGCCCGGGCGTGGCGGCGGGCGGTGGTTGTGCGGCGGGCGGTAGTTCGGGTACGGCCGGTAGATCGGGTAGTTGCTGTAACCACCGTAGCCGCCATAACCGTAATAGCCACCGCCACCGTAGTAGCCGCTGCCGTAGCCGTACGGATAGCCGGCCGGATAGCGGTACTCCACCGACGGGGCGCCATGGTAGTAGCCGTTGCCACCACCACCGCCGCCCACGTAGTCGTAAGTCGCGCAGCCAGACAGCGTCAGCAACAGGCTGCCGGCAAGCATGAGGCGCATTTTCATGGAAGGGTCCCCCTGGGGTATGGCCCAGCTTCAGGCCGCCGCATTGAATCGGCCCTTAACTTTGCCCAGGCCGGATGAACGGTTGCCATCGTGGCACGTTAATCTTGTGTCATGACCGATTCATCCTTGCCCTGCGTCGATGACCTGCTGGCCGCCGCCGCGCGCATCGCGCCGCATGCCAGCGTCACCCCGGCGCTGCAGTCGCAGGTGCTGGACGCGTTGAGCGGGGCGCGGCTGGCGTTCAAGGCCGAGCATCTGCAGCGCGGCGGTGCCTTCAAGTTCCGTGGCGCCTGCAACGCGGTCTGGGCGTTGCCCGAGGCCGTCGCCGCACGCGGAGTGGTCACCCATTCGTCGGGCAACCACGGTGCGGCGCTGGCGCTCGCCGCGCGCACCCGTGGCATTGCCTGCCATGTGGTGGTGCCGGAAGGCGCGGTGGCGGCCAAGCTGGCCAACATCGTGCGTCATGGCGCCACCCTGTGGCGCTGCGACCCAACCATCGCCGCGCGCGAGGCCATGTGCGCCCAGGTCGAGGCCGAGACCGGCGCCACCCTGGTCCATCCCTATGCCGATTCCCACGTCATTGCCGGGCAGGGCACGGCGGCGCTGGAGCTGCTGGGCAGCCAGGGTCCGCTCGATACCCTGGTGGTCCCGGTGGGCGGCGGTGGCTTGGCGGCCGGAACCCGGCTGGCGCTGCAGGCGGTGAGTCCGGTCACGCGGCTGGTACTGGCCGAACCGGAGGGCGCCGCCGATACGGCCCGTTCGCTGGCCGCCGGCGAGCGCCGGCTGGACTTCACCCCCGACACGATCTGCGATGGCCTGCGCGGCACGCTGGGTGCGCCGAACTTCGCGCTGCTGCAGGGCGCGGCCGAGGTGATCACCGTGGACGATGCGGCCACCGTCGCGGCCATGCGCCTGCTCTGGCAGGTGCTCAAGCAGGTGGTGGAACCGTCCTCGGCGATTGCGCTGGCCGCGATCCTGTCCCAGCCCGCACGGTTTGCCGGGCAGCGGGTGGGCGTGGTGCTGTCCGGCGGCAACGTCGACCTGGATGCCCTGCCCTGGGCCGCGGCATGACCCGGCGCGCACGGGTCGGGCTGGGGGGCTGGCTGTGGCGGCTGTGCATGCTGTTGGCGGCTTGGCTGCTCTGTGTCACCGCATGGATCGTCTGGGTCGGTGAGCGCGACCAGGCGGCCAAGGCCGATGCGATCATCGTGCTGGGCGCGGCGGCCTACGACGCCAAGCCGTCGCCGGTGTTCGAAGAGCGCATCCGGCATGGGCTGGATCTGTACCGCCAAGGCTACGCGCCATTGCTGATCTTCACCGGCGGCTACGGCGGCACCGGCGCGCGCTTTTCCGAATCGCAGGTCGCGCGCCGTTACGCCTTGAAACAGGGCGTGCCGGACGACGCGATCCTGATTGAAACCGCCTCGCGCACCACCCGCCAGAACCTGGCCGAAGCGCGGTTGTTGATGGACCAGCACAAGCTGCACCGGGTGATCATCGTCAGCGACCCGCTGCACATGGCGCGCGCGCTGCGCCTGGCCCGCGAGCTGGGCATCGATGCGCTGGCCTCGTCAACGCCGAGCACGCGCTTCCGCAGCTTCCACACCAGCTGGAAGTTCCTGGCGCAGGAAATCTATTTCTTCCATCGGGACATGTTCCCGTCCGCGAACGGTTCCTGACCGATATTTCTGGTTGGTCAGGTGGTCTTGCGCCGGATCGGAATCGCCGACACGGGGACGCTGGCCACATCCTGCCCGCGCTCGCGGATCGGCGCGCCCGCATCCGGCGCCCACGCGTGCGCGTAAATCACTTCCCAGCTGCTCGGCAGCGTGCCGTCCTCGCGACGCAGCGGTTCATAGGCGGCGCGCGCTGCAGCGAACCTGCCGCGCCCGGTCAACGTATGCCGGCGATCCTGGCGTGCATTGGTTGCGCCAATGGCGCGCAGCTCGCGCATCAGTGCATCCATGTCGGCATAGGTGAGCGTGAACAGGTCGCGGTCCAGCACCGGGTCGCGGAAGCCGGACATCATCAGCGCGTCGCCGAACTGCGCAATCGGTGGGAACCGGCTCACGTGCGAGGTGTCATCGGCGCTGGCGAACGCGTCGCGCAGCTCGATCAGCGTTTCCGGGCCGAACGTGGAACACACCAGCAGCCCGCCCGGCTTGAGCACGCGACGGAACCCGGCGAACACCGCGGGCAGGTCCTCCACCCACTGCAGGCACAGGTTGCTGTAGATCACATCCACGCTCTGGTCGCGCAGAGGCAACGCCTGCGCATCACCGCACACCCGGGTGAAGGGCTTCCACCAGCCGGCCTGCTTCTTCGCTTCGCGCAGCATCGGCTCGGCCATGTCCAGCGCGATCACCTGCGCCTTCGGCCAGCGCTTCTTCATCGCCGCACTGGCGTGGCCGGTACCGCTGCCCACGTCCAGCACCACCTCCGGCTGCCGGCTTTCGAGATAGTCCAGCGATTCGAGCAGCCGCTTCTCCACCTCGCGCTGCAGGGCGGCGGCGGCGTCGTAACTGCTGGCGGCGCGCGAAAACGCGCGGCGGACGTGCTGGGGATCAAAGCTGGCGGTCATGTAAGGCTCACTATGCGGTAGCGCACGACCGTTGGTCGCGCGCCGGAAACTCAGAACGTACCGGGGTAAGCCCCGCCATCAATCAACAGGTTCTGCCCGGTGATGTAACCCGACTGCGCACTGCACAGGAACGCGCACGCCGCGCCGAATTCATCGGCGGTGCCGAAGCGCCCGGCCGGAATGTGGGTGCGCTTGCGCTCGGCGATCTGCCCCGCATCCACGCCCTGCTGCTGCGCCATGTAGGCGAAGTTGCCGCGCAGCCGGTCGGTGTCGAACTGGCCGGGCAGCAGGTTGTTGAGCGTGACGTTGTGGGCCACGGTGCGGCGCGCCAGCCCGGCGACGAAGCCGGTCAGGCCCGAGCGCGCGCCATTGGACAGGCCCAGGATGTCGATGGGTGCCTTCACCGACGAGGAGGTGATGTTGACCACGCGCCCGAAGCCACGTTCGATCATGCCATCCACGGTGGCACGGATCAGCGCGATCGGCGCCAGCATGTTCGCGTCCAGCGCAGCGATCCAGTCCTCGCGCTCGAACTGGCGGAAGTCGCCTGCCGGCGGCCCACCGGCGTTGTTGACCAGGATGTCCACCTGCGGGCAGGCGGCCAGCGCCGCCGCACGGCCGGCTTCGGTGGTGACATCGGCGACCACCGTGATCACCTTGCCGGCGCCCGGCAGCGCCCGGAGTTCTTCACCGGCGTGGGCGAGGGCTTCCTCCCCCCGGGCGGCGATCACCACGTTCACGCCCTCGCGCGCCAGCGCGCGGGCGCAGCCCAGTCCCAGGCCTTTGCTGGCAGCGCAGACGAGGGCCCAGCGGCCGGCGATTCCAAGGTCCATGCATCAGTTCCGTAGTGGGGGACAGGCGTACATGATCGGCGATGCGCGCGCCGGTGGGTCAGGAAAGCGAGGCAACAAAGTGTTGCAGCTGCGCCGCCACCTCGTCGGTGTGGCCGAGGAACGGCGCGTGTCCGCCATGGGCCACTACATGCACGCTGGAACGCGGTGCGAGCGCGGCAGCGGCCTGCATCGCCCGCGCCGACACCAGCCGGTCGCGCTGACCGGCCAACCACAGGCTGGGCACGGGCAGGCGGGGCAGGGCGCCACGCAGGTCAGCGCTTTCCAGCAGGCGAAGGCCTTCCTGCAGGGCACGCGGGGCGGGCTCACCGCGCGCTACCAGCGCCGCGCGCAGGCTGCGCAGTTCCTGCCGGGCGTGTTCGGAGCCCATCGCATCCAGGGCCAGGAAGCGCTCCAGCGTACCGCGATAGTCCTGCGCCAGGTCCTGGCCGAACTGTTCGAAGACGGCGGTTTCCACGGCGTATGGCCAGTCCTCGCCACGCACGAAGCGCGGTGTGGCCGCGATCATCGCCAGCCCACGCACCTTGGGCAGCGTGGCCGCCGCATGCAGCGCGAACAGCCCACCCAGCGACCAGCCACACCACACGGCCGGCGGGGTCGCGGCGGCAATCGCACCGACCACGAACGGCAGGCGCAGCGGGGTGGCATCGTCGCGGCTGTTGCCGTGCCCGGGCAGGTCGACCAGGTGCAGCTCGAACTGCGCTGAGAGCCGCTCGACCAGCGGCGCGAACACACCGCCATGCAGGGCCCACCCGTGGATCAGTACCAGCGCCGGCCCGCTGCCGACCACCTCGATATGCATGCTCACACCCAACCGCCGTGCATCACGCGCTCAGCGCATCCAGTGCCTGCTGGCGCAGCACCTGGTCGCGTGCGTGGGCGATGGCATCGGTGAGCGCACGTACTTCCGGCACCGTGTGCAGCGCCGACAGGGTCACGCGCAGGCGTGCCTTGCCCTCGGGCACGGTCGGCGGACGGATCGCGCTGACCAGGAAACCAGCCGCTTCCAGCGCGGCCGACAGGCCCATCACCGTCGATTCGGCCCCGCACAGCAGCGGCTGGATCGGCGTATCGGAGGGCATCAGTTCCAGCCCATGCTGGCGCGCGCCGGCACGGAACACGCCGACCAGTTCGGCCAGCTTCTCGCGGCGCCAGTCGTCGCGGCGTGCCAGCTTCACGGCGGCCAATGCCGCAGCCGCCTGCGCCGGCGGCACCGCCGTGGTGTAGATGTAGGGGCGTGCGGTTTCGGCCAGGTGCTGGATCATCGCCTCGTCGCCCACCACCAGCGCGCCACTGCCACCCAAGGCCTTGCCCAGCGTGACCAGCTGCAGCGGCACGTCGGCCACGCCCAGCCCGGCGTCGGCCACGCAGCCGCGGCCGTGCTCGCCGATCACGCCCACGCCGTGTGCGTCGTCCACGTACAACACCGCTTCCTGCATGCGCGCCACCAGCGAGAGCGAGCGCAGCGGGGCGATGTCGCCATCCATGCTGAAGACACCATCGGTGACCAGCATCGCCGCGCCGTCGGGCGCGTGCTTGAGCTGGCGCAGCGCGCCTTCGGTATCCAGGTGCGGGTAGCGGCGCAGGCGGCAGCCGGCCAGGCGCGCGGCATCGAGCAGGCTGGCGTGGTTGAGCCGGTCCTGCACGCACACATCGTCTTCTTCGCTGAGCAGTGCCTGCTGCACCGCCAGGTTGGCGGCAAAGCCGCTGCCAAACAGCAGCGCACGCGGGTAGCCCAACCAGTCGGCCACTTCCTGTTCCAGCGCTTCATGCAGCGCATGGTGGCCGCAGATCAGGTGTGAGGCGCCCGCCCCGGCGCCTTCGCGCGCGGCGGCATCCTGCAGCGCGCTGACCACGCCAAACTGCTGGGACAGGCCCAGATAGTCATTGCTGCAGAAGCCGGTGAGCCACTGGCCATTGACCTCCAGGCGCACGCCATCGCGCCGGGTTACCGTGCGGCGCACGCGGATACGGCCCTGCGCTTCGCGAAGCTTGCGCTGGGACTGGATGCGGTCGTGCAGGTCGGTACGGGCCATGGTCGTCAATGTCATGGGCTGGCAGGGCAGCTAGCGTACCCGGTTGCCGGGCGCTGCGCTGCACCGCCCGGGGCAGGGCTCAGGCCGCTTGTCCGCAACCAGCGCCACAGGTGATGTCGGCATGCACGGTGCCGGGGTGGTCATGCCCGGCCGCCTCCACCTGCACCGCCATCGGGCGCAGACCCAGCCGGCTGAACAGGGCCAAGTCGCGCTCGGTATCCGGGTTGCCGGTGGTCAGCAGTTTTTCGCCGTAAAAGATCGAGTTGGCCCCGGCCAGGAAGCACAGCGCCTGCAGCTCATCGCTCATTGCTTCGCGCCCGGCCGACAGCCGCACCATTGCCTTGGGCATCACGATGCGGGCCACGGCGATCATCCGCACGAACTCGAACGGGTCCAGTTCGGCACTGCCATGCAGCGGCGTGCCGGCCACCTGCACCAGCCGGTTGATCGGCACCGAATCGGGGTGCGCCGGCAGGTTGGCCAGCGCCAGCAGCAGCCCGGCGCGGTGCGCGCGGGTTTCGCCCATGCCGACGATGCCGCCGCAGCAGGTCTT
This sequence comes from Stenotrophomonas sp. SrG, assembly GCF_050031795.1. Lineage (NCBI taxonomy): Bacteria > Pseudomonadati > Pseudomonadota > Gammaproteobacteria > Lysobacterales > Lysobacteraceae > Stenotrophomonas > Stenotrophomonas sp. SrG. The sequence continues at coordinate 28,274 of NZ_JBNBBE010000008.1, forward strand.
CAGCCCGGCCTCGCGAACGTGCTGCAGGGTATCCAGCCGGTCCTGGTACTGGCGGGTGTGGATGATCGAGTCGTAGTAATCCGGCGCGGTATCCAGGTTGTGGTTGTAGTAGTCCAGCCCGGCCTCGCGCAGGGCCGCGGCCTGCGCGCCGTCGAGCATGCCCAGCGTGGCGCAGGTTTCCAGCCCCAGTGCCTTCACCTCGCGGATCATCGCCGCCACCTTGGGGATGTCGCGGTCCTTGGGCGACCGCCACGCCGCGCCCATGCAGAACCGCGACGCCCCGGCGGCCTTGGCCTGGCGGGCCTTGGCGACCACGTCGTCGGTGGCCATCAGTTTCTGTGCGCTCAACCCGGTGTCGTAGCGCTGGGCCTGCGGGCAGTACGCGCAGTCCTCCGGGCAGCCGCCGGTCTTGACCGAGAGCAGGGTCGAGACCTGCACCTCGGTGGGATCAAAGTGCTCCCGGTGGACGCCCGCCGCCCGGTACAGCAGCTCCGGGAAGGGCAGCTCGAACAGCGCCAGCAGCTCCTCGGGGTGCCAGTCGTGGCGGATGACAGAAGCCATGGGAGTGTCCTGACAGATTGGAGAACGAAGGGGCGGCAGTCTGGTGAAACGCAGCGCAGACTGTCAACCTGCAGGATCTATCAATGGTTTACATGGCTGCGCGGAGGTATCTGTATGATGAATAAAAGCAACCTAAATAGATGTTATGTAGCTTTAATGCTACATCAGCGCGGCTAATTGGCTCATGCGCTCAGAATGTGAGATAAAAGCAACGTAATCCCGCTAAGTGATGGATATATTTGACATGGCAAAGCGAGTGCCCGCTGTCAGGCCGCAACACGCCAAACGCATCGAAGCGCTGGGGCAGCGGCTTCGTACCGCCCGGGTCGCAAGGGGGATGACACAGGTCAACCTTGCCGAACGCGTAGGCGTTGATCGGACCACGATCGGCAAGCTTGAAGCAGGCGATCCCAGTACCAGCCTTTCAACCGTGTTGCGGGTGTTGTCGACGCTTGGGCTCGACCAGGACATCGACAGGATCGCGGCAGATGATGACGTGGGGCTGCAGCTGGCCACCCGCAGTCTGCGGCGGCCCTCCTCCAGGCAGCGTAAGCCCGCCCACGCGGTCCTCCCGCAGGCACTGACCGCAGCTCCACTGCCCCAGACCCACGCGGTAGCAGAGCCGGAAGCTGAAAGGTACGCACTGCGCGCCAGCCGCAGACCGTCGCCGATCAACGTTCCGGCCATTCCCGTGCGAGGCTCGAAACCTCGTGGCGGCAAATAGCGATGGCAGCGTCTGAGCAGGTTGACCGGGAGGTCTGGCTGGATGCGCCAGCGCTTTGCCGTCCCGTGCAGCTGGGCTGGCTCAGCAAGAGCGCAGGCCGGGCAGGCGACATCGTCGCCTTTGAGTACACCGACCTCTGGTTGAGTGGGGCAATGGGCATCAACCCGTTTGCGCTCGATGGAAATCTGCCGCTCGTAGAGGGCCGGCAGTATGCCCGTAGAGATGCAGGAGAGGTGTCTCCGGCTTTCCACGACAGCGCGCCTGATCGATGGGGGCGACTGCTGATGGACCGCCGTGAGGCAGCAAGGGCCCGTCGCGAAGGTGAAAAACTCAAAAGCCTGCGTGCGTGGGACTACCTGATGGGTGTGGATGACGCGACCCGCATGGGCGCCATCCGGTTGTGCGACCCCGACACGCGAACCTGGTTGGCATCCGTCCATCCTTCTACACCTCCCATCACCGATCTGCGTCGGCTGGAGAGCATTGCGGGCAAGATCGAGTCTGGAGCCAAGCTGACCCGGGACGAGGAGGACCACGGGTTGGCGCAACTGGTCGCACCCGGCGCTTCGCTTGGCGGGGCACGGCCCAAGGCGGGTTACCAGGACGCCGACGGCTCGTTGTGGCTGGCAAAGTTTCCCGGCCGCGACGATGGTCATGACGTTGGCCTTTGGGAATACATCACCTACGAACTCGCCACCGCAGCGGGTGTCGTCATGCCGCCGGCAGCGCTTTTGAACCTCTCGCCCCGGGGACATACCTTCGCAGTCAAACGTTTCGACAGGACCGGGAACGATCGCATCTACTTTGCGTCCGCACACACCCTGCTCGACGCCGAGCACAGCGAAGACCACAGCTATCTGGATCTCGCGGGTATCATCGAAGAAAGTGGAGCCCAAGGTCAGATCGTGGAGGATCTGGAGCAACTGTTCCGAAGAGTGCTGTTCAACGTACTCATCGGCAATCGCGACGACCACCTGCGCAACCATGGTTTCATCCGCAGACAGACAGGCTGGGTGCTCTCTCCGGCTTACGACATCAATCCGAATACGGCAAGCGAGACCCATGTGCTTGCACTCGATGCTGCAGACCCTACTCCCAGCACGGGACATGTAATGGCGACCGCGGCGTACTACCAGCTGACCTCAGAACGAGCGGCTGGCATCGAAGCTGAAGTGCGCCGCGTTGTAGAAACGTGGCGCGGCGTGGCACGCGCGCACGGCGCCACGCGAGGCGAGATCGATCGAATGGATGCTGTCATCGACCCTCACCGCTGAGATTGTCGCCGTTGAGACTGCGCGCACGGACCTCCGTGACGCTCGGTAGGGAACTGTCCTGATACCGCCATTTGGGCGCGGCCCAGAAGCTGGGCGGCCGGGCCAGGTTGGACCAACTGCATGTTCCCAAAACTGCTTGATGCACTTTCGTGGCTGACATTGCAGGCGCTGCCGCTACGCTGCGTGGTCTGCGCCAATCCGGGAAATGACGTGCTGGATCTGTGTGCCGCCTGCTACGCCGAGCTTCCGTGGAACGACCATGCCTGCCCGTTGTGCGCGCTGCCGCTGCCGCCCGATGAACCGGCCAAGGTGTGCGGTGCCTGCCTGGCCGAGCCGCCGCGGCAGGCCGGCGCGGCGGCGACCTTCCTGTATGCGCCGCCGATCGACCGGCTGGTGCTGCGCTTCAAGTTCCACCAGGACCTGGCCGCCGGGCGGCTGCTCTCGCAGCTGATGCTGCACGCCGTGCCGGACTTCGCGGAGTACCCGCTGCTGCCAATGCCGCTGCATGGGCGCCGCCTTCGCGAGCGGGGCTACGATCAGGCCCGGGAACTGGCCCGCCCGTTGGCGCGGGAGCTCCAGTTGCCGCTCTGGACCGGGCTGTGCCGCAGCCGGGCGACCCTGGCTCAATCCACGCTGGACGCGGACGCACGTCGCCAGAACCTCAAAGGCGCCTTCGCCGTGCGGGCCACCCCGCCGTCCCGGCTGATCCTCGTGGATGATGTGATGACCACCGGGGCCACCCTCGACGCCGCCGTGAGGGCGCTGCGCCGGTCCGGCCTGCAGGAGGCCATGCTGTGGGTCTGCGCCCGGGCGCCGTGACACCTTGCCGCCGCCTGCACACGGGGCGGGCCTAGCATCGCGGTTGACTCTCCTCCCAGGAACACCGTCATGAGCCAGGCTCCGGAACTGCGCACTACGTCGCTGTTGTCGTTGGTGGGCCGCAGCTGGTGGGTGGTGCTGCTGTATGGCCTGATCGCCATCGGCTTCGGCCTGATCGCCATCGCCCGGCCGCTGTCCGCCGCCGCCGGGCTGGCCTGGGCCATCGGCGTGATGGCGCTGGTGGAAGGACTGGTCAGCCTGTTCGCGGCATTCAGCGGCAACAGCGGCGCGCCGCGCGGCTGGGCATTGGTCTACGCGCTGGCCTCGATCGGTTTTGGCGCGCTGGCAGTGATCAACCCGCTGGTGACCGCCAAGGTGCTGGTGCTGCTGCTGGCGATCTGGCTGATACTGGCCGGTGTGTACCGCATCGTGTTTGCCATCCGCGTACGCAGGCAGATCGAAGGCGAATGGCTGCTGATCGTCAGCGGCGTACTGGCCATCGTGCTGGGCGTCATGATGTTCGGCAACCCGCTCGGCGGGGTGGCGGTGACCACGCTGTGGATCGGTATCGGCAGCCTGATCTACGGTGTACTTCAGGTCGTGGTGGCGTTCCGGCTCAGGAAGTTGCGCTGACGGCTCCGGTTCGGGCCACAATGCTTCAAACAATGGGAGTACGGCAATGCGCAACGGATGGCGATGGAGCCTGGCGGCAGCGAGCCTGCTGCTGGCCACGGCATGCAACCAGCACAACGACGCGGCGTTGAACCCTGCAGCGCAGGGCAACCCGCCGCTCGCCGATGTACGCATCGAAATGCGCCCGGTCGCCAAGGAAGGAGAGCCGGGTGTCGAGGTCCGCTTCGCACACGGGGAGACCGTCAAGCTGGCCAACCCGCCCGTGTTCACGACCGGCGCGATTGCCAGCGTGCGCCAGGAGGTCAACGAGGACGGAAAGGCCAACGTGTACTACGCGTTCACCGACGCCGCCGCGCCCCGCATCCACAGCGCCACCGAGCGCCTGGTCGGACGGACGATGGTGCTCACCGTCGATGGCGAACCGATCTCCCGGGCGAACCTCAGCGGCCCCTTCGGCGAGAGCATGATGACCTCGGGCCTTGAGGCGGACGAAGCCACCGCGCTGGTTACCCGGATCACCGGGCGACCGTAGCGCTGTCTAGCGGAACCGCGCTTCGATCTCCTCCAGCGTCTTGCCCTTGGTTTCCGGCAGCAGGAACGCGGCCACCAGGAAGTACAGCAGCGTGCAGCCGGCCCAGAAGAAGAACATGCTGGCGTAGCCGTGGTGGCCCACCGTGGGCAGGAAGATCGCCGCGATCACCGTGGATACGAACTGGTTGATCAGCAGCGCGATGCTCATGCCGTTGGAGCGGATGCGGGTAGGCATCAGCTCCGACAGCGCCAGCCACACGCATACGCCCGGGCCCACCGCGAAGAACGCCACGAACAGCAGGATGCAGCCGGCCACCAGCCAGCCGTGCGTGGGCGAGGGCACCGGGCCGATGACCGCGCGCTCGATCACCAGCGGTGCCTTCACGGCGGCGGCCGGATCCGGGAACGGGTTGAGGTTGAGGCGGCGGAAGAACGCGCCGATCACGCTGTCAGCCGACACCGCGTCTTCGCGGCGGATCTGCAGCGTGGCGTCGATGGGGTTGTCGCTGCGCAGCGAACGCACGTTGCTGAAGCCGCCGTAGGCGTAGGACACCGTGAGCTGCAGCGGCTGACCGTCGGCGTTGCCATCCAGCCGGCGCCACTGTGCGGCATCCATCGGCAGCGACAGCGACTGCCCGTACACCTGCTGCTGCAGCGCGGGCTGTACATCCAACCGCCCGTGTTCGCTGCGAACGAACAGCAGCGCGGCGCCCAGCAGCGCGAGGGTGATGCCGCCGGTGCCCAGCATCAACAGGAACCTGCGGCCCTTGCGATCCACCAGCACCAGCGCGACGATGGTCATCAGCGCATTGAGCACCTTGATGGAGACATCGGCCCAGTTGGCCACCGCGCCGGGCAGCCCGGCCTGGTGGAGGATGTTCACCGCATAGGCCAGTACCGAGTTGATGCCGGTCGCCTGGGTGAAGGCCAGCACCAGGCAGGCCAGCACGAAGGGCCACACATAGCGGCGGCTCAGCAGCGGATCGCGCCTGGCCGGGCTGCCATCGCTGGCCGGTGCATCGGGTGCCTGCATGCGTGCCAGCGTGGCTTCCACCTCCGCCGGCGCCACCGTGCGCTGCAGGGCGCTGCGTGCTTTCTCAATGCGGCCGCGCCGCACCAGCCAGCGGGGCGATTCGCTGATCAGCAACGCGCCGCCGGTGAACACCAACCCGGGCAGCAGGCAACTCCAGAAGATGGTGCGCCAGGCGTGATCCTTCACCGCAAACAACAGGCGCTGCTGCTCCTCGCCCGGCAGGTGGCGCACGGCGGCAGTGGCGGCGTCCACGCTGTGGGCGTGATACAGCCCGATCACCGCCGCCAGTACCAGTCCGATGGTGAGCAGCAGTTGGAACATCGCCGCGCCACGCCCGCGCCGTTCGGGACTCAACACTTCGGCGAGGTACAGCGGCACCACCACGCCGATCAGGCCACCGCTGATGCCCTGCAACAGGCGCCCCATCAACAGCGGTCCATAGCCTTCGGACAGCGCCATCACCGGAATGCTGGCGGTGAACAACACGCCGGCCAGCACCATCGCGCCGCGCCGGCCGATCAGGTCGGCCACGGCGCCGGCAAACAGCGAGGACAGCACGCTGCCCAGCAGCACCGCGGCCACCACGAAGCCGAGCTGCTGCGTGGTCAGGTGCCAGCTGGCGGTGGCCGTGGCCTCGAGGTAGGGCAGGGCGCCGGCGATGATGCCGATGTCGATGCCGTAGAGCAGGCCGCCCATGCCGCCGATGAAGAGCAGATAGCGCACCGGCCAACGCGGCGCGTTGGCGGAAGCGGGCACGGGCATCACGGCGGAAGCGTCGTTCATGGTGCGGTCCTGTCTACGTTGGAACGCGCCGCACGGGGCGCGGAATCACTCAGTCAAGCGTGATGCGTTCGCCTTCCACCACTACCTGCTGCACGCGCAGGTCATGGTCGAGCACGACCAGGTCCGCCCACGCGCCCGGTTGCAGGCGGCCGCGGTCATCCAGGCCCAGATAGTCGGCGGGGTAGCGTGAAACGCGGTTGGATGCGTCATCCAACGCCAGACCCAGCGCAACCAGGTTGCGCAGTGCCTGGTCCATGGTCAGCGCGCTGCCGGCCAGCGAGCCACTTTCCAGGCGCACGCAGCCCAGGCACTTGTGCACGCGCTGCACGCCGAGTGCGTATTCGCCATCGGGCATGCCGGTGGCCGCGGTGGCGTCGGTCACGCAGTACAGGCGCGGAATCGCGCGCAGCGCGGTGCGGATCGCGCCGGGGTGCACGTGCTGGAGGTCGGGAATGAGTTCGGCGTACTCGGCATGCGCCAGCGCCGCCGTGGCGATGCCGGGGTGGTAGTGTTCCACGCCGGTCATGCCGTTGAACAGATGGGTGAAGCCGGCGGCGCCTGCCTCCAGCGCGGCCACGCCCTGCTCGTAGCTGCCTGCGCTGTGGCCCAGCTGCACGCGGATGCCGAGCGTGTTCAATGCGGGGATCAATGCAAGGTGCTGGCCGATTTCCGGTGCCAGGGTCAGCACCTTGATCGGTGCGAGGGCGTGCAGGCGGCGCACATCCTCCAGCGTGGCTTCCACCACCAGCGGCGGCTGCGCACCCAGGCGCTCGGCGCTGATGAACGGGCCTTCCAGGTGCACGCCCAGCACGCGCGCCATGCCGGTATCGCGCTGCGCAATCGCGGTGGACAGGCCCTGCAGCGCACGCACGATGTCGCCTGCCTCGGCGGTCATGGTGGTGCCCAGCAGCGCGGTGGTGCCATGCCGCGCGTGCGCGCGTGCCACCGTCTGCGCGGTATCTCCGCCCTGCATGATGTCCACCCCGGCACCGCCATGCACATGCAGGTCGATGAAGCCGGGCAGGATAAGCGGCACTTTCTCATCGCCACGCGGGTCAGCGTGGACGCTGTTGATCGACACGATGCGCTGGTCAAAGGCGATGTCGCCGCGCACCCACCCGGACGGGGTCAGCACGCGGCCATGCAGGGTGGAAACCGGGTTCAAGGCGGCGACTCGGCAATGATCACTTCGATGCCCAGCTTCTGCAGCCCTTCCAGGTACTCCGCATCGATGCTGGCGTCGGTGATGATGGTATGGACCTGGTCCAGGCGGGCGATGCGGTGCAGGCTGACGTGGCCGAACTTGGAGGCGTCGGTGAGCACCACCACGCGCCGTGCGCGCTCCACCATGCGGTGGTTGAGGCGGGCCTCGGCTTCATGGTGGGTGGTGAGCCCGAACTGCAGGTCCAGCCCGTCCACGCCCAGGAACAGGGTGTCGAAACTGTAGGTATTGAGGCTGGCCTCGGCCTGGCTGCCCTGCAGCGACAGTGACTGCTTGCGCAGCAGGCCCCCGGTGAGCAGCAGTTCCACCCCCGGTGCATTGGCCAGCTCCCAGGCGATGTTCAGCCCGTTGGTCATCACCGTCACGTCGCGGTGTTCGCGCAGGTGGCGCGCCAGCGTCATGGTGGTGGAGCCGGAATCGATGATGATGTTGTCGCCAGCGCGCACCAGCCGCGCGGCATGCGCGCCGATGCTGTCTTTCAGCGGCAGGTTCAGCGTGTCCTTTTCATGGATGTCCTGCTCCAGCGGTGGCTTGCGCACCAAGGTGGCGCCGCCGTGGGTACGCGTGGCCAGGCCCTGCGCTTCGATGTGGGTCAGGTCGGCGCGGATGGTCACTGCCGAGACGCCGAAGCGCTCCACCAGTTCGCTGACCTGCACGTTGCCGTGTTCGACGAGCAACTGCAGGATCTGTTGGCGGCGCTGCCGTGTGTTGCGCATGGGGCGATTCCGTTCGGAAGGAAAGCCGAAGCTTACCGTTCCGAAAGCTCCGTGGCAGAAAAAGCTTCGTTATCCGCACCGAACGCATTGCGAGCGCAAGCCCGGGCGTATTCCGCCAGGCGCAGCCCCACCTTGTGCCGGATCAGCGCCAGCGGTTCGGCCGCCAGCTCACCTGCCTGCACCGCGCGCAGCTGTTCGGGCAGGTACTGGCTGAGCAGCATGAGCGGGGGTGCCTGGCGGGTGAGGTTGTCGACCAGGGTGGTCAGCGCGGCCTGCACGTCCGGTTCGCCCCAGTAGTAGCGGCTGCGGTCGCTCAGGGAATAGGCGCGCAGCAGGCGCTGTTCGTGCGCATCGCCCTGGTAGTAGCTGGCCCAGCTGGCCGGCTTGTCGAGCATGCAGCGGTCCAGGACCTCGATGATCCGTGACGCTTCCTCACCGGGAAGGAGCTCGCGTTCGATCATCGCCAGCGCGAACACCGCCTCGCGGAACGCGTAGGTCGCCGCCGGGCCCACCTTGAGGATGGCGAAGTGGTCGCGCACCAGCGCATGCAGGCCGGCTTCGGTCTGGTAATCGGTGGAATGGGCTTCGAACACGATGCGCGGCTGGGTTTCCACGAACGCCGAGAGCTCGCGGGCGGCGGCCGGGTCGTAGTGGTGCACGCTGCTGTGGTCGAAATCCACGCCGGGCTGCACCACCATGGCGATCACGCGCTCCCAGGCCGGCAACAGGTCCGGTGCGGAAAATGCCTCGCGGTGAATCGCCAGCGTGACGGCGGCAGCGGTGGGCGTGGTCACGGCCAAGCCACCTTCCAGGGAGGCTTCGCCACCGGGAACAGGCACTTCGGTACCGATCACGTAGACCGGTGGCGGCAGCCCGTTCTCCGCGGCCGTGCGTTCGGCAATGCGCGCCAGTTCGGCCGAGCGCGCGGCCACGACCGCATCCGGCAGCGGGGTCGGGTCGTCGGCGCAGGACATGCTGCAGTCCAGGTGGATCTTGTGGAAGCCGGCGGCCACGTAGGCGGCAACCAGCGTGCGCGCGTTGGCCATCGCGACGTCGGCCGGCCCCTTCTGCCAGGCGTTCGGGCCGAGATGGTCGCCGCCCAGGATCAGCCGCTCCGCCGGGAAGCCCTGGCTTCGCGCCAGCTGCAGCACGTAATCGCGGTACTGCGGCGGGGTCATGCCGGTGTAGCCGCCAAACTGGTCCACCTGGTTGGAGGTGGCTTCGATCAGCAGCACCGTGTCGTGTTCGCGCGCGACCTGCATGGCGGCCAGCAGCACCTGCTCGTTGCTGCAGCACACGCTGTACAGGCCAACGGGCTGGCCCTGGCGATGGGCGGCGATCAACGATTGGACGGCAGACATGGCAACACTCCAGGTGCAGCGGAACGGAAAGAAGGGATTCAGGGCGCGGGATGGTGCTGGCGCGCCAGCAGCGCCGCGCCGCGTGCACCGCCGGCATCGCCGAAGGCTGGCGGCAGGATCGGCGGCATCCGCACCCCGTTGAACAGGTAGGGCGCAATGGCGGCAGGCAGGTCGCGGTACAGCTGCTCCAGTTTCGACAGCCCACCCCCCAGCACGATCACGTGCGGGTCCAGCGCCAGGATCAGGCTGGCGAAGCTGTAGCCGAGAAGGTCGCGGTGGATGGCCAGCGCCTGCAGCGCGATCGGATCGCCGGCCTGCGCCTGCTCCACCACGGCGGTGGCGTCGCAGGCCAGGCCGCCATGGCGTTCATGGATCAACGCCAGGCCGCTGCCGGAGACATAGCGCTCCAGGCAGCCGCGCAGCCCGCAGCCGCAGTCCAGCAGCGGCAGGTCATGGCGCAGCTGCAGCGTGGCCGGCAGGCTCCAGTGGCCCCACTCACCGGCAATGCCGTTGTTGCCCGCGACGAGCTTTCCGCCCAGGCAGTAGCCACCGCCCGCGCCGGTGCCGAGGATCACCCCGAACATGCTGGGGTAGCCGGCGGCGGCGCCGTCGTGCGCTTCGGAAAGGGCAAAACACTGCAGGTCGTTACCCAGTGCCAGCGGGCGCTGCAGCCGTGCTTCCAGGTCATGCCCCACCGTGTGGCCGCTCAGCGCGGGCACGTTGGCGCTCAACTGGCGGCCGCTGTCGCGATCGCGCACGCCGGGCAGGCCCAAGCCTACCGCAACGGAACGCGTGCCCAGCGCGGCATCCGCATCGTCGACCAGCTGGCCGACGGCAGCCACAAAGGCCGCGTAGTCACTCGTGGGCGTCGCCACGCGCTGGCGATAATGCACGTTCAGCGCAGCGTCGCAGGCCACCAGTTCAATCTTGGTGCCGCCGATATCGATGCCGTACCAGGTCTGCATGCGCTGCTCAGCCATGGTCGTGGATCGTCACGCCCTGCACCACGCGGTTGACCGTGCCATCCGGGAAGGGGTTGTCCGGGGTCAGGCCGAGCGCGGCCGAACGCTGCAGCGCGAAGCACTGCGCCATCACCAGCCACAGCGGGGCCAGCCACGGATCGGGCAGGGCAGGTACCTCAAGCAGGAAATCGCCATCGGCACTGTCGCTGCCGGCCGGGCCGACCGAGATCACGCGGGCGGCGATGCCATCGCGGCGCAGCTCTTCCAGCAGGTCCTGCTCGTAGCGTCGCGCCAGCGGCTGCGCGCTGCGCAGCACCACCACCAGCGTGGTGCCATTGAGCGTGGATTTCGGCCCGTGGCGGAACCCAAGCGGGGTGTTGGCCAGCGCCAGCACCCGGCCGGCAGTGAGTTCCAGCACTTTCAGCGCCGCTTCGCGCGCGGTCGCTTCCAGCGGGCCACTGCCCAGGTAGATCACCCGCGAGATATCGGTACGCGCGAGCGCTGCGACCGGCGCGTCCCAGTTGTTTACGGCCTGTGTACCGCGCTCGGCCAGGCTGCGCAGGCGCGCGATGCGCTCGGCCCACGGCGCGCCATCGAACACGCTCAACGCGGCCAGCAGCATGCAGCTCAGGCTGCTGGTCATGGCAAAGGCGCGGTCGCAGCTGGCCGGCGGCATCAGCAGCGACAGCGTGTCGCTGCGGCCCTGGCCGCGCTGTGCCAACGCGCCATCGGCATTGCAGGTGATGTCCAGGAAGCGCGCGTCGTCCACCTGCGCCCGCACCAGGTCCACCGCCGCCACGCTTTCCGGGCTGGAGCCGCTGCGCCCGAACGACACCAGCAGGGTCGGGCGGTCGCGCTGCAGGTACAGCGCCGGGTGGGTGAGCAGGCTGGTGGTGTGGATGGCGCGGACCTCTGCCGGCCACTGCGCATTGATCTGGTCGGCGACCATCTCGGCGATGAAGCCCGAACTGCCGGCGCCGGTGAAGATGACCCGCTGGCCCGGCTGGCGCAGCGCGTCACCCAGGAACGCGTCGATGCGCTCGCGGGCGGCCTCCAGCACGTCGGCCAATGCCGACCAGAGGGCCGGTTGCTGCGCGATCTCTTCTGCGGTGTGCGCGCCACCCAGGCGCTGCCAGGCGGGCATATCGGGGAGCAGAGTGACGTCCATTCGCTATTCCTGTTGGGCGACCGCACGATCAGCGTTTTCTTTCGAAATGTCAAATATCGAAAGATTAAAATAAGATATATGGATCACATTCCTCACTATTGCTGTCGGTTCTTGCGCGATTGACCGTGTCTATCTGCGCGTTCTGCAACGGAAAAATCATCGCATTCAGCCGGCAGAAAGAAAGTGGTGCTTTGCATCATCTTTCGTTTTGATAGAATTTCTAATCTTTTTTCTTTTCAATTTCTTGACATCTTTCGATCGCCTGCTCCATAGTCGGCCGCACTGGTTTCGGACACCCGCCGAACGCGGGCTTTGGGGGCGAAGTGGTTACCCGTTGTCGACGCACCGTACTGGCCATCTCTCTTCTGTCGCTGCTGGCCGCCACGCCGGCGCTGGCAGCGCCGTTGGGCAACCTGAGCGCACTACGTGCCGAGCCGGCCGCGTCGGCCACTGCCTGGACGCTGACCACCGATAACGGCATGACCGTGCGCGTGGACCTGCTGCGCCCCGACCTGCTGCGCGTGCAGGCCAGCCGCACCGGCAAACTGCTGCCGGCCGGCGACAAGGCCGCCCCCATCGTGCTGCCGCAGGCTACTGCGGCCGTGCCATTCCAGCTGGAAGAAGACGGCAACGAAGTGCGCATCCGCACCGATGCGCTGGTGCTGCACATCCAGCGCCAGCCGCTGCGCCTGGCACTGGACCGGCGCGAGGCCGGCAAGGACGTGCCGCTGTGGCGCGAACTGCAGCCGCTGGACCTGGATACCGCACAGAGCGTGCAGGTCCTGAGCAGCCAGGCCGACGAACAGTTCGTCGGCGGTGGCCAGCAGAACGGGCGCTTCGCTTTCAAGGGGCGTGAGCTGGAGGTCTCCTACTCCGGTGGCTGGGAAGAGGGCGACCGCCCCAACCCGGCGCCGATGCTGCTCAGCTCACGCGGTTGGGGCATGCTGCGCAACACCTGGAGCGATGGCAGCTACGACCTGCGCCAGGCCGACCAGGCCACGCTGCTGCACCGCGAAGACCGCTTCGATGCCTACTACTTCGTCGGCGCCGGCCTGCCCGCGCTGCTGGACCGCTACACCGCACTGACCGGACGCGCCGCCTTGCTGCCGCGCTGGGCGTTCTCGTACGGCGATGCCGACTGCTACAACGATGGCGACAACATCAAGAAGCCCGGCAGCGTGCCCGAAGGCTGGAGCGATGGCCCCACCGGCACCACCCCGGACGTGGTCGACAGCGTGGCAAAACAGTACCGCGCGCACGACATGCCCGGCGGCTGGATCCTGCCCAACGACGGCTACGGCTGCGGCTACAAGGCCTTGCCGGAAACGGTGAAGGGCCTGGCTGGCTACGGCTTCAAGACCGGGCTGTGGACCGAGAACGGCGTGGACAAGATCGCCTGGGAAGTCGGCACCGCCGGCAGCCGCGTGCAGAAGCTGGACGTGGCCTGGACCGGCAAGGGCTACCAGTTCGCGATGGATGCCAACCAGTCCGCGTTCAACGGCATCCTGCACAACTCCGATTCGCGCCCGTTCCTGTGGACGGTGATGGGCTGGGCCGGCATCCAGCGCTATGCGGTCGCCTGGACCGGCGACCAGAGCAGCAGTTGGGATTACATCCGCTGGCACATTCCCACCCTGGTCGGATCGGGCCTTTCGGGCATGGCCTACGCCAGTGGCGATGTGGATGCGATCTTCGGCGGCAGCGCCGAAACGTTCACCCGCGACCTGCAGTGGAAGAGCTTCACCCCGGTGCTGATGGGCATGTCGGGCTGGTCGGGCAGTGCGCGCAAGCACCCGTGGTGGTTCGACGAGCCCTACCGCAGCGTCAACCGCGATTACCTCAAGCTGAAAATGCGCATGACCCCGTACATGTACGGGCTGGCACACGACGCGGCGACGACCGGCGCGCCGATCCTGCGCGCGCTGATGTGGGATTACCCGCAGGACCCCAATGCGTGGAACGAAACCTGGAAGTACCAGTTCCTGCTCGGCCGCGACCTGCTCGTGGCGCCGGTGTACCGCAGCCAGGCCGCCAGCCGTGGCTGGCGCCGCGACATCCACCTGCCGCAGGGCCGCTGGATCGATTACTGGGATGGCCGCGCGCTGCAGGCCGGTGCCGAAGGCCGTCAGCTGGACCGGCCGGTCGATCTGGCAACAATCCCCGTGTTCGTGCGGGCCGGTGCCATCGTGCCGATGTATCCGGAGATGCTGTACGACGGCCAGAAACCGCTGGATGAGGTCACCTTCGACCTCTACCCGCAGGGCAGCTCGCAGTACACGCTGTACGAAGACGACGGCAACACGCGGCGCTACGAGAAGGGCGAATCCAGCCAGCAGCAGGTCACCATGCAGGCCCCGGCGCAGGGCAGTGGCCGGGTGCAGGTGAACATCGATGGCGTGCGCGGTCAGTACCAGGGGCAGCTGGCACAGCGCCGCTACGCGCTGCGCGTACTCAGCCGGCAGAAGCCGGCAGCGGTAATTCTTGATGGCCGCGCGCTGCCGATGCTCACAGATGCCGCCTCGTGGCAGGCCGCGCCGGAAGGCTGGTACTTCGATGCAGGCGAACGCCGCGGCACCGTGCATGTTCGTACCGTACCCACCGATATCCGCCAGCCGCTGGCCTTCCAGCTCGATATCGCACAGGCACCGGCAGCTGCCGATGATGTGTTCCCCGCCGCACCGGTGTTGGGCCGCGCATTGCCGGCCGACAGCCTGCTGGTGGTCAACCGCCCGGCCGAAGAGCGCGGCTACGAACTGGAAAAGGCATTCGACGACGACCCGGCCACCTGGTTCCGCACCGTGCGCAACCAGGCCGTGCGCACCGGCGCCCACGAATGGGTGATCGGCTTTGGCGAGCGCCGCCTGATCGACGGCATCGCACTGGCACCCCGCAATGACCAGCACTGGAAGAGCGGGCAGATCCGCGACTACGAGATCTACCTGGCCGACACCAATGGCGAATGGGGCGAGCCGATCAAGCGCGGCCGCCTGGCGCTGAAGCAGGACCTGCAGCAGATCGACTTCCCCGCCCGCGCCGGCCGCCTGCTGCGCTTCCGCGTGCTCAGCGTGCAGAACCCGGACGGTGATGGGGCCGCTGGCAGCGACCCGATGGTCACTGCGGCGCAGGGCAACGTCGCGCGTGCGGTGGATGCACTGCAACCGCGTGATGTCGGTCCGATCACCCTGTCCACGTTCCAGATCCTGGAACACCAGGTGGCCGAACGCCCCGCGCAGCAGCGCTACCTGTCCGAACTGACCTTGCCGGCCGCGGCCAACGCACAGGTGCGCGCCGACCTCGCCTTCCAGGGCGGGCAACCCATGCGCATGAACGGCCTGCTGTTCCGCCGTGGCCTGGGCGTGGGCCCAGCCAGCCGCATCGACCTGCAGCTGCAGGGCCAGTGGCGCCTGCTGCGCGCGGACCTGGGCATCGACGATGCGTGCCGCAGCGCCGGCGGCATGCAGTTCCAGGTCTGGGGCGATGACCGCCTGCTCTACGACAGCGGCCTGGTGAAGGCACCGGGCGTGGTCAAGCCCGAACTGGACATCCGCGGCCTGCAGCGCCTGAGCCTGCGCACGCTGGGCGCACAAGGCACGCAGCCCGCACAGGTGTGTGGCAACTGGGCCAACGCCGCACTGATCGGACAGGAGGGCGATACCGCCACCATCGTGTCGCCGTAACCAAGGGACGTACCGAAAAACAGAATTCCCCACCGTTTCCCGACTACGGCCCGCCGGCCGTGGTGCGGGTGACTGTTGCCCGAAAAAACCCACCCAGGCAGCCCCACGCTGCGGAAGCACAAGGAGCCAAAGATGTTGAACGAACGCCATCGCCATCGCCGCATCCCCGCTACACCCTTGTCCGTCGCGCTGGGGCTTGCCCTGGCCGTCACCGGTCCGGCGTTTGCCCAGGACGACGACACCGCCGTTGATGCCAAGGCAAAAGCCAGCGCCACCGAACTGGCGCGCGTGCAGGTCACCGGGTCCAACATCCGCCGCAGTGATGTGGAAACCTCCTCGCCGGTGCAGGTGATCAGCAAGCAGGACATCGAGAACATGGGCGCGCGCACGCTCCTGCAGGTGCTCGACAACCTGCCCGCCGCCCGCCCGGGCCAGCAGGATTCGCGCTCGCTGTTCACCGGTTCCGACGGCGCTTCGCAGGCGAACCTGCGCGGCCTCGGCGCGCAGGGCACGCTGGTGCTGCTCAACGGCCGGCGGCTGTCGTACTACGGAGCGCCGGCCGGCTTCCAGACCCAGTTCGTCAACATCGACGCCATTCCGGCCGCTGCCATCGAACGCATGGAAGTGCTGACCGACGGCGCCTCGGCCGTGTACGGCACCGACGCGGTGGCCGGCGTGATCAACGTGATCACCAAACGCTCCTACCAGGGCGCGGAGATCAACATCACCGCCGACAAGTCCTCGCGCATCGATTCCTACGGCGAGCAGCAGGGCAGCATCACCGCCGGCTTCGGTGATCTGGACGAAGACCGCTACAACGTTTATGCCTCGGTGAACCTGTATCGCCGCAACGCGATTCCCATCAGCGACTTCTACGACAAGCGGCCCAGCCAGTTCTACGTCAACAACCCCAATTACATCAGCAACTTCCGCCTGGGCGTCGGCAGCCGACCGGGTGAGTTCAACCCGGGCACCTACTTCGCGTTTGATCCGGTGACCAACGCGCGCCGCCAGGAAGCGGCGCCCGGCTGCACCACTCCCATCACCCAGGCCGCCGGCACGAGCTGCGCGTGGGAACAATGGATGAACCGCGAAGTCGACGCGGGTGCAAAGACCGAGCGCGCCACGGCGTACATCAGCTCGCACTTCCTGATCGGCGACAGCACCGAAGCCTTCGCCGAGGTCACCTACACCGACATCGACCTGACTGCCAACGGTGGTACGCCCTCTGCCTACAACACCACGACCGGCAATCCGTCCAGCTGGTACTCGCGCAACACCGGCAACGTGGTCAACCAGTTCCGCACGCCGTATCTGGGACCGAACAACGTCTACAACCTGGCCAGCCCGGAACTGAAGGCGCTCATGGGCGGCGTGGTGGGCCTGAACTACCTGATGCAGGATGTAGGCGATGGCCACTTCGGCCAGCGCAACACCGACCAGAGCTACCGGGTGCTGGCCGGCCTGCGCGGTGCCCTGGGCGACGACTGGAACTGGGAAACCGCGTTCGCCACCGCCGGAAGCCATTCGGTCACCTACCAGACCGTCAACGTGAACCTGGAAGGCTTTGAGCGCGCGTTCGGCCCGTACACCATCGACCCGGGCACCGGGCGGGTGATCATCTCCGACAATCCGGCCTACCAGTTCGGCGTCATCAGTGACGCCAACGCCAAGCTGATCCGCGAGGCATACCCCACCTTCGACATCCAGTCGTGGACGCGCCTGCATACGTTGGACGGCAAGATCGAAGGCCCGCTCTTCAGCATGCCGGCCGGCGACGTGCGCGCCGCGTTCGGCTTCAATGCCACCCGCGAAACCTTCTACACCCCGGGCAACGAAGACGCCGCCAACGGCCTGATCACCCAGCAGGGTGGCTCGTGGTTCGATGGCAAGCGCAACACCTACGCGCTGTTCGCCGAAGCCGTGGCCCCGCTCACCGACAAGCTGGAACTGGATGCCGCGCTGCGCGTGGACAAGTACCCGAACTTCAGCGCCAACCTGGCCCCGAAGATCGGCCTGAAGTACCAGGTGCTGCCGCAGCTGTTGCTGCGCGGCACCTATTCCGAAGGCTTCCGGGCGCCCAGCCTGGCCGAAGCGGGTACCGGCGGCGTATTCGCCCAGCTCGGTGGCTTTGAAGACGACATCCGCTGCGATGAGACCAATGCCATCGCCAACCTGCTGCGCCAGTCCAACCGCCCGGGGGACGTGGACCTGGGCAACTCGCTGCTCAACGCCGACTGCAGCCGTACCGTGGCGCGCATGACCCAGCCCAATCCGGACCTGAAGCCGGAGAAGGCCAAGATCTCCACGCTGGGTTTCGTGTACGAGCCGGCGAGCTGGATGTCGATCTCGGCCGACTATTGGTTCATCTACCGCCGCAACGAGATCGCCGCGCCGGACTACAGCAAGGAACAGGACATCCTGTCGATGACCCGCAACCCGATCAGCGACTCCGATCGGGCGGCCGAGGCTGTGCTTGCGCAGATGTGCGCCGACCCGGCCAGCGGCGTGAGCTGCCCGGGCGCGTTGCCCGGCTACAGCGTGGGCAACGTGGCCGCCGTGGTGGGCCAGTACAAGAACCAGGGCCGCACCCTGGTGGACGGTTTCGACATCGACGCGCGCGGTCGCTTCATGCTCGGTGAGTGGGGCGCGCTGAACATTGGCGTGGCCGCCACCATCGCGCGGCGCAAGGAAGCCTACATCGACGACACCGATCGCTGGTACTACGGCAACACCATCGGTTACTACGGCAACCCGCGCATGCGTGCCACGTTCAACGCCGACTGGTCCTACAAGCAGGTCACCACCAGCTTCTTCGTCAACTATGTGGGCGGCACCAAGTGGGCGTGGGACCGCGTCGATGCCGAAGACAACAACCCGGACACCTGCACCGCCGGCTCGCTGCCGGTGAACCCGGCCCAGTGCGATGGCGTGCCGTCGTGGTGGACCGCCAACCTGAGCGTGGGCTGGCGCCCGGATGACCACTGGAGCCTGGGCTTCACGGTCAAGAACCTGTTCAACCGCCTGCCGTTCTACGACCCGAACAGTTTCCTGGGTGACTCCAGTGACTATGCCAGCATCTTCGGCCGCAGCTACAGTCTGCAGGTCGGCTACAAGTTCTGATTGTTCCAGCGCGCCGGTCCCGGCCGGCGCGCTTCCAAAGGGAGTAACGTTCCATGAAGCGTAGGGAATTCATTGCCGCCGGTGCGGCCCTGGCCGCCACCAGCCTGCTGCCGGAAACGCCGGCCTGGGCACGCGGGCGCACGCTGCGCCTGGGCCTGATTGGCACCGGCATGCGCGGGCAGGTGCTGCTGAAGGAGCTGGTCCGCCGCGACGACGTTGAAGTGGTCGCGCTGTGCGACATTGAACCGATCATGCTCAAGCGCGGCATGGACATGGTGGCCAAGGCCGGCAGGAAGGCGCCTACCGCCTACGGCCAGGACGGCGACCGCAATGCGTGGAAGCGCCTGCTCGAACAGCGCGGCCTGGATGGCGTGATCATCGCCACGCCGTGGGAGTATCACGCCCCGATGGCGATTGCCGCCTTGCAGGCCAAAATCGCAGTGGGTTGTGAAGTGGTCGCCGGCATCACCCTGCAGGACCACTGGGACGTACTCAAGACCCAGCTCTCCACGGGCACCCCGTACATGCTGCTGGAGAACGTCTGCTATCGCCGCGACGTGATGGCGACCCTGCAGATGGTGCGCAACGGCCTGTTCGGTGAACTGGTGCACCTGCAGGCCGGCTACCAGCACGACCTGCGCGGGGTGAAGTTCAACTCCGGCGATCCCGCCCAGCCGTATGACAGCGGCGTGGAATTCGGCCCGCATGCGTGGTCCGAAGCGCGCTGGCGCACCCAGCATTCGGTGGACCGCAACGGCGAGCTGTACCCCAGCCACGGCATCGGCCCGTGCGCCATGTATACCGGCATCAACCGCGGCAACCGTTTCACCCATATCAACGCGTTCGCCAGCAAGGCGCGCGGCCTGCACGAATACACCGTGGCCAAGAGTGGCGGCACCACCCACCCCAGCACCAAGGTGAACTTCAAACTGGGTGACATCGTCACCACCACGCTGGCGTGCGAGAACGGCGAAACCATCCTGCTGCAGCACGACACCTCGTTGCCGCGCCCGTACTCGATGGGCTTCCGCGTGCAGGGCACCAAGGGGTTGTGGATGGACGTGAACCAGTCCATCCACATCGAAGGCCGCAGCCCGCCGCACAAGTGGGAAGCGTTCAAGGCCTACCAGGACCAGTACGAACACCCGCTGTGGAAGCAGCACGCCGACACCGCAGCCAGCGCGGGCCACGGCGGCATGGACTGGTTCGTGATCCACGCCTTCGTCGAAGCCCTGAAGGCCAAGGCCCCGATGCCGATCGACATCTACGACGCCATCACCTGGAGCGCGATTACCCCGCTGTCGGAGCAGTCCATCGCCAACAGCTTCCAGACCCTGGAGTTCCCGGACTTCACCGCAGGCCTGTGGAAGCAGCGCAAGCCGATCTTTGCGTTCGACGGGACGTATTGACCCAACGCGTGGCCTAGTGCGTGGAACGAACCGGCGTCAGGCGCCCAAGGGGCGCCCGCAGATGCGGCACTTTGAAGATGCTGCCGGGGGCGGCGTCCTCCGCCTTGCGCATCATCTCGGGCCACCATTCAAGCAGGCGCGCAGCGGAATGGTAGAGATCAAGCGTGTTCCAGCCTTTGGAAAGCACGAAGACGATCAACCCCAGATGCTGGATGGCGTCGCGCTCTTTCGTGCGCCGATGGTGCTGATCCAGGGTGACGTGGACCCGGACGCCTTGTTCCACCGCGATGTGGAACAACGCGATATCCGACGTTCCAGCATCGACGAAGTCCCGCACATGAACCACCTCGTGGTCATGCTCGCGCGCGACAGGGTCTATCGATCTGGCCAGGGAAGAGGGGAGATTCTCGTCGATCTGTGCTTTCAAGACGCGATCTGCCGCTCGTAAGACACTGCCACATGCACGGCGGCCTCCGGAATCTCGTAGATCCGGGCGACATGTCGGGCGTTGCTGCCCCTTGGCCTGAGTGAATCCACGATCGCAGCGGTGGGCACCCCGAAGCGGGTCAGAATGGGTTGTCCGAACCTGCGGTCAGGATCCAGCACGACCTCGCGCGAGCCGTGCACCGGGAACCATCGCGCTGCCATGTCATCCATCCCGAGCTCGACACCTGAGCGGAGCGAGGGGGCAATGACGCGCTTCATCACGTCCTGGCGCCTGGCGACATCCACCAGCGAACTGCCCCCGCTCTCGCCCAGCAGTTCCATGAAGATGCGGCGACCATCGGTCTTGAAGCGGGTACTGGTAAAGGGGTACTGCACGCCCAGACGTTCACGCAGTTCGTCAATCGTGTGGCGGATCACTTTCAACGGAACGCCGGTGGCGGCAAACGTCTGGATGAAGCGCGCTTCGATCAGGTCGCGGAATCCGAGGCCATCGATACCTATCTCTGCCAGCTGGGACGTCCACAGGGGTGCATGGGCGGGTTGGCCGTCATGGCGTGGGCCGTAGCCCTTCAGCCATCGTCGCAGCTGCGCGGGCTTGCCCCCGATGAAGCGGGCGGCGTCTGCATACGAGTACAGGCCGATGCCAAAGCCAAGGGATTCCAGTGATTGCGCGGCGATACCCACGGTAAAGATCCTTCCTGAAACAACCGACGTCCAGCCGATCCTACGCCGGGACATCGGGTAGCAAGTGCGACGCCCGGCTACCTTCGCATATGAAGACAGCGCCTATGACCGAAAACGGGTGCGCCGTCATGGAATGCGGGGGAAGATGGTGCGCCCGGAGGGATTCGAACCCCCGACCAATGGCTTCGGAAGCCACTACTCTATCCGGCTGAGCTACGGGCGCATCTTGAAGAACCGCCGCACCACCGGCGGGCCGGGGCGGGCATCGCAGCGCCATGAGGCGGTGCGGGACGGGCATTCTATCCGTAAACGCGGCGCAGGTCTGCCCCCTTGGACGAAACAGCGCTTCCGGCGCCGGGGAAGGGGCCTTGGCGGTATCCTTTGCGCATGGCTTACGAACGTTTTGACGCCCCCGCGGGCGCACCGCCCTCGCGCTGGGGCCAGTACTGGAAACTGATGCGCGCCGATCGCCCGATCGGCACCCTGCTGCTGCTGTGGCCCACCTGGTGGGCGCTGTGGCTGGCCGCCGGCGGGCTGCCGCCGCTGTGGATCCTGTTCGTGTTCACCGCCGGGGTATGGCTGACGCGTTCGGCCGGCTGTGTGATCAACGACTACGCCGACCGCTGGCTGGACCCGCACGTGAAGCGCACCAAGGACCGCCCGCTGGCCAGTGGCCGGGTGTCCGGCCGCGAGGCGCTGCTGCTGTTCGCCGGGCTGATGCTGGTCGCCTTCGCACTGGTGCTGACCCTGAACGCGCTGACCATCGGCATGAGCTTCATCGGCATCTTCCTGGCCGCCAGCTACCCCTACCTCAAGCGCTACACCCACCTGCCGCAGGTGTACCTGGGCATGGCCTTCGGCTGGGGCATTCCGATGGCGTTCGCCGCCATCCAGGGCGAAGTGCCGGTGATCGGCTGGCTGCTGTATGGCGCCAACATCCTCTGGTCCACCGCGTACGACACCTGGTACGCCATGGTCGATCGCGACGACGACCTGAAGATGGGCTCGCATTCCACCGCCATCCTGTTCGGGGATCTGGACCTGGTGATCCAGGGAATCCTGTACACGCTGTTCCTCGGCACGATGGCGCTGGTGGGCGTGCGCGGCGGGCTGGGTCTTTACTACTGGTTGGGCGTGGCGGTGGCTGCCGGGCTGATTGCCTACGAATTCTGGATCGCGCGAAAGCGTGAGCGCGACCCCTGCTTCAAGGCGTTCCTGCACAACAACTGGGTGGGCGCGGCGTTGTTTGCGGGTATTGCGGCGGCACTGGCGCTGGGTTGAGCTGCCGGGTCGCCCGACCAACGGTCGGGCGCTACCCGATCCGTGCGCGCTGGCGCCTGGCCGGTAGGTCACGACCGTTGGTCTTGACGCCGCGGTCCGGCCGCGTTCGTGACATCGGGTTGCTACCAATAGGTGACTGACAGCCTTGTCCCCCTCCTGCACACTGCCCCCCAATGAACCTGGGAGGGTAGGGCATGGCGAGCAACGCAGCGGCGGCACCACGCGACGGCTGGATGGCACGCGCAGCGCTGCGGTCGGCGGCCTGGGCGGAAAAATGGTTCCCCGACGCGTATGTGTTCGCGGTGCTCGGCGTGGTGATCGTGGCAGTGGCCGCCATGGGCTTCGGCGCCACCCCGCAGGCCACCGCCAAAGCGTTCGGCGACGGCTTCTGGAGCCTGATTCCCTTCACCATGCAGATGGCCTTCGTGGTCATCGGCGGGTATGCCGTGGCCACCGCCCCGGTGGTGGCGCGCTTCATCGAACTGCTGGCGCGGGTGCCGCGCACCGGCCGGGGCGCAGTGGTGTACGTGGGCCTGATCAGCATGCTGGCCTCGCTGCTCAGCTGGGGCTTTTCGCTGGTGTTCGGCGGGCTGCTGGTACGTGCACTGGCGCGCCGCCAGGAACTGCAGATGGATTACCGCGCCGCCGGCGCCTCGGCCTACCTGGGCCTGGGCGCCGTGTGGGCGATGGGCCTGAGCTCCTCGGCCGCCCAGCTGCAGGCCAACCCGGCCAGCATGCCGCCCGGCCTGGTGGAAATCACCGGGGTGCTGCCTTTCACCGAAACCATCTTCCTGTGGCAGTCCATCGCGCTTACCGCCGCGTTGATCCTGGTCTCGCTGCTGATCGCGTGGCTGACCGCCCCCGGTCCAGCCACCGCACGCACCGCCAGCGATTTCGCCGGGGCCGCGCAGGCCGAACCGGAACCGCTGCCGCCGCGCACGCGCGCCGGCGAATGGCTGGAGTACAGCCCGCTGTTGACCGTGCTGCTGTCGCTGCTGGCCTTCGGCTGGTTGTTCAGCGAATTCGCCAGCAAGCCGGTGGTGACCGCCATCGCCAACCTCAACACCTACAACTTCCTGTTCATTTCGCTGGGCCTGCTGCTGCACTGGCGGCCGCGCAGCTTCCTCAACGCGGTAGCCAAGGCCGTGCCCAGCACCACCGGTGTGCTGATCCAGTTCCCGCTGTACGGCGGCATCGCGATGATCCTCACCCATGCCGTTGGCAGTGGGGGAGAAACGCTGGCGCATCGGCTCTCCACCGTGTTCGTGCACATCGCCACCACCGACACCTTCGCGCTGGTGATGGGCATCTATTCGGCGGTGCTGGGCTTCTTCGTGCCCTCCGGTGGCGGCAAGTGGATCATCGAAGCGCCCTACGTGATGCAGGCGGCCAATGAACTGCATGCGCACCTGGGCTGGGCGGTGCAGGTCTACAACGCCGCCGAAGCCCTGCCGAACCTGATCAACCCGTTCTGGATGCTGCCGTTGCTGGGCGTGCTGGGGCTGAAGGCGCGGGATATCGTAGGCTTCACTTTCATCCAGTTGCTGGTGCACATCCCGCTGGTGCTGGGCCTGCTGTGGCTGCTTGGCATGACCCTGACCTACGTGCCGCCTGTCATGCCGTGACACGGCCAATGCGGTCCGCACAGCACCACCGCGTGGACCACGGCCGCCAGCTGCGGGTCCCGCAGGTGGCCGCGCAGCATCTGTTCCAGCCGGTCCCGAACATACGCGTCGAACTGGTGCAGCGGTTGTTGCTGCCCGATAGCGACCAACGCGTCGATCCGGCGACCCAGCTGCTCGTACATTTCTGTGTTCAGCGTGGTGTCGAACAGGCTGCGCAGCACCAACAGGCCGCGCGAGGACGGTGCGTCCGTGTCACGGGTCTGCGGTGGGTTCTCCAGCGCAGGCTCCAGCGCCTGCAACGCGGCAAACCGCGCCTGTGCGGTGCCGAAATCCACCAGCACCTGGCGCAAGGTGGTGCGGCCACGTTCCACGGCATCAGCGTCCAGCCCACCTGCCTCCAGGCGCTGGCGCAGGCGGGTGTACAGCTGGTTGGCGCTCTGCGCCGCCGTTGGTTCGACCGGCTCGATCGGACCCAGCAGCTGGTAATCGATCGGCTGCTCACACACCTGCGCGGCCTGCTCGCGCGCCCAGTGGCGCACCCTTCGGTCTTCGGCGTTGAAGCGGTCGTCCTCCAGTGCCAGCCGGCTCACCGCATCGCGTAGTAACGAGAACCGGTGCAGCAGGGCGCGGTACTGTCCGCCCAGCAACGATGGTTTGCCGGTCAGCGCGGTCTCGGCCGAGATGGCCACCTGCAGCCGCTGCCCGAATGCAGTGACCCGGCCATGCAGCAGGTCGCGCCGGTGCCGGTGTAGGTCGATGTCATCACCATGCGGGCCGATGTCCCAGTCGGGCACGAGGTAATCACGACAGGCGTGGAAGTCCTCGGCGCCATCGGCCGGCAGCAGGCTGTGCAGGCGTTGGCGCTGTATGCCCAATGCCGGATGATTGTCCTGCACCGGCAACGGCAGCCACTCGGGTGGCGCTGCCGCCGGGCGGTCGTCGGAGTGGAAATCCACCAGCATGGCGGTGCGCTTGTCGGGATGCGGCGCGTTGATCATGCCCACCGCGCGCAGCCGCTCCGGTGCAGTGAGGGCGCGATCCACATACAGCACGGCCCATCGCGCATCCTGGGTTGCCGGCAGCTCACCATGCACGATCACCAGTTCCACCTCCGGCGGGATGCGCTCCGAGCCGCGGTCCATGGGCAGGCCGCGGTTGTCGAAGCCCGCCACATGGGTCTTCAACCGCCCATCCACCGCGAGCGCGCGCTGGTAGCCCAACGCCTGGTGGACCGTTCTCACCAGAAGCGCGGCGCGCAGACCGCGTTCCGCCAGCCGGACCAGATCGTGGAAATGCTGGCTGATGGCGGTGGCGACCTGGGCCACGCGTCGGGAGGGCGAATCGCCCTCGGGCTTCGGGCCGACGTCGCGCCATGCCTGCACCACCACGCCATCGGCGACGGCATGCTCGGGCGGATACTCGTACAGCCTCGGGCCAGGGTCCAGACCGGGCACCGGTGCGGCAACCGGTGCGGCCACCAGCGTCAGCCAGGTCGCCTGCGGCAGGCAACGGCGCAGACGACGCAGAAGGACGGGATCGCTGTCCCAGAAATCGGCATCCACCAGCAGCACGATGTCGTCGTCGGTGGCGGCCATTTCATCATCGGCGCCGGGCAGCCTGGTCCTGCGCGCCCAACCACGCAGGATGCGCAGCGGCACCTCATGCAGCGAGGGCCCCCTGCCGGCCAGGAACTCGGTGAGCTGGTCAGCAGGCAGTGGACCAGGCCGCTGGCGCCGGTCCTCGGGGGGCGGTGTGAGCCGGGTCAGTGGCTGCAGCACGCGAATCGGCCTGAACGCCGCATCGGCCCGCATGGCCTGCAACAGCCACTGCCGCGTCCGCTGCAGCCCGCTGCCGGTTGCCAGGCACAGCTGGCCGCCGGTACGACGGTCGCTGGCGTCGCGGGTGCTTAGTGCCTGCAGCGCGCACTGCACCGCAAAGAACTGGTGGGACCGGACCAGACAGCGTCGGCCACTTCGGCCCTCTCGCAGGAAATGCCGTATCAGCTGCAGGAACCGGGGCGGCGACAGCACGCCATGCAGCAGTTCGGCATGCGTGGCCCACGGTGGGTCCAGCGGGACATCGGAGAAGGGCAACGCGGTATCGCGCAGCTGGGTCTGCGCGGCCGGGCTCCAGCCATGCTCCCGCCATTTCACCCACGCATGTGAAGGGGTGCCGACAGCGGCATGGCGGCCGCCACGACGGTCCAGGCTCAGCAGCAGCTGCGCGTGCTGCACCGGAGGATTGATCGGCATGCTGCCCAGGCCGCGCAACAGGTGCCGGATACCATCCTCCACGGTTCCCCATCGCTTGTACGCATCGCGCTCCACGCAGGCCAGCACCACCAGGGGAATGCCGTTGACGTAACCGACCAGCTCGCGAACATGGCCGTCGGACGGATCTCCGGGCGCTGCCAACCGCAGGTCGGTACGCATCGCGTCAGCCACATCCCAATGGTTGCGTTGCACATGCTCCCAATCGATCAACGGAACCGGGACCGAGATCCGGCGCCCGTTGGGCAATTCCAGTTCGGTATGAACGCCGTGGACCAGCAGCCGGTGCACAGCGCTGCTCGACGCTACCCAATCCAGGCTGTGGCAGCACGTTTCGGCCTCGGCAATGATCCGGTCGAATGAAGTGGGCGAAAGCGCCACGCGCTCGCCTTCCCACTCGTACCGATAGCGACGCAGCCACGGCAGCAGCCGCTTCTCCAGCAATGCGCTGTGATGTTCGCCGCGTAACGCCGCCACCGCACCCTCATCCAGAGGGTTCCAGCCCAGCCGCCGCAGCCAACCCAGTACGGAATCGCGCACACCGAACCTGCTGTGGGGGGTGTTCATGCGCGCCCTCCATGTTGTGAACCGAAGACAAGCACGCAGAGAGCGTCGAATTTCTGGCGAATGATGTTCATGGCACCAGTCTGGACGAACGAATGCTGCCGTTGCTGTGTGCATCATTCCGTTTCATGCGTTCGGCGAGCGCAGCGCGTAACGCATTCTCGATGCATATTCCAATCGAGATAGCTTCGGTCAATTGATGAGACGTTGACGCGGCGGCTTCAGGTCAGATCCGACAGTTCACGCTCCAGCGCGTCCAGCTCGGCATTCAACGCCGCCTGGAGGGCCACGAACCGCGCGGACAGCTCGGCGCGCTGCGCACGCAATGTCGCAAGATCCGCAGCGGGGCAGCGGGCCACCGGCTGCACATAGCGGGCAACACTCAGGTTGCCGCCATTGCGGGCCAGCTCCTCGGAAATGGCCAGATACGCCACGCCGGGTACGGTTCTGCGCTCGCTGCAAAGGCGGTGCAGGGTGCGCGCCGCCTGATCACCAAGCCGCGGACCGCGCTTCCCACGCGTCGCAAGACCGCGCGCATCGACAAACAGCACGGCGTCATGCTGGCGCACCTTGCGCAACACCAGCAAGGCGGTCGCAACTGACGCACCGGCGAACAGCCGGTCAGGCAGGCCGATCACCATGTCCACCAGGTTCGCGTCCAACCAGCACTGCCGGATGCGCGCTTCCTCGCCATCGCGGAACAGCACGCCATGCGGCACCACGATCGCCATGCGCCCACGCACCGGCTCCAACGTAGCCAGCATGTGCTGGATCAGCGCGGTATGCGCCCACTGCCGGGACGGAACGCCCTGCAGGAAGCGGAAGTAGGGATCGTGGCTGGCCTGCGCTGGCGCCCACTTCAGCGAAAGCGGCGGGCACGCCAGTGCCACATGGAAGCGCTGCAGCTCGCCGTCCTGCAGCAGCGGTTCCTCCAGCGGGTCGCGGACATGGAGGCGCGGGGTATCCGAGCCCTGCAGCAGCAGGCGCAGCCGGGCCACCGCGCATTGCATGGCATCCGGCTCCTGGCCATACAGTGGGTAGCGGGCCGGGCCTGCCGGGCCAATCGCACTTTCCGCATCGCGCATCCAGCTGGCGGCTGCCCGCAGGACGGCCCCCTGCCGGCAGCTGGGATCGTAGACCGCCTCATCCACGCAGGGGTGGGTGAGCGCAGCCATCAGCCAACTCACTCCTGCGGGCACCTGCGCGGGAAGCAGGGCGTCCACCGCGTCGCCAACGTCCGGACGGGGTACCCCGCGCTGCTGGCGGAAGTCCAATGCCGGCAGTGCAAGCCGCTCCAGCACCTGCAGCAGCACGGCATCGCGCACCAGCGGGTCGTCGGGCAGCGCATCTTCCAGCTTCAACGTCGGGAACAGGCCACCCAGCTTGCGCGGATTGGCCAGGGTGAACACCCGCAGCGCGTTCATCACCCTCAGGCCATTGCCTTCCGCATGACGCTGCCGGAACAGCGTGTCGAAGCGGGCCTGGAGCGGAACGCTGTAAGGCACGCAGCGCGGCGGCTCGCCCGGCGAGTACGGAATGTCCGGGTTGCCGTAGTACGTGGCGTCGCTGGCCACTTTCAGCAACAGCAACGAGAGAACCAGGAAGGTATCGGCGTCGGGCCGTTTGCCCCCATCGAGCGCGTCGCGGGCGTGGACGAGGGCGGCGAGCGTGGCGGGAACGTTGCACGCCATCACCCTGGCCGCTCGTCCAGGATGTGCGCCGCATAACGGGCGACCTCCTGGTGCCTTGCGGCGATCATCTGCTCGCAGTGAAGCTTCTCAAGCTGCGCTGCCCGCGCGATGGACACGATGCGTTGCTGGAGGAGCAGGGGCGGCAGCTGCACGCGCAACTCCTCGATGGCTGCCTTGCGGAGGCTCTGCTGACGTGATCCCGCAGATTGCCGGCGCAGGTACTCCTGTGCGCCTTCCTGGTTGAGCTGCCACGCGAGGAAGGCGGGCATGATCCGTTCGTGGTCGCTCACACGGATGACATACAGGTGGGGGCTGCAGACCGTGTCGGCGGGTGGGTTGCACAGCAGAACCGCGAGTGGATGGGCCCCGCGTGCGGCGAGCAGGACGTCGCCTTCCTGGACCCAGTCCGGCGCCTTGCGCGGGTGCAGCCGCGTACGCAGCAGATCGCACGGATCGTGCACGCCCGATGCGCTGAGGTTCTTCAACTGGATCACGCGGACCGGCCCATCGGGGAAGGCGGTGATTGCACCCCGGAACGGATGTCCCTGGCGGATGTTGGCGATGTCCGAGAGCTTCGCACTGCGTCGAGAGTTGTTCATGCAACGGACCATGCGCGGACGGAATTCGAACGTCAAATGAGCGTTTCTCACCATTCGGAATGGTGCAGCGGGAGCCCCGGAAAGTGATACCTGCACCGCAAACTTCGAGAGGCACAGCGTTTGATTCCACGCATATGGGTAGGCCGGATCAATCGCGAAAAACAGGTTGCGCAAATCATCGCGTCTTGGGTCGTCGCAACGGCCCACATTCATCGTGCTGACTACGCTTTCCTCCACGTCGGGAATATCAGGATTCCGTCTTCGCATAAGCAACGTGGTGGCGGCAGAAAGCGTTGAAATACAAGCGGATTCCCGCAGTCCACGCGCGTGGATTGACAATTCTGTCTGCAAATTGCCACATGGTCTTAACGAGCCCCTGCACACGATTGCCTCGACCGCGGCATACCGCTCGCGGCATCCGGAGACCCGTCATGGCCCAGCAGCGCAATCAGAGTTCCCAGAACCAGCGTGGTGAGCAGCAGGAGCGCGGACGCGACCAGCAGCAGCAACAGCAGCAGGAGCAGCAGCAGCGCAACCAGAATCAGCAGCAGGGCTGGAAGGACGAGGAAGAGTGACGGCTGGCTGTACTGCCGAACCATGAGGGCCCCGCTTCGGCGGGGCCTTTCTATTGCGCGTCAGCGAGTGCAGCGCCGGCCATCAGTTCATCCTCCACCGCGGAGAACCGCTGCAGGTCGAACGTATCCAGCCGCATCGCCTGCGCGGCCGTGGAGAACGCCAGCGTCGCCAGCACCCGCTCGGGATGCTGTGCCCACGGGGGTACATAACGTGGCGCTGCAATCAGCCCACTCTCCCGGTAGGGCGCCAAGGTCACCAGGTCACCCAGGTCCACCCGCCCACAGAACAGCAGCCGCAGCGTATCGCCCCGGTTCTCATGCAGGGCGCGCTTGATGAAGGCGGTCACCAGCAGCAGCCCTTCCAGGTAGGCGCCATCCTTGGTGAAGCACACCCGCCCGCGTACATCGCCGCCCCGGAAGATGCGGGCCGCACTGCGGTAGCTGTCCACCTCTGATTGCCCGGCAGCGAGGAACGCGCGGAACACCTCGATGAAGTCCGCGCCCTCCAGGGCTTCCTGCAACCGCACCACCCGCAATGCCAGCCGGCGCAGGCGGTTGATGTCCATCGCCCCGGTGATGATCTCCGAGAACGTGGCCAGCCCCTCCTGCGTGCGCGTGGTGCGGGGCGCACCCGCGCCCAGGCAGCGCAGCCACGGCTGGTGCTTGCCGTTGAGCAGGGTGGCCGAGTGGATGAAGGCCTCGTGCTCGACCAGCTGGTCCAGATCCAGCTGCGAGAACAACGCATCGGCGCGCAGGCGGATCACCTTGCTGCCGGCGGCGGCCTTGGAGGCCAGCTCGGTATCCAGCACTACTTTCACTTCGTCGTCGGTGAAGAACGGCTCGATGCGCTGGCGCAGCAGCAGGGAAAAGTCCGGCGCTGGAATGTCGTACTGGATGCGCGGCACGTACTGCGAGCCGATCAGCTGGTCGGTGATGGCCAGCATCTGCGCGGCCGACTGCGCGGTGGTGGTGGTCTGCGAGCGGTACTGGGTGCTGGGCTGGCCGTACAGCAGCGTGGAGCACGCGGTGAAGCGCGGGTTGCCGATGTTGGCCAGCATGCTGGCGGCCACGCGGTAGCTCCACGCGGTGCGGTACAGCCAGTCGCCCACGGGATGGCCCCGGTCCAGGTGCTGCAGGATGTCGTCCAGCGCCGCAATGGTGTCGGTGTGGTCAACCGGCTGGGTCGGCGGGGCCGGCATCTCCGGCGCTCCGGCGCGCCAGGAGGCGAGGAAGCGGGTTTCCATCTCGATCGGCCACGCCAGCCCGGACAGCACGCGGATCCTGTTGCCGAGCTTGGCCAGCCGCGCATCCGCTTCCAGTAAAGGCGCAAGCGCAGGGTCCGCCTGGGTTGGGTCGGGGCAGGAGGGGGACGTGACCTTTTCCACGGCGGTACCCTGGCTTGAGCACCCTCCCACTGTGTTGGGAGCGGGCTGCCCCGGCAACCGCGCTTCTACCTGCCGGAAGGCAGCAAATGTACTGGGCGCAGGTGAATGGGGCGATCAGGGGCTGGCGCGTGCGCGCGCAGGTGCCAGCCCTGCGCCGGGTCGTTCAGCGCGCCCATCGCCACGTCGCCCATCGTCACCACGATGCCCCGTGCGTTGGGTAGCACCTTTTCCTCCGGAAACCAGCGGCGGGTGGCATCCACCACGATCAGCAGGCCCTCGTCATCGCCCAGCGCAGCGAAGTGCGGCACGGGGGGGCTGAGGTAGCCCAGCCCGAATGCCGCTTCGGCGCGGGCACACAGCGCGGCCACGTCGGCCGTGGGCAGCCCGACCTCGCTCACGCAGGTCAGCTCGCTGCCGTGGAACGCCCCGACCCGCCCGGATGCAGGCAGCCGGCGCCGCCCGATCAGTTCCAGGATCAGCCCATCGGGGCCATCGAAGTAGATGGATTCCGACTCCCAGCGACCGCCGAAGGTGAAGTGCGCCTCGCCCTTGGCATTGCGCTGCAGCGGTGTGCGCGCCAGCAGCCAGGCGGTGGCGGCCTCGAAACGATCGGCCGGCACGTTGAAGGCCAGATGCACGCCGCCGATCGGGTCGCTGCCTGCCGGGCGCAGTTGCACGCCGGTCCAGCCGATCCGCACCACGTCGTCCTGCACCGGTAGCTGCAGCACTTCTGCGAAGTAGGCGCCCACCTGTGCAACGTCGGAAACGGGAAGCTGGAGCGTATGGATGCGCATGGAACCAGGCACCGAAAGGAGGAGGTGATGTCAAAAGGCTGACATCGCCGGCTGGGAGAATGGATCCTTGGCCCTTACAATGTGATGAGCTTCACGTTAACTACGTGCGTTTCATCACGCATGTCGTCACCGCCCGGGTCCGTGGGCGGGATGTGAACGCCATGGCATTGGCGCGCCGCTATGCTACGCCCCCCGGCGTAGTGTGATGCGCGCCACGACACGAATCAGGAGGATCCGTTGTCCCATCATCGTCCCATGACGCTGCTCGCCCTGTCGCTGAGCATCCTGCTGGCCGCGTGCAAGCCCGACGCCGCCCCGACCGCTCCGGCGGATGCCGCCGCACCCGTCGCCGCAGCACCTGCTGCCGCCCCGGCCGCCGCACCCGCCACTGCCGAGCCCACCGCAGCGGCCACTGCCGCCGATGCCTCCGCTACCTGCGAACTGGCCGACTTCGATGCGTTCCTGCCGGAGTTCGGCAGGAAGATCGCCCTGCAGGAGAAGTCGGTAGCCGACCCGCTGTTGAGCGAACGCTACGACACCGAAGGGCAGGGCGAGCCCACCCTGGTCAGCGAGAAGGTCCCGCTCAGCGAGGTCACCTGGCCGGTCATGCCCAATCCCTCGGGCCTGAAGGCCGTGGGCCGCGAGATGCAGGTAACCAAAGAGGCCGATGGCAGCATGAAGGTGCTGATCCGCACGCCCGATACCAGCAACCAGCAGTCGTACTACTTCGCCCAGCGCCCGTGCTGGCAGCTGGTGCGCATGGCCGATGAGTCGATCTGATCCAGGGAGCGGGTGATGTCCACACTGCGTTTCGTTCCGACTGCCGCACTGGTGCTGTTGATGGCCGCGTGCAATGCACCCACCGGGGAGGGCGGCACCGCCGCCACTCCGGAAACCGCCTCCGCGCCTGCGGTCGCAGCGGCGACTACCCCTTCACCCACACCGCAGGAAGAGAAAGGCATGCACAAGGAATGCCCAGGTGCCACGCTGCACCTGACCGCGTTGCCGACCAAGGACGGCGACACCACCCGCACCCGCCTGGAGATCGAGAAGGACGGCCAGCGCCGTACCATCGAGACCCCGGCAGAGCTGGGTGATTACACCGCTGTTGGCCTGGCCTGCGCTGAAGACAAGCAGGGCGCTTCGTATTTCGTGGTGCAGTACGGCGAACTGCCGTTCGGCTGCGCGTTCTGCGAATGGTTCACGCTGTACGACGCCGATGGCAGGCAGCTGACCCACAACACCCCGCCCCTGCGCGGCGAAGCCGATGCGCAGTCGCCCAACAACGACGAGTATTCGCAGCTGATCGCCAAGCTCGGCATCACTCACCCGGAGGTGGACTACATCGAAGACTGAGCAGTACATCGACAAGACGTCGATGCGCATTGCCCGGACACGATGTCCGGTAGGTACCGACCGCTGGTCGATACACCCCTTTAAGGAAAGCCCCTTTCTCATAGAATGGATAGCACAGACATGCCTGATGACATCTACACCAACATGGTGCAGCCGCCTGGCGCGGCATACCGCAGCAACCAGATTGAATCGTGGAGCCACTACCGCGAACCGATCGACGAAAGCCGCGCGCTGCACGGCCAATCGCGCCGCTGGGGCGATGCTTCCCCCGAAGTACAGTCGCGCGTAATCGACTCGCTGATCGAGTCCTCGCGCGAAGCCGGCCTGACCCCGCGCGAAACCGCGTATGTGCTGGCCATCGCCCGCGTCGAATCCGGCTTCAACCCGGATGCCGCCGCCGGCACCACCTCGGCCTCCGGCCTGGGCCAGTTCATCGACCGCACCGGCAAGCACTACGGCCTGAACAACGCCAACCGCTTCGACGTTGACGCGCAGTCCGACGCGCTGGTGGCGCACTTCGTCGACAACCGCAACCTGGCACGCGACCGTGGCCAGGGCGAAGACTACATCTACAAGTACCACCACGATGGCCCGACCAAGGACTACGGCGGCCTCGGCCTGTCGCAGCGCAAGGTCGCGCCGCACCTGGATGAGTACGAACAGTTCGTCAACCAGCGCCTGAGCCAGACCCAGGCGCAGGCACCGGCCCAGCAGCATGCCGTTGCGGGCGCCGCCGCTGCCGTGGCCGGCGCTGCTGCGGTGGGCGCCGCCGCCACCCAGGTGCGCTCCTACGAGCACACCATGCAGGTGATGCTGCCGCCGCAGAACGGGGTCAAGCCGCACATCACCGGCCACTTCGGTGAGCACCGTGGCGAGAAGAGCCATGGCGGCAGCGACTTCAACTACGTCGGTGGCCAGACCGGCCGCAACCTGCAGCACCCGACCATCCACGCGCCGATCGCCGGCACCGTGACCTCGGTAGGCGGCAAGTACGGCACGGTGATGATCCAGGACGCGCAGGGCAACTCGCACCAGATCCTGCACATGCAGGACACCAAGGTGAAGGTCGGGCAGCACGTGGAGCCGGGCGATCCGATCGGCACCATGGGCGGCCGCGGCCCGCAGGGCGCCAACCAGTACGCCCAGCACGTGCACTACCAGATGAAGGATCCGGCCGGGAAGCTGATCAACCCGGAGACCTACTGGAACAAGGGCATCCAGCAGGAAGCAGGCAAGCACGGGCATGCGCACGACCATGACCACGCGCCGGCCGGCACCCTGCGCAAGGGCGACCGCAGCGATGAAGTGACCAAGCTGCAGGAAGAGCTGAACCGCCTGGGCGTGCGCGATGCCAACGGCAACCGCCTGTCCGAAGACGGCAAGTTCGGCGACAACACCCGCGAAGCGGTGCAGGCCTTCCAGAAGCAGCAGGGCCTGAAGGACGACGGCATCGTGGGCCGGGAGACCTTCGGCAAGCTGGCCGCCAGCCAGGCGCAGGGCGCGGAAACCCGCACCGCCACCGGCCCGCAGCTGGGCGAGAAGGGCCACGCGGACACGCCGCTGCACAACGCGATCCGTGGCCAGCTGCCGGCCGCCATCTCCAACGAAGCCGCGGCCAACGTCACCCTGCAGGCCAAGCAGGCCGGCATTGATTCGCCGGAGAAGCTGCAGAGCGTGACCGTGCAGGATGGCAAGGCGTTCGTGATGGGCACCACTCCGGGCTACCGCACCGCGGTGGACCTGAGCGAGGCGCCGTCGCTGGAGCACACCAACGCCCAGCTGCAGAGCAACAACGCCAGCCAGCAGCAACAGGTGCAGGAAGAGCAGCAGAAGGTGGCGATGGGCCGCTGAGCCCGCCGTCGATCTGCGCAACAGCGTGTGTGGTATGGAGGCCAGCCGGGGCAACCCGGCTGGCCTTTTCTTTGCCGGGGCGCCCCTGGCTTAAACTACCCTGCGGCTGCATCGCAGCGTTTCTGGCAGTGAACGAGGTTGATCAAGATGGAGATGGGACGCCGCCAGCCGGCTATTGAACTGGTGGCCATCGATATGGATGGCACGCTGCTGGACCCGGCGCACAAGCTCACCCCGCGCGTGAAGCAGGCCATTGCCCGCGCACGGGCGCAGGGCGTGCGGATCGTGTTGACCAGCGGACGCCCGGTGTCCGGCCTTGCCCCGTTCCTGGAGGAACTGGCCATCAATGGCGCGGACGACTACTGCATCGCCTGCAATGGCGGGCTGGTCACCCGCGTTGCCACCGGCGAGGTGGTGGTGGAATACCCGCTCAGCTTCGCTGATTTCCTGTTCTGCGAGCAGGTGGCGCGCGAGCTGGGCGTGCACTTCCAAGCGCTGGATGGCGAACGGCTGTACACGCCCAACCGCGACATCAGCATCTACACCGTGGCCGATTCGCACCTGTCACGCGTGCCGTTGTCCTATCGCAGCGTGGAAGAAATGGACCCGGCGATGTCCTTCATCAAACTGATGATGGTCGACGAACCGCAGATCCTGGACGCTGTCATCCCGCGCCTGCCAGCGGCGCTGACCGAACGCTTCGCCGTGCTCAAGAGCGCGGCGTTCTTCCTCGAAGTGTTCGACCACCGCGCTGGCAAGGGCCCAAGCCTGCAGAAGCTGGCCGAACACCTGGGCATCGACCGCATGCAGGTGATGGCCATCGGCGACCAGGAAAACGACCTGACCATGCTTCAGTACGCCGGCACCAGCGTGGCGATGGGCAACGCGGTGGACATCGTCAAGGCCACCGCCCTGCATCAGACCGCCACCAATTCCGAAGACGGTGTGGCCCTGGCCATCGAGCGTTTCGTGCTAGGGGATCAAGCGCCGCGCGCACCATTACCCTGCTGCGCAACATAAGCCTCCCACAGCGCGGCCAGGTCTTCGCCGGTGTGCGCCTTCCACAACGCCGGCGTATAGGTGCCCTTGCGCAGCGCCGCATCCAGCGCCTTCACCAACCCCGGGTGCCCGGCTTCGCTCCACTTCAGGAACGCACCGGTAACGCGGTAGCCGGTGTCCACCTTGTGCTCCGGCTTGACCTGCGAAGGCAGCGCCCAGCCGCCGGCGGCGTTGTCCACGCCGTAATGGTCGCGGGCATAGTCGGCGATGCCCTCTACCAACCAGGAAGGCGCCTGTTCGCTGGCATAGCCCGGGTAGCCCTGCACGATGTGCATGGCCTCATGGGTTACCAAGTCGGTGTCGTTGGGATGTTTCTCCAACCAGCGCGGGTTGATGGTGATGGTGGCCGACTTCTCCTTCTCCCCTACATACGCAACCCCGTCGTACGACGGGTCCATGACGATACGCACGCTGGACGGCGCAGCGGGATGGTAATCGCGGCGTTCGCGCGGATACGTGGCGAAGAAGGTGGCGATGATGCGGTCGCGCACGGCAGCAACCGTTGATCCGCTCTGGTCCTGGTAGGTCAGGGTGACGCCATCGCGCGTCTGCTGGATATCCGCAGCGTGTGCGGCGGGAAACGCGAGGGTTGCAGCAACGACAGGGACGATCAGGCAACGGCGCAGACGCATACGCGGCACTCCAGGACGTGATGGGCAACCGCGCTGATCCTGCAACACGGCCACGGCCGCACGCAAGTGCCATTTCGTTCGATCTAAGCGCTTGGAAATGGTTTCATTTCAAATTGTTGACAATTCATTTAGATCGATCTAGAAAAGCTGCACCCCACGCCCCACGGAAGCCCCTGCACCCCCAACTCTCCTGCGCCGATGCGGTGCCGGGAGACCTTGTACTGGAGATCTGCAAGATGAAGCGCACGTTGCTGTCGTTGCTGGTGTCATCCGTACTGCTCCACCCCCTGGCCGCACAGGCCCAGGCGTCCCCCTCCGACGAAGAAGGCGCCACGCCGGCCACCCGTCAGCTGGATACGGTGAACGTGACCGGCTCGCTGATTCCCCGCGCGCAGATCGAAGGGCCTTCGCCGGTGACCACCATCACGGCCGAGGAAATCGAGGCACAGGGCTTCACCACGGTGTTCGATGCGCTGCGCTCGCTGCCGATGGCCAACGGCTCGGTGCAGGACTCGCAGGGCACCGGCTTCTACACCCCGGGCGCAAAGACCGTCAGCCTGTTCGGACTGGACCCGAGCTACACGCTTACCCTGCTCAACGGGCGGCCGCTCAACAGCTATCCGCTTGCCTACAACGGCAACACCAGCATCGTGGACATCGCCAACATTCCGCTGGGCATGGTGGAACGCATCGATGTGCTCACCGGTGGGCAGTCATCGGTTTACGGCTCGTCGGCCGTGGCGGGCGTGATCAACATCGTGCTGAAGGACAAGGTGGAAGGCACCCACTTCCGCTACCGTGCTGGCGGCTACAGCGATGGCGGCGGCTCCAGCCAGCGCTTCATCTTCAGCAGCGGCCATTCCTTCGGCAACCTGGACCTCAGCTACGGGCTGGAATACACCAAGCAGAAGCCCATCTTCGCCTCCGACCGCAGCTACATCGACAGCGTCAACGACAGCCCGACCGGGCCGCAGGACCCCTCGCGCACCTTCCTGCGCATGCAGATGTCCCCCAACGGCTACATCGACCCCGGCCAGGCCACCTGCGCTCCGCTGTCCTACCTGTTCGGTGGCAGCACCACCTACGCGCATCGCAACGCGGCCGGCACCGGCTACTACTGCGGCAGCCCCGACAACGTCGGCACCGCAACGCTCTACAACAAGAGCGAGGACGTCAACGCCACCACCTTCCTGCGCTACCACCTCAGCGAAACCACCGAGCTGTACTCGGACATCCTCTTCAGCTTCGGCCGGCCCACCTATTCCGGCGGCAGCCCGTTCTGGAACAAGACCTTCTACAACCAGACCACCGGCAACTACGAGCAGTGGCAGCGCATCTACGCGCCCGAAGAAGTCGGCATGGACGCGAAAGACCAGCGCGTCTATACCCGCTCGTGGAACATCACCGCCGGTGCACGCGGCGGGCTGGGCGACACCGGCTTCGACTACGACGTGTATGTGAACCGCTCCAGCACCGACGTCACCCGCAAGTCCACCGATTTCCTGGCCAGGGGCGGTATTGACGATTACTACCTTGGCCCGCAGCTGGGCACGGTCAACGGCTACGAAGCCTATGCGCCGAACCTGGACGTGCTGTACCAGCCCCTCACGCGCGCACAGTACGACCAGTTCAGCGGCACCAACCGCGCCGCGTCTTCGGCGTCGCGTACCGGTGTGACCGCGCTGGTGACCAATACGTCGTTGTTCGGCCTGCCGGCCGGCGACGTCGGCTTTGCGATGATCCTGCAGGGCACCCGCGAGAAGTTCTTCAACCAGTCGGCCGATCCCAATGCCGCCGTGCTGTTCCGTGGCCAGACCGCAGGGACCTCGGCCGAAGGCCAGCGTGACCTGTATGCGGTGGGCGCAGAACTGCAGGTGCCGATCTTCGACACGCTCAGCGCCAACCTGTCGGGACGCTACGACAAGTACTCCCTGCAGGGCGGCGGTGGCAACGGCAAGGCGACCTGGAAGCTCGGCCTGGAATATCGCCCGATCGATTCCCTGCTGCTGCGCGGCAGCTATGCCACCGCCTTCCGCTCGCCGGACATGTTCTACCTGTATTCGCGCGAGAGCAGCGGCTACACCACCAACGTGGACACCTTCCTGTGCCGCAGCGCAGGCTACACCTCCGAAAACTTCGACGAGTGCCCGCAGGCATCGCTGTCGGTGCTGTCCTCCAGCACCGGCAACCGCGACCTCAAGGACATCACGGCGGAAACCTTCACCTACGGCGTGGTCTGGTCGGCGCTGGACAATGCCCTGAACCTGTCGCTGGACTACAACTCGGTGAAGATCGAGAACGAAGTGTCCATCCTGGGCACCGACAGCATCCTCGCCACCGAGGCCAACTGCCGCCTGGGGACGTCCGAGAATGGCGATGTGGCATTCGACATCAACTCGCCAACCTGTCGCCAGGTCCTGGCCCAGGTACAGCGCCTGCCGGCCACCGACCCGCTCAATCCCAACGGCGTATCCAAGGTCTTCTCCTATCCGATCAACCTGGCCAAGCAGCGCCAGACCGGCATCCAGGCATCGGGCGACTACCGCTGGAGCGCCGGGCGCGCAGGTGATTTCGGGGTGACCGCAGGCTACTACCGGCCGCTGAAGCACGAACTGCAGCAGCAGGAAGGCGACCCGGTCTACGACATGCTCTGCTGTGGTTATTCCAATGAGCTGCAGTACCGCGCAACGCTGGGCGTGAACTGGAACATCGGCGCCTTCAGCACCAACGTGTACGGCGTGCGCAACGCGCGGACCTGGAATGCCACCGGCGAGGAACGCAACATCGGCCCGTGGACGACCTGGAACGCCACGCTCAACTACCGCATCAACAAGCTGGCCAGCGTGCTGCTGACCGCCAACAACCTCACCAACGAGCGGCCGCCGGTGGACGGCACCAACGGCAACTGGCCGTACTACGACCAGGGCGTCTACAACGCCTTCGGCCGTTCGATGTTCGTCGAGCTGTCGCTGGACTTCCAGTAAGCAGGACCGGATCCAACCCTGCCGCCAGGGCATCGCGACGGCACACGCCCCGCGCGCCTCGGCGGTAGGGTTGGTTCCCAAACAACCGCCGACAACGGCGCAACCCCCGGTAACGCATGGCCAGCAACGGAGCAGAAGCCTCCACCACCTGAACGCCACCACCATTCCAAAGGCTGCTTTGAAAGTACTTGCATGGCCCGGGCGGGACGCGCCCTACACCCTGCTCTGATGCGGCAGTAGCAGCGTTGATCGGGTGGAGCAGTACGTGTCGGCAATTGCAGGAAGTTGGACAGCCCACAGGGAGGTGTGCGGCAACGAGTTGAGTACCACGGCACGGCGCCTGGCCCATTCCCTGGCGCACCGTGGCCGGCATTCGGAGGTAGTGGAGCGACCCGGCGCTGGCCTTGCACTGGCCACCGTATCGGCGCTCGATGAAGCACGCTGCCTGGCCTCCAGCCCGGATGGCCGATACCTCGTGGCCACCGGCGGATCCGGCGTGGCAGCAGGTCCCACCTCTCTGTCGCAGTGCATTGCCAACCTGCTTGCGTCGGTGGGCGTCGTTGATGCCCTGCGCCGCGTGCAGGAGCCGGTGAGCGTGGCCATCTGGGACGAGCGCGCTCGAACGCTGACCCTGGCCCGGGATCGCATGGGCCAATCCGATCTTTACTTCATGCGCACCCGCTTCGGGCTGGCCTTCTCCTCCGAGCTGAAGACGCTCCGGCAGGAAAGCGACGGGTGCCTGGAGGTTGCTCCGCGCGCGGTCGCCCAGCTGTTCCGCCATGGATACATCCCGGCACCGCTGACGGCCTATCGTGGCATCTACAAACTGCCCGCCGGCGCCCTCCGGGTGTTCCACCTCCCCGACGTGCCCGAACACGATGCAGCCTGCGATGCGGCAGGCTCATTCGAACCTTACTGGGCCCTCCGTCAGGAAGCAGAAGCGCAGATCGCCTCGCGCGGGCGGCCAACGCTGAGCGGTTCGGTGGACAGGGTGGTCGCCAGCCTGGCACGTGCCGTCTGCGCGTCACGCGCCGGCGCTACGGCAACCTTGCTGTCCGGTGGCGTCGATTCGAGTCTGATTGCAGCGTTGCTGCAGCGGCGCAGTGCACACGCCGTGGAGACGATTTCCGTCGGCTTCGATGTGTCGGGCCATGACGAATCGGAGTGGGCCGCCGACGTGGCCAGGTTGCTCGGCACCCGACACACACGCCTGCTCATGGACGACGCGAATGCGATCCGCCTGGTCGAGATGATGCCCCGCGTCTTCTGCGAGCCCTATGCCGACTCGTCCGCCATTCCAACACTGCTTGCGGCGGAGGCGGCCGGCGCATCGTGCAGCACGATCCTCACTGGCGATGGCGGCGATGAGCTCTTCTTTGGCCACGGGTCGTACGTGAAGGCGCTGCGGAACCATGGGCTGGTCCGGCATCTGCCCCGGCCACTACGCAGCGCGTGCAGGGCCTATGCCTCGCGTGCGCCGGAACGAGCACGGCTGGGCGGCATTGCGGCGCTGGTCGCGGAAGCCACGTCGGGATCGCTTGCCGAAACCTATCTGGCGCGTGTCTCGCGCTGGCGCGATCCGTCGCGTGCGCTGAAGACGGCAACTGAACCGGCGCATCCGTTCCTGGACACTACCCTGCATCCCGCCGGCCACCCGGGTGAGCTGCTGCTCTACCTGGATCAGACCAACGAGCTGAGCGAGGGGCTGATGACCAAGTCGGACCGTGCGTTCGGCGCATTCGGTATACAGGCGAGAAGCCCCTTCCTCGACCATGAGGTGCTGTGCGCGGCATGGGGCACTCCGTTCGAGCACAAGCTGCACCGTGGCGAGACCAAGGCCGTGCTGAAGCGCGCGCTTGAGCGCTTCCTTCCCGAGCACCACACCCGGCGCCCGAAGAAGGGCTTTGGTGCCCCGGTGGCACGGTGGCTCAACGGGCCACTGCGGGACTGGGCCGAGGAACTGCTGGACCCGGTTGCCATGCGCAACCGCGGCATCCTCGATGAGCGGGTTGTGTCGGCACTATGGAAATCGTTCCTCGGCGGCAACCGGAAGTACCACACCCACCTCTGGCCGGTGCTGATGTTCCAGGCATGGGACCGGGAGTGGAACGGGAAAGACGGGCGATGACCGTGCAGGCACGCACCGCGAAGGCCGTGAAGCGACCATGGCGGCCAAGGTGGTGCGTGGCAGCACTGTACCGTCGGCTCCGCAGGCGCTTCCGAAAGGTGCCGGGCCTCAACGAAGGGTTCGTCATCAAGGATTGAGGTCGATGGCGAATCAGCCCGCTCCGCCCCGGTCGACCTGCCGGTATCCGATGGCCTCGGCCAGATGGGCGGTGGTGATCTTTTCGCAACTGGCCAGGTCCGCCACCGTGCGGGCCACGCGCAGGATGCGGTGCATCGAGCGGGCCGAGAGCTGCAGCTGTTCCACGGCCGCTTCCAGCAGGTGCTGGTCGTTGTCGTCCAGGCGGCAGTGCGCATCCAGCTCGGAAGGCAGGAGTTGTGCGTTGGCCTTGCCGCTGCGCTCGAGCTGGACGTTGCGCGCCATGACCACGCGGCTGCGTACCGTGGCGCTGTCTTCGCCGCACGGTGCATCGCTGCGCAGCTCACCCGGCTCCAGCCGTGGCACCACCACATGCAGGTCGATGCGGTCCAGCAGCGGCCCGGAAATGCGCCCGCGATAGCGCTGGATGGCATCGCCGCTGCAGCGGCAGCGACCGCTGCGGTCGCCGGCCCAGCCGCACGGGCAGGGGTTCATCGCCGCCACCAGCTGGAAGCGTGAGGGGAAGGCGTGGGTGCGTGCGGCGCGGGCCACCATGACCGTTCCCGATTCCAGCGGTTCGCGTAGTACTTCGAGGGTGTGCCGGCTCCACTCGGGAAGCTCATCCAGAAACAGCACGCCGTTGTGCGCCAGCGAGATCTCACCGGGCCGGGGATACGAGCCGCCGCCGACCAGCGACACGGCGCTGGCGGTGTGGTGGGGCGCGCGGTACGGGCGGTGACGCCAGCGGGCGGTGTCGATGCCAGCCCCACTGCACGAGGCGATGGTGGCCGTTTCCAGCGCTTCGGCTTCGCTGGCATCGGGCAGGATGCCCGGCAGGCGCGAAGCCAGCAGGGTCTTTCCGCAGCCTGGTGTGCCGAGCAACAGCAGGTGGTGCCCCCCAGCAGCGGCCACTTCCAGTGCGCGGCGCGCCTGCTGCTGGCCACGCACGTCGCGCAGGTCGGGCACCGCCAGCGGCACCACCGGCGCCGGCACGGCACGGGGCAGCGAGCGGCTTTCGAGCGAGGCGCACACCTCCAACAAGGTACGGGCTACGCGGACATCCGCATGCTGGGCGAGCGCGGCCTCGGCGCCGTTGGCGCTGGCGACAATCAGTGTCCGGCCCAGCTCCGCTGCCGCGATGGCCGCGGGCAATGCACCGTCAACGCCACGCAGCTCGCCGGTCAGGGCGAGCTCGCCCAGGAATTCGTAGTTGGCCAGCAGCTGTCGGTCGATCTGGTCGCTGGCCGCAAGAATGCCCAGCGCGATGGCGAGGTCGAAGCGGCCGCCTTCCTTGGGCAGGTCGGCCGGGGCCAGGTTGATCAGGATGCGCCGCTGCGGGTATTCGAACTGGGCACAGACCAGCGCGGCGCGCACCCGGTCGCGCGACTCGCGCACCGCCGCTTCGGGCAGGCCGACGATCTGGGTATGCGGCAAACCGCCGGAGAGGAGGACTTCGATCCGGACCGCGGGCGCGTGGACGCCGGCGCGGGCACGGCTGTGCACCAGCGCCAGGCTCATCGGGTTTCCTTCT
Source organism: Stenotrophomonas sp. SrG (assembly GCF_050031795.1). NCBI lineage: Bacteria > Pseudomonadati > Pseudomonadota > Gammaproteobacteria > Lysobacterales > Lysobacteraceae > Stenotrophomonas > Stenotrophomonas sp. SrG. The sequence continues at coordinate 71,861 of NZ_JBNBBE010000008.1, forward strand.
TACGGCGCCGGGCGCTCGGCCGGCGGTTGGGCGGCGGCTTCCAGCGCGGCCACGGTCTTCTCCAGCGCTTCCAGCTTCTCGCGGGTGCGCAGCAGCACGGCACGCTGTACGTCGAATTCTTCGCGGGTCACCAGGTCCAGCTTGCCCAGGCCGGCCTGGAGCGCGCTCTTGAAGGTGGCCTGCAGTTCTTCGCGCGACTGGCGCAGCCCCGGTGGGACCATGTCGCTTAGGCGGCGCGCCAGATCATCGAGTTGGTTGAGGTCAATCATGGGGTCTCCGCGTGTGGGGAAATTCTCGGCGTGGCAGGCCGCAACCACCATCAGGCGGGCCAGGCTTCACGGGTAAGGATAATCCGCACCGCAGGGAGCGGTGCGAAGCGGGTGCATCGCGTTCACCGGGGGACAGGCGTTATCCTCTGCCGCGAAGACAGGAGCCAACAGATGAAGATGGTCATGGCGGTGCTCAAGCCGTTCAAACTGGATGACGTGCGCGAGGCGCTGGCCGAACGGGGTGTCACCGGGATCACGGTGACCGAGGTCAAGGGTTTCGGGCGCCAGAAGGGGCACACCGAGCTGTACCGGGGCGCCGAGTACGTGGTGGATTTCCTGCCGAAGGTGAAGATCGAGGTGGCAGTCACCGACGGCCAGGTAGACGAGGTGGTGGAAGCCATCGTCAAGGCCGCCGGCACCGGCAAGATCGGCGACGGCAAGGTGTTCGTCTACGACCTGGGCAGCGTGGTACGGATCCGCACCGGCGAACTGGACGCCGACGCGCTTTAACCCTTGAACCACCGGTAGAAACGCTTCCAGGCCACCCGCACGCTGGCCACCCAGCGCGGGTCGGCCACCTGGGCCGCTTCGGCGGCGCTGGGGCGGGTGCCGGTCAGGCGCTGGCGCATCTTCAGCAGGTTCTTGCGGTCGCTGCGGCGCAGCTGGCGCGATACCGGGTGCACCGGCAGCCAGCGCGGGCTGCGCCAGGCCGAGGTGAAATCCACCAGCACCGGCACGTTGCCGTTGACCATCACGTTGGTGCCGTGCAGGTCGTTATGGGTGATGCCGGCCGCGTGCAGGCGCTCGAGCGCGAACTGCAGCTGCTCGAATACTTCGATGCCCACCGACTGGGCCGCGCTCAGGGTCTGCCCGGGAATGAACTCCATGCCCAGTGCGAGGCCACCGATGGTGCCGAGCAGGGCCGGGGCGTGTTTCCAGCCGGCCAGGCGCTGCAGGATGCGGGCCTCGCGACGGACCAGCAGGCGCGCAATGGGCGACAGCGGGGTGCCGCGGTAGCGGGTGTAGTCCTTGACCACGGCCGGCTGCCCATTGAGGCAGGTGCGGTAGACATCGGGTTCAAGCAGGCGTTCGCCGCGCTTGAGCAGCTCGGCGGGGGCGGTGTCGTCGACACACGAAGCAACGATTGTATTCATGACGTTCTGGGGCGACCCGGCGGTCGGCGCAAAGCGTCAGGCGTACCGGTGCTGCTGAATGGGGGAGGGTGATGATTTCGTTAATTTTAGTACTCGCGAGTACACCAAACCACCCTTTGTCGGAAAAATGTCATAACCGGGGGTGGAACAGTTTGTCGCGTTCACGCGGCGCGCAGCGCCTGGTTCCATGGATAAACATTCAAAATCAATGCCTTGCATGTGTTTGCTCGCTGCCTGAGCCGATGCCTCGTTCCCACGGCCGTCCTGAGGCGCTTCGACAGGTGGGCATGAACGTCCCGTCCGACCGGCTTGACCGGGACAGGAAGGGTGCGGACCATAGCGGTGTTGAACACGGCCTGCGCGGCAGCACCGCACCTGACGGCACGTCTCCGTCGCGCCCGGCTCTCCCCCTCTTTTGGCCCGTATGGGCGTCCGGCAGCGGCCGGTGGATGCTTGATGATCAAGATTATTGTGGTGGCCCTGTTCGTGGCATGCGTGCTGTACGTGCACTACCGCGGCAAGGTACGCGCGCGCTGGTCGCGCCAGCTGCTCGACCATTCCAGCTTCATGGCCCCGATCAACGTGGTCATGTACTTTTTCTCGAAGGTGCCGACCACGCCGTTCCTGGATCCGGGCCAGTCGTTCCCGCAGCTGCAGCCGCTGCGCGACAACTGGCAGATGATCCGCGACGAGGCGCTGGCGCTGCGCGATGCGGAAAAGATCGCCGCGTCGAGCAGTTACAACGATGCGGGGTTCAATTCGTTCTTCCGCCGCGGCTGGAAGCGCTTCTACCTGAAGTGGTACGGCCCGTCGCACCCGTCGGCGAAGCAGCTGTGCCCGAAGACCACGGCGTTGCTGGAGTCAATCCCGGACGTGCGCGCGGCGATGTTCGCCCAACTGCCGCCGGGCAGCGAGCTGCGCCCGCACCGCGACCCGTTCGCCGGTTCGCTGCGCCTGCACCTGGGCCTGGCCACGCCGAACGATGACCGCTGCTACATCGAGGTGGACGGCATCCGCAAGAGCTGGCGCGATGGCGAGTGGATGATGTTCGACGAAACCTACATCCACCACGCGCACAACGAGACCGATGCGGACCGGGTGATCCTGTTCTGCGACATCGCCCGTCCGCTGCGCTTCGGCCTGCCGGGCCTGTTCAACCGCGCGGTGGCGTCGACGCTGCTGGCCGGCGGCGCCTCGCCGAACTTCCCCGGCGACCCGACCGGCGGAGTCAACAAGGCCTTCGGTGGCCTGTACAAGGTGCGGCTGAAGGCCAAGGCGCTGCGCGCGCAGAGCGCGTTCGCCTACCACGCGATCAAGTGGGGGTTGGTGCTGCTGGTGATCGCGGGGATCTGGGCCCTTTGAGGCCTGTATCGACCAACGGTCGATACCTACCGGAATGAAAAACCCGCGCTGGCGACAGCGCGGGTTTTTTCTTTTCCTGCGGTCCGATCAGCCCTTCAGTGCAGCCTGCACGAATGGCGGGGTGACCAGCACGCCGGTGTGCAGCGCGGCGGTGTAGTACAGGGTGTCGAAGCTCTTCGAGGCCGAATCGGACTGGCGGAAGTCGAAGCTGCTCTGGCCCTTGCGCGCCAGGGTCACGCTCCACCAGCCGGTGGGGTAGCACGGCTGCGGGAACGGCAGGGTCTTGAACGACTGGAAGCCGGCCTTGCCCATCTCGGTGCGCATTTCGTTGATCAGGTCCAGCTGCATCAGCGGCGATTCGGACTGCTGAACCAGGATGCCGTCTTCCTTCAGCGCCTTGAAGCAGCTCTCGTAGAAGGCCTTGTTGAACAGGCCCTCACCCGGGCCGACCGGGTCGGTGGAATCGACGATCACCACGTCCACGCTGCCAGCCGGGCAGTTGGCCATGTAGGCCACGCCGTCGTCGAACATCAGTTCGGCGCGCGGGTCGTCGTTGGAATCGCACAGTTCCGGGAAGTGCTTCTCGGCCATGCGGGTGACCTGCTCGTCGATGTCGCACTGGGTCACGCTCTCCACGCCCGGGTGCTTGAGCACCTCGCGCAGGGTGCCGCAGTCGCCGCCGCCGATGATCACCACGCGCTTGGGGGCGGCGTGGGTGAACAGCACCGGGTGGCTGATCATCTCGTGATAGAAGAAGTTGTCCTTGCTGGTCAACATGATGGCGCCATCGATGGTCATCAGGTTGCCCCAGTCGGTGGTGGCGAAGATCTCGATCTTCTGGAACGGCGACTGCACTTCATCCAGCTTGCCCTTCAGGCGGTAGCCGATGGCCGAGCCGGTGCGCTCGAAATGCTCGATGTACCAGTTGTTGTTGTCAGTCATGGGATAACGGTCCTGTTCGGAGGGGGGTGGAGCCGGGCAGGCCCGTTCAGGTTTCAACCTGGGCACGGGCGCGGGCGCGCATGATAACGGAGCTGTCGCCATATAGGCGTTATCATGCACCCCCTTTTTTACCAACCAGGCCGACTGCAATGACCGATTGGTCCCTCGACCAAGCCCGCAAGACCTACTCGATTCCGCATTGGGCGGATGGCTACTTCGACGTGGATCAGGCAGGACACATGGTGGTGAGACCGACTGGCCAGGACGGCCCGGTGGTGTCCCTGCCCAAGGTGGTGGACGCCGCGCGCGCGGCCGGGGCCAAGCTGCCGCTGCTGGTGCGCTTCCCGGACATCCTGGGCCAGCGCCTGGGCAAGCTGCAGGCGGCCTTCGGCCAGGCCCAGGCCGACTGGGACTACGCCGGCGGCTATACGGCGGTGTACCCGATCAAGGTCAACCAGCACCGTGGCGTGGCAGGCACCCTGGCCAGCCACCACGGTGAAGGCTTTGGCCTGGAAGCGGGCAGCAAGCCGGAGCTGATGGCGGTGCTGGCGCTGTCGCGTCCGGGCGGGTTGATCGTCTGCAACGGCTACAAGGACCGCGAGTACATCCGCCTGGCCCTGATCGGCCGCAAGCTGGGCCTGCAGACCTTCATCGTCATCGAAAAGCCCTCCGAGCTGAAGCTGGTTCTGGAGGAGGCCAAGGCCCTGGACGTGAAGCCGGGCCTGGGCGTGCGCATGCGCCTGGCCTCGCTGGGCGCGGGCAAGTGGCAGAACAGCGGCGGCGACAAGGCCAAGTTCGGCCTGTCCCCGCGCCAGCTGCTGGACCTGTGGAAGTCGCTGCGCGACACCGAGTACGCCGACTGCCTGAGCCTGCTGCACTTCCACATGGGCTCGCAGATTTCCAACGTGCGCGACATCGCCAACGGCATGCGCGAAGCCACCCGCTACTTCGTGGAGCTGTCGCGCCTGGGCGCGAAGATCACCCACGTGGACGTGGGCGGCGGGCTGGGCGTGGATTACGAAGGCACCCGTTCGCGCAGCTTCTGCTCGATCAACTACGGGCTGGATTCGTATGCCGGCAACATCGTGCAGCCGCTGGCCAATGCCTGCGAAGAGCACGGCCTGACTCCGCCGCGGATCGTCACCGAGTGCGGCCGCGCGATGACCGCGCACCACGCGGTGCTGATCGCCAACGTGTCTGAAGTCGAAGAAGCGCAGGAAGGCCGCGTGCCCGACCAGCACGACGACGAGCCGGCCGCGATCCGCCACCTGCGCGAAATCCATGACGACCTGGACCAGCGCCCGGCGGTGGAGCTGTTCCAGGAAGCGCAGCACTTCCATGCCGAAGGCCTGTCCAGCTATGCGCTGGGCCAGATCGACCTGCCGCAGCGGGCGCGCATCGATGACCTGTTCTACGCCATCGCCCATGCCGTGCGTGCACGCCTGAGCTATGACGAGAAGAGCCACCGCCCGGCACTGGATGAGTTGAACGAGCGGCTGGTGGACAAGTACTTCGTCAACTTCAGCGTGTTCGAGTCGATTCCCGATGCCTGGGCGATCGACCAGGTGTTCCCGATCGTACCGATCGAGCGCCTGGACGAGCAGCCGCAGCGCCGCGGCATCATTGCCGACATGACCTGCGATTCGGACGGCATGGTCAAGACCTATGTCGAGAACGAGAGCCTGGATACCTCGCTGCCGCTGCATGCGGTACGGCCGGGCGAAAGCTACCGTATCGGCTTCTTCATGGTCGGTGCCTACCAGGAAATCCTGGGCGACATCCACAACCTGTTCGGCGATACCGACGCGGTGGAAGTGCGGGCCGACGCCGATGGCTACGCGATCACCCAGCAGCGGCGCGGCGACACCACCGATGTGATGCTGGACTACGTGGGCTACAGCCTGGCCGACCTGCGCGCCAGCTATGCCGAGCGGGTGGCGGCGGCCAGACTGACGCCGGAACGCGCGCAGGAGCTGTCCGAGGCGCTGGAAGCGGGCCTGACCGGCTACACCTACCTGTCCGACGAGCCGCTGCTCTGATCGGCGCGCGCCGCGTGAAGGCGCATGGCGCGGCTGTTCGATGAGCAGCCGCGCTCTTTTCCATCTGTTCCTGCACGCGGCCGTGCCGGCCCTGCTGGCGTGGATGTTCTGGCGCAAGCGGTTCCTGTCGGCCTGGGCGCTGCTGCTGCTGGGCTGGATCATCGACCTGGACCACCTGCTGGCAGACCCGATCTATGCGCCGAACCGCTGCAGCATCGGTTTCCATCCGTTGCATACCGCCCCGGCCATCGCGGTGTATGCGGGACTGTGTGTACCGAAGAAGACGCGGCTGTTTGGAATCGGGTTGATCATCCACATCGTGCTGGATGCCATCGACTGCTGGTGGATGCACTCAGCCCGGTAGCGCTCAACCCGGTAGCGCCGACTGTTAGTCGGCTGCCGCGCGAAGCGCGGGATCCGGGCGTTGGTTGTCTGTCGCCAAAGGCAGCCGACTAACAGTCGGCGCTACCCGTCGGGCCGCCAACACGCTTGCAACGTCAACATCGCCCGTCGGGTCGTCAACCCGCTGGCAACGTCAACATCGCCTGCAACCCCGGCGCGCCATTGCGCAGCACCAGGCTGCCGCCGTAACTCTCGGCAATGTCCGCCACGATCGCCAGGCCCAGGCCGCTGCCGGGCGAGCGCTGGTCCAGTCGTACGCCACGGCCGAGCACGCGCTCCAGATCGGCGTCCGGCAGGCCACTGCCATCGTCGTTGACCTCGATGCGCAGGCGGTTTCCAGCGTGGGCCACCGTAACCTCCACCCGCTGCGCGGCCCACTTGCCTGCGTTGTCGAGCAGGTTGCCCAGCATCTCTTCCAGATCCTCGCGTGCACCGGCGAACACGCCGACCGCTTCCGCGTCGCAGGCGAACACCACTTCGCGCTCGGCATGCACACGCTGCATCAGCGAACAAAGCGCCGAGATGACCGGCGCCACCGGGGTGCGCTGCTGGTGATCGGCGGCGACACCCACGGCAAGATAGCGGTCGATGCTGGTCTGCATCCGTGCGGTCTCGCTGCGCAGCGTACTGCGCCAGTCTGCGCCGTCGCCCGCCGCCTCGGTGGTCAGCACCGTGAGGGGGGTCTTCAACGCATGCGCCAGGTCTTCAGCACTGCGCCGTGCACGCAGCACCATGCGGCCATGGTGGTCCAGCAGCGCGTTGAGCTCGCCCGCCAACGGCGCGACTTCCTTCACCAGTCCCTGCTGCGGAAACCGCACGTTCTCGCCATTACGCACCTGCTCGGCGATGCGCCCCAGTTCCGCGAGAGGGCGCAGCCCGTAATGCACCTGGGTGACCAGTACCGCGAACCACAGCGCGATCAGCACGATCAGCGCCAGCGCGGTGCGTTGGCGGAACGCCGTCACCTGCGCGTCGAGCTGGCTGCGGTCGGTGGCCACCACCACCTGCAACGGGGTGCCTGCGCGGGGCAGGGTGACCTGCTGGGCCAGCGCACGCAGCGGCTGCTGCAGCGGGCCGGTGATGTCGAACGCCTGGGCCGGCCCGGTGCGCAGCGTGGCCGGCACCGCGAGGGTCTCATCCCACAGCGAGCGCGATTGCCCAAGCGCGTGGCCCTGCGCGTCCTGCAACTGCCAGTACGCGCCGGAGAACACCCGCCGATAGTGTTCGTCGCCCAGCTCGCCGCGCACCTGCATGCCTCCCTGGGCATCGGTTTCCACCAGCGCAAGCACCGCGATCAGGTCCTTGCCCAGCTGCTGGTCCATCGCGGTACGCGCTGAACGCTCGTACATGGCACCCAGCCACCACGTGGCCAATGCCGAAACCAGCACCATGCCCAGGCCACCGGCCAGCAGCAGGCGGCTGCGCAGCGAGCGGGTGTTCATGGCTGCGCCGACAGCCGGAAGCCCTGGCCGCGATGGGTGTGGATGAGCGCGCTTCCGAGCTTGCGGCGGATCCGCCCGATCAGCACATCGAGCGTATTGGAATCGGGGTCGAAGCCGGCGTCGTACACGTGCTCACCCAGGCGCGAGCGGCTGATCACCACGTCCGGGTGGTGCATGAAGTAGCTCAGGATGCGGTGCTCCTGCGGGCTCAGTGGCAGCAGCACGCCGTCCAGTTCGAAACGACCGGCGTTGACGTCCAGGCGCAGCGGTCCGCATTGCAGGCGTGGGCTGGCATGGCCGGCACTGCGGCGGATCAACGCGCGCAGCCGCAGCAGCAGCTCTTCGGGCTGGAACGGTTTGGTCAGGAAGTCATCGGCGCCCGCGTCGAAGCCGGCCAGCTTGTCGTGCCAGCGCGTGCGCGCGGTCAGCACCAGCACCGGGAAATCACGGCCGGCCTCGCGCCAGCGCTCGATCACGCTCAGGCCGTCCAGGCCGGGCAGGCCAAGGTCGACGATCGCCGCGGCGATGTCCTCCACCTGGCCCTGGTACTCCGCATCGATGCCCTCGCTGCTGTGGACCACTACGTAGCCGGCATCCTCGAGCAGCAGCTGCAGCTGGCTGGCGAGCAGGGCATCGTCCTCGGCAAGCAGGAGTCGCATCAGTCCTCTTCCATCTTGAGCAGGCGGCCGCTGGTCGCATCATAGTCCAGCTCCATCACCACGCCATTGGCACCGAGGATCTCGATCTCGTACTTGCCGTCATCCAGCTCCACCTCCAGCAGCTGGCCGGGATAGCGGCGCAGGGCGTCCTGGACCACGGACTTCAGGGGCACGTAGCGACCCTGCTCGACCGCCTGGCGCACGGCCTGCTGCTGGCGCGCGCCGCCATCGAGGACCCGCATGGGGTCCTGCGCGGTGGCGGTCAACAGCAGGGGAAGCAGCAACGACAGGGCGGTCATGGCAAGCCGGTCAGGAAAAGGGCTGCGTACGGTATACGCGGGGCGCTTAAACGTTTCCTGACAGGCGGGCTCATGCTTCGCTTAAGTGCGCTTGCCAGACTGGCGGCGCCGGGATGGTCCGGTGCCTCTTTCAGGAACTCCCCCCATGAACAAGCTGATCCTTGCCGCCGCCCTGGCGACGGCCTTCACCACCGCCCCGGCCTTCGCTGCCGATCTGTCCGCTGCCGACGTGCAGGCCAAGCTGCGCGCTGCCGGTTACACCCAGGTGCACGAACTGGAGCGCGACGACGGCGTGTGGGAAGCCGATGTCACCCGTGCCGACGGCAGTGTCGACGATGTGATCATCGACCCGGCCACGGGCGAGATCTTCGACCCACGCGATGGCCGCGCCGTGCTCGATGCCGGGAAGATCCTCACCCTGGCCGGCAAGGCCGGGCTGACCCAGATCGAATCGGTGGAGCGTGACGGCGCCACGTGGACGCTGGAAGCACGCAACGCCCGCAACCAGCGCGTGGACGTGCGCATGAGCGGTCACGATGGCCGGGTGCTGAGCAGCCGCCGCGACGGCTGGTTCGACTGAGCCTCGCCTGCAAGACACAGAATGCAGACGGCCGGGTTTCCCCGGCCGTGGTGGCGCTGCATGGGCAGCCGGTTACCAGCCCACCGGACCGGGACCGGCGGCGTCCCAGTAGCCGCGGCCATACCCGTAACCGCCCCCATACGGCCCATAGAAGCCAGGGCCCTTGCCCTCGCTGATCTGGATGTTGAGGTTCATGTTGCGGGTCTTGCCGTCGTCGTTGGTGTAATTCTTGTTGAGGTTCAACTCGGCCGCGTTGTAGTGCGTGTTGCCAAAGCCCTTGGCGTAACCGATGCCGGTGGTGATGCTGCCGTTGACCCGCAGCTTGTCGTCGGCGACCTCGGCGATGCCGTTGCCCGCGCCATCGCGCGGAAGCGCGCGGCGGCCGCTCTTGTCGCCATAGAAGGTGCCGGGCGGGTCACCGCGCAGGGTGGGATCGTTGAGGTACTGCATGGGCTTCTGCGGCACCGACAGGTCCAGATCGGTCGCCGACTGCGGGCCGGTGGCACCGGCAGCGGACTGCGCCAGCGCGACACCGGGGGCCAACAGACACAGCAGCAGGGAAAGCGGGCGGATCATGGGAAGCTCCGGGGCAGGCAAGGCGGCCGACAGCGCTGACGCTAGCAGCCGTTGCTTGAATGATGCCTGTCGTGGCCCTGCATGCAAGGGGAACCATCGTGGAAACGGTGGGTCGCCGCATTCAATCCAGCCGTTCAAACCCGAACAGGGCCGCCAGCGGGTGCTTTCGGCGCTCGATCCGCGCCCGCAGCAGTCCCGCGCCGATCATCGAGTAGGTGATGCCGTTGCCGCCGTAGGCCATCGCGAACAGCACCCGGGGCCCCCATTGCGGGTGCGGGCCGAAGAACGGAAGCCCGTCTTCGGTTTCGGCAAACGTGCCGCCCCAGGAGAACGCCGGCTGCAGCGGCAGGTGCGGGAACAGCCTGGCCACCTGCTTGAGCAGGGTGCCGGTCTTGCCGGCCACCCGGCTGTCGCGCCGCGCCGGGATATCCACTGCGTCGTCCTCACCGCCGACCAGCAGCCGGTGGTCGCCGGTGCTGCGCATGTACAGGTAGGGACGCGCGGACTCCCACACCATGGTGTCCACCAGTGGCCCCAGTGCCGCCGCATCGATCGGGTCGGTGATGAAGGCGTAGCTGCTGCGGTTGCGGGCCACTTTCTGCTTCAGCCAGCGCTGGCCGGCATAGCCGGTGGCCAGCACCACGTGGCGCGCACGGATGCGCAGGCCCTCGGGTGTGGTAGCGGTCACCCCGCGCGCGGTGGGCTGCAGCGTGTGCAATACGGTGCGGTCGTGCACCGCGCAGCCGGCCTTGGCCAGCCGCATGAGCAGCCGGTAGGTGAGCTGGTAGGGGTCCACGCGCGCCGCCAGCGCGCTGAGGATCGCCCCCGGCGCGGCGATGCCATATTCGGCACGGACGGCGTCGGCATCCAGCCAGCGCACGTCGAAACCATGTTTGTGGCGCAGCGCGTACTCGTCCTGCAGGGGCGAACGGTGGCGGCGCTTGCTGGCGTAGTACAGGCTCTGCATGGGCTGGCAATCCACGCCGCGGAAACCGGCGGCCACCTCGCGCAGCGCCGGGATCGCCTCGGCGCAGGCGCGGTAGGCCAGCACCGCATCGCGCTCTCCGTACTGCCTGGCCAGGTCGACCAGGTGCGTATCGATTTCGTACTGCAGCAGTGCGGTACTGGCGGCGGTACTGCCCCAGCCGATGTCGCGCTGCTCGACCAGCACCACGTCATGGCCGTGCGCGCACAGCTCGTTGGCGATCAGCGCGCCGCTGATGCCGCCGCCCACCACCAGCACGTCGCAGCTCCGGTCCTCGCGCAGCGGTGGGAAGGCGTGCATCAGCCCGTTGCTGACCGCCCAGAAGGGATACCCGCTTTTGAGGTCCATTGGGGATCAGGCAGTCGGGTGGCCGGTCTGCGGGGTGTGGATCAGCGGGGTCAGGTCGAAGCCCTGCTGGCGCGCCTGCGCCAGGTAATGCTCCTGGGTGGTGGCATCCAGGTGCGGCTCGCGCGCCAGCAGCCACAGGTACTTGCGGTCCGGGCTGCCGACCAGCGCCACGCTGTAGTCCGGGGCGACCTGGATGATCCAGTAGTCGCCCTTGGTGAACGGAAGCCAGCGCAGCCCCTTTGGCAGGAAGGTGACCTGCAGCCGGGCAGGATCCTTGTCTACCGGGCAGGCCTCGCCGTGGGCTTCTTCGATCTCACCGTCCACGCGGCATTTGTTGACCACGGCGACGTGGCCATCGTCGATGAGGGTGTAGTTTGCCGTTACATCGGTACAGTCGACCGGCTCGTGGCTCATGGGCAGGCGGGCGATTTCGTACCAGGTGCCCAGGTAGCGCGGCAGCTTGAGGTCGGCAACGGTCTTCAGGTCGGGGTGGCTGGTCATGTGGGCATCGTCGAAGAGGTGGTGGCCAACATGCCCGGGCCGCCGCCATGGCGGAGTGAAGCCGCGACGCGCGCTGGAACGGTACGTTGTGGCGGCGTCATGCCGGGCGCGACGACGCGGCGCTATGCTGGCCCGGACCCGTTCAAAGGAGGTGCGGATGTACCAGGTGATCCTGCTCAAGAGCGACAGCGGCTTCGCCCGCGCACAGTGGGAAACGGTGGACGATGTGGTGGACCACGAGGGCGTGATGTACTCGCTGCGGGCCGGCCCGCGCCAACCGCTGCCGACCGATCATGCGTGGGACGAGATCGCGGTGTATGCGCCGGAGGAGATCAGCGAGGAGGAATTCCAGGACTGGTACGCGGCCCTGCAGCCGCAGGTCGAGGAGCTGCGCCTGAAGTACTGAGTTGCATACCCGGTGTGAACGAGGCCCGGTTTATAGTCCCCGGCATGTCCGCGTGAACCCTGGGTGCTGGTTTTGTCCTTCCGTCATCGTTTCCCCCTGCTGCGGCCGCTGGCCGGTCTGTTGTTGTTCACCTGGCTGTGCATGGCCCCCGGGGCCTGGGCGCAGGCGCCTGACGATCCGGCAGCCGAGGCCAAGACCCAGCTCAACCAGGCTGACAAAGAACTCAAGGCGATCCGTACCGCATTGCCGGATGCGGAGACCCGCGAGACGCTCACGCCGTTGTTCGAACGGGCCATGGCCGTGCAGCGCGATGCCGACGATGCGCAGGCCGCCCTGCAGCCGGAGCTGGACCAGCTCGATACCCGCCTGACCCAGTTGGGCACGGTGCCGGAAGGCACCGTGGAAGCGCGCGAAGTGGCCCAGCAGCGCAGGTCGCTGACCCAGCAGCGCGCCGATATTGCCGCTGCCGTTGCGCGGGCCAAGCTGCTCGCGGTGGATGCCAAGCAGCTGGGCGCGGATATCGAGAAAATGCGCGTCACCCAGCTCAGCGAGGACCTGGCCCGCAAGGTCAACTCACCGCTGTCGCCCTCGCTATGGCGCAAATTCGCCCGTGACGTGCCGGCCGACCTGCAGGAGCTGGGGCAGATTTACCGGCAGGCCGAAACCACGGCGCGCAAGGCGATCGCGCAGCATGGCTGGACCGCGCCGCTGACCGGCCTGGCAGTGGCGCTGCTGCTGTTCTTCCCGCTGCGCCTGTGGCTGCGTGCGGCCGGGCGCCGCTATGCGCAGTCCGAGCGGGCCCCGGACGGTCGCCTGCGCCGCTCCGGCCTGGCGGTGTGGCTGCTGGTGGTGGGCACGATGCTGCCGGGCCTGGCCTGCGTGGTGTTCTTCGGCGCGCTGGATGCCATCGGAGCGATTCCACCGCGGCTGGAAAAAGTGGTGTTCAGCATCCAGGTGGCCACCTATATCGCGGCTTTCATCACCGCGCTGAGTGCGGCGCTGCTGGTGCCCAAGCGCCCGTCGTGGCGCCTGCTCAACCTGGATGACGCCGCCGCGTGGCGCCTGCGCAAGTACGCGTGGGGCGCCGCCGCGCTGACCTGGATCAGCATCGTGCTGATGGCGCTCAACCGCGCCGCGCGCACCAGTGCAATCACCACGGTGGCGGTGGACGGGCTGATCGCCATCACCTACATGGCGCTCATCATCGCCATCCTGGTCTCGCTGGCGCGCCTGCACCGGCGCCAGACCGACGAGGCGGAGGCAAAACTCGAAGCACAGGCGCAATCGGACGGCAAGGCCAAGGGCCCGCCGCGTCGCAGCGGCTGGATCGTGGTCGCACGGCTGGCCGGGCACATCGTGGTGGCCGCTGCGGTGGTCGCCACGCTGCTGGGCTACCTCAACCTGGCGCTGTTCGTGGCCCAGCAGCTGGTCTGGGGCGCGGTGGTGCTGCTGGCGGCGTCGCTGCTGATGAAGTTCGCCGACGATCTGGCCACGTGGCTGCTGTGCCCGACCAGCAGCGTCGGCCGCACCGTGCTGCTGACCACCGGGCTGAACGAATCGCGGGTGGTGCAGGCCGGTGTGCTGCTCTCGGCCGGGCTGCGCATCTGCGTGATCCTGCTTGCGGTGATGGCACTGACGGCGCCGTTGGGCAATCTCAGCGCGCTGTATGGCGGACTGGATACCTTGTCCAAGGGCATCAGCCTGGGCGACAACCTGGTGCTCAAGCCCAGCAGCGTGCTGTACGCGGTGCTGGCCTTCCTGCTGGTGTGGGCGGTGATGCAGGCGTTCCAGCGCTGGCTCACCGACACCTACCTGCCCAAGACCGAGCTGGATGCGGGCGCGCGCAATTCGATCAGCACCGTGACCCGCTACCTGGGCATCATCGCAGCGGTGCTGTGGAGCCTGACCGCGCTCGGCATCGGCTTCGAAAAACTGGCGCTGGTCGTGAGCGCCCTGTCGGTGGGTATTGGTTTCGGCCTGCAGGCGATCACCCAGAACTTCGTCTCCGGGCTGATCCTGCTGGCCGAGCGACCGGTGAAGATTGGTGACTGGGTAAAGCTCGGTGACCAGGAAGGCGACATCAAGCGCATCAACGTGCGTTCCACCGAGATCCAGGTAGGCGACAAATCCACGCTGATCGTGCCCAACTCCGAACTGATCACCAAGACCATCCGCAACATGACGATGGGCAATGCGCAGGGGCGCATCCAGATCCAGTTCACCGTGCCGCTCAGTACCGATGTGGCGATGGTGCGGCAGACCCTGCTGGATGCATACACCGACCATGTGGGCGTACTGGCCGACCCGGCGCCGTCGGTGTTCATCGATTCCATCGCCAACGGCCAGGTGGCGATCAACAGCTTCGCCTATACCTCCGGCCCGCGCGCGGTGTATGGCGTACGCAGCGATCTGTACTTCACGATGCTGCAGAAGTTTGCCGCCGCCGGTATCGCGCTGTCGTCGCCGACCGACATCCACCTGGTGCGCGATCCGGCCCCGCCCCAGGCACCGTGATGCCACGCCGCGGCCCGCCTCATGGACGGGCCGCGGGCACGCCCAGGGGGCCCTGATCGGGCAGCAGGACGACAGGAGGCTGCAGCGGTGCCAGCTCGTCCCCGCTGTCTTCGTCGGACGCTTTGGGTCCCTGTTTGATCGGTTTGAGCGCCTTGCCGGGTGAGACATGCGGCGTACGCGGACTGCCGCCGACCTTGATCAGCATGCCGGCGGCACCGCCGCCCTCGCCCAGCCGCTCCTGCAGCGCCGGGCCGTACAGGGTGAGCGTGGCCGGGTCGACCAGATGCAGGGTGCGGCTGCCGCTGGCCACCGGCGGCGGGGACACCATGGCGCCGGGAATGCCGTCCACCGTGCGTACCTTGATCTCGTACAGCGGCGATGCCAGTGAGCTGCCTTCCTTGGCAATGGCCATGCCTTCGCGCATGGCCCAGCGCACGCCCACGGCGCGTGCCGGGGGGCGGTTGGGGTCCAGGAACGACCACAGGAAGCGCAGGTTGCCGCGCGCAGTGCGTTGCACGACGCTGACGCCTACCCGCACCAGTGCCACGCTGCCCGCGGCAGGATTGAGTGCATCCAGCGTGCCCCGGCCCAGCACCCGCGACAGCTCGGCGAAGCGCGGCATCGTCATCTTCAGGCCGGGCCGCATCAGTACCTTGGCCACGCCGCCGATCACCGGTCCGACCACGATGATCGATTCCAGGTACAGCCCGAAGGCGGCCATCGCGAACTCGTTGCGGTCCTTCGAGGAGATACGGCGCACGTTTTCGACGAACGGCACGACGAAGTCCACTGTCTTCAGCCACAGCGGCGCGTCTTCCAGGTGGTCCTCGAAACTGGTGGGTGCCCAGCCTTCGCGACGGAAGGCAGCAGCGTCCAGCCAGAAAAACCCCTCCTGCACCGGGTGGACCAGGGCATGGAACGGCGAGCGCGGCGCGGTGCCGCCGCCCGGCGGCGGCGCCAGCAGCGGCTCGACGATCACGTCCGAGGAGCGCCCCGCTTCCGGTGCCCTGTCCGAGGCGTAGGCCTCCCAGTCCACCGGCAACGGGGTGCCACGGCGCACCTGCACCGTGGCGACGTTGCCGCTGCGCAGCCGCACCTTGCGGTTCTGCAGCGCACCGCCGAGCGGCAGCGCGCCTTCCAGCTGCAGGGGAAGGATCCGGTTCTGCAGCGGGAACAGCTGGAAGTGGCGCGGCTGCCCCGCCAGCGTCAGCGTGTACACCACGCCGAAACGGCCCCGGTAGGGATCGGTGTCGTTGCGGGTTTCCTGCCCCGCCTCCAGCTCCGGTTCGTGGGTGCGCAGGGTGAACACCTGCACATCTCCGCGCAGGAGGGCCGCGCGTTCTTCCTCGGGGCGCTGGTACAACGCCTCCTCGATCAGCACCCCGTAGCCGCGTCGGGCCTTGCGGAAGTAAGCATCGAAGCGCTTCTGGTAACGCGCGTTGATATCAGCCAGCCGGGCCAGGCCCGGTTTCATCCGCGCGTAAGCGGTCTGCAGCGCCGCTTCGTAGCGGGGGTTGCCCTGGGCCTGGTTGAGCGGGGAGTCGGGAACGAAGGTGCGGCACGGCCGCCACGCCGCGGCCCCGCCGCGCAGCACACCGGCCGCGACGATTTCATGGAACGGGAAGCTGCGTCCGAAATGGTTGTCGTCATTGCACAAGCGGAATTCCGTGGAGTTCCACGGCTGGTCGGCGAGCACCCCAGGGAAGCGTGGGAATACCCGGCGGATTTCGGCTTCCACCAGCGGCATGCGGTAGGGCAGCGGCGCCAGTACATCGCCTATGGCCTGTTCGATGTCGCTCACACGCTTATCGAACGCACGCAGCGCGGCCTCAATGCGTGCGCTCGGCGACAGCGGCGAGGAAAGCGCGGCGTGCTGTTCCAGTTGCCGGTAAACATACCAGTCCAGCGTCGGCAGGCGGCGTGCGTCGAGGGTCAGCTGCCTGACCAGGTCGGGTGTCGCCCCGTCCCCGGCAAGCTCGGCCGAGAGGGTGATCAGCTCACTGAACCGCATCTGCTGCGAGAGGCCGCGCCGCAGGCGCTCGGCCAGGTGCACGCCACTGACGAAGTTGATCGAGGCGATGGTGTTTCCATACACCAGGTTGGCGGGCACGTCGTCGGCCAGCAGCTCCGGCGCGTGGTCCTGCAGGGCCAGCGTGCATGCCATGTCCAGAAGCGAGGCAGGAATGCGGCCCATGCTCCGCAGGTAGTCGTGGAAATCGAGCCGTATCTGGGCAAAGGTGCGCCCCCAGTTGGGATACTTGTGCAGGCGGTAGCCCAGCAGCACGCGCGCATCGCGATCCGACGGCGGGCCCAGGTCGAGCACGATCGCCACCCGCGTCAGGCTGGCCAGCAGCGTCGGCGAGGTCGGTGCCCCATCGCTTCCCGTGTACCAGCCCAGGTCCCGCAGCAACGCCGCCTGCAGCGCGAGCGCACGCGGGGTGCGGGCCATGGCGGCCACGTAGTGGCTGGCGCGGTGCACCTGGTCCAGGGCCATCTCGCCCTGCTGCAGCAGGGGCCGGGCCAGGTACTCCAGCAGCGTCTGTTCGCCAGGCGCGCGCTGGGCGAGGAACCCGGTGGTGGTTTGCCTTACCTGGTCCAGGTCGGCTGCGTCCAACGTGTCCGCCGCGTGCAGCAGGTCGGCGCGCATGCCCAGCCTCAGTTCGCCGAGCAGGCGTTCCACGCATCGCGCAGGGCCATCTAGGTGGCCGGCCTCGCGCGGCCCACAGCCACCATGTACGGCAAGTACGTCAGAGGCGTTGGCCCGGCCGTCGGAACGGACCACGCCGCCCAGCTGGCCGGCCACCTCGCGCAGTGCGCCCCAGGGTGCGAGGGGCAGCGCGTCCAGTAACCGGGTCTGGTTGAACAGGTGCAGCGTACCTGCCGCGTCCTGCACCCGCAGCGATCCGTCCGCATCCACCGACATCCACCGTGGCGGGAGGTGCTCGCGCGGGAGCAGTTCGAGCATCACCGGGTCCGCGATGAGGCGCGCGAATGCCGGCAGGGCCGCCTGCAGCGTGGTTGCCGTGGCGGTGCCCAGCGCGGGGCGATGGACGACCGTGGCCGCATCGGCGCGCCGCGCAAGCAAGCGGCCCAGGTCCTGGAGTTCGTTGCTGGCCTGTCGCCACGGCGGCAGCGGGCCGGCGCGGCGCTGCCAGCTCGCGTGGACACGGGCGATGGCCTCCAGCAGCTGCGCCTGGGTGCACGCTACCGGGGCTGGGCACGGCATATGGGCAGGGGCGGGAAGCGCGCCATGGAACTGCAGCGCGTTGATCAGGGGCACGGCAGTGCCGGGAGAGAAGCGCCCCAGGCGATCTGTGATCCGGTACAAGGCGTCGAGCTGGTCCAGCAGCAGCCCGGGTAGCGGGTCGGTCAGGCCGTCGGCGATCACCACGCTGCGACCCGAGCCGCGCACGCGTGCGGTGATGCCGTCGGCGCCCACGCGCAGGGAATGGAAGGTCGCATTGGCCTGTCGCATCGCCAGCCACACCCCGGGTTGCTCGAACACCTGCTGCAGCCGCCGCTGCCCGGCCTGCCATGCGGCATGCAGTGGCGACCCGTCGGCGGGTACGAGGCCCTGGTGCGCGAGCGCGTCGTCCCATGTCGCCGGTGCGCTGTCGAAGCGCTCCCACAACCGATCCAGCAGGCGCTGGTGATCCTGCTGTGGCGGGGAGTCGCTGCGGTCGTCCCACTCGACCTCCAGCCGCGCGCCTGCGGGGATGCCTGGACGCGCGGGTGCGAGCTGCCGGTCGAGCGCAGCCAGGCAGTCGTCGAACTGCGCATCGTCCATCGGCACCGCAGGCAGCGGCGCGGCGTAGTAGGCCAGCATTTCCGGCACCCGAAGCCGACCGTCCGAGCGCACCGGCGCGTGCAGCAGCGTAGCGATGCCGCGCAGCATCGTGTCGAGCGGGGCCAGCACTGCCGGTGGCTGGCCGGCCTCGAACAACGTCGCCATGCGCGTGCCCGGGAGGGCACGGGCGCGCACCGGACCGTGCGCGGGATACTCCAGCTGGGTGGGATCCACATGGTGATGCCAGCACAACGCGACCACCTCCGGGTGCTGCGACAGCTGCAGAAGCAGGCTGCGTGCCAGCGCGGCGTTGTGGCCCAGGTGTGAGCGGGGATCCGGTCGCCAGCTGGACCATGTGGGTTCCATGCCGCGGATCGGGATCGCCTTCAGCGCGTGGACCTGCTGCTTCAACCGCAACAGCGTGCTGGTTTCGTTGGTCACGCGGATGTGTCCGTCCGGCTGTTGCTGCAGGCGGTGCTCAAGGCGCTGGATGAGCGGATCGAGCAGGGCGGGCGCGTACTCGGCTTCGTGCATGTCCTGGTCGAGATAGAAGCCCAGTGCACAGGCCAGGCGCGCGCTGACGGCGTTGTCGAAGCAGCCGCCCGCCTCGCGCACGGTGCGCTGCAGGTCGTTCAACATCGTATTGGTGGGAGGGGACCAGAGGATGCGCTCTGGCGCATCCGGCTGCGCATGCAGCACGACCCGCATGCCGGAGGTGGCACGCGTTCCGCTCAGGCTGCCATTGGCGACCACGAGCGAAGAGGGGGGCGTGCGTTCGTCGTACAGGATCTGCAGGAAATCGTCCTGCCGGTAAAGCCACATCAACTGCTGGCGGACCGCGCGCACGGCCAACGCAAACGGCGAGCCCTCGACGGGTGCGAACGCGTGCTCCGGGAGGCTCGCGGTCCCTGCCGCCGAAGCGGTATCGCGCAGCGTCCATAGCGCCTCCAGCAGCATTGCCTGATCCTGCAGGCCTGCATCGTCGCGTGGCCCGGTGTTGGACCCCCTCGACGCGGGGCGGGAGTGCGCAACCGCGCTTGGCGTCGTGTCCGCCGTCGCGACGGCAGGCGACGGATTCCGCGACCATGCCACCAGGCCGCCCCCCAGCGCCGCCGCCGCCAGCGTACCGAGGACGGCCACCGTGCGTCGCTGCGGGTGCGCAGCGGCGAGGGCAGGAAGCACCGCCGCCGCAGCGACCGCAACCGGCAGTGGGGGTGCCAGCAGGCGCGTGGTGTCCGCCCCCGACGCGGCAGTGCGCACGGGCTGTATCGCCCGCGCCGGTGGCGCCAGCGCCGTGGCGTCAGCCGCGGGCGTACAGAGACGACGTGCGCCGGTGCCGAGCAGGTCGAGCTGTTCAAGCACGGCTGGCAGCGCGGCAATCCGTTGCCCGATGCGCGTGGCGGGCCGGTCGCAGAGGCGCTGCTGGAACCACAGTGCCCATGCGGTAGCGAGCAGCGCCAGGCGCAGGGGCGAGGCGGGCAACTGCAGCTGAGCGTGGAGGGACGCGTGCGCGGTACCGGCCTGCTGCAGCAGTGCCTCCAGCCAGGTGGGAAACGCCGCGATCAACGGCTCCACCCAGGCACCGCCGCGCAACGTCGGCAGCGGAAGCTGGCTGAGCCAGCACAGCCAGGGCAGCGCGGTGCCCTCCTGGAGGAGGCGGGGCAGCGCACTGGCCTGCTGGGTCCAGGCCAGCAGCTGGGCGCCCTGCGGCCCGAGTGCCAGGTTGGCGATGCCGTGCAGGGCGATGCCCGCAGCACGCCGGCACTGCAGGCGGCCCAGGCCGCTGAGGATGGCAGCGACCACCTGCGTGCACTCCCGGTGCCACGCATCGGGCGCAGGCGCGGGTGCCGCTTGCCAACCGGCCATGGCCTGCAACAGCGCAGGTTGGCGCGCTGCCACGGGTGTATCCCGTACGGCCTGCGCAAGGTGCGCAGCAAGCTCATCCGGTGTTGCGTCGACCAGCAGGGCCAGCAGGCGGGCTTCCAGCAGGGCGAGCTCCGACGGCAGCAGTGGGCATCGGCGCAGGAGCCGCGTCAACGTGTGCGGCAGCGCGGCATCCGGTCGGCAGCGATCCGTCGCAGGGTGCGATGTCGTGTTGTACAGCTGGACGGGAACGCAGCGGTGCTGCGTTGCGTCCGGTGCGCCGGCGGCAGCGAAGGACGCGGTCGCCAGGCGACCTGCGGCCTGCAATGGCAGCAGAATGAGGGCCTCCCCGGATCGACATCGGCCGGCGCACGATTGTGCCGACCTGACTGGACCCGGGGTGTGCGTGGCATCGCAGAATCAGGCAGCCGCGAGGTCCGCGCTGCCGCGATCAGCCGCGGTTGCCGCGACGTGACGGGATCAGCGCGAAGTTGTCCACGGCCAGCTTCTCCGCATGGTTCAACCACGCGCGGATTTCCAGATCATCCACTTCATGGTCCAGGCCGAACGGAACGCTGATACGCCCTTCCGCATCGGGCTGCACCCACTGCTGGGCCACCACCACCTTGCGCTTGGACGACACCGCTTCGATCCAGAAGCCACGATCAGGCGACTGTTTGGCGACGAACTGCAGCATGTACTGGCCGGCACGGGTACGACGGCCCTTCTGCGTGATCATGTGTGCCTGGCGGATGCTCGGGCGTGGACCGTTGAACGGGTCCAGCGGCGCATCGACGGCGAAGCCCTCGCGCAGCTGGTCGTCGCGGTAGAGCTTGATGCCCTTGTCGCGATTGACCAGCATCGCGCACCAGTCACCATCGGCCGAGCCGTCTTCGAACGCAGTACAGCGGTCCACGTAGGCCAGCGTATTGTCCGGATCGGCCAGGTCGAACTGCTTGGACGTATTTTCCAGATAGACCGATTTCAGGTCCCATTGCTTGTCGTATTCGAGCAGCACCGGCGGCTGCACATGCTGCAGGCCGATCACCACCTGGTTCTCTTCGTCGATACGCAGCTGGCGGGTCTTGTCGCCCAGCCACAGCGAGCGCGAGAAGGCCAGGTAGCGCGGGAAGTCCCTGCCGTCATCGCGGAACACCGCCGCGCTGGCGCTGGCGGGGCGCTCGGGCTGCAGCAGCGAGCGGCCAAACCCGATTTCGCCAATCTCCGGCTCGATCAGGCTGAGCAGCGTGGCGCCCGAATCCAGCGTGGAGCCGTGCTGCGCGTCCAGCTGGCGCGGGGCGATATCCTTGCCCAGGAACAGCAGCATGTTTTCGCGTTTCTGCTTGGCCAGGATGTGGCTCAGGTCGTTGGGCATGGCCAGGTGGTCGGACGCGATCACGATCAAGGTGTCGTCGCCATACGGGCTGGCCTGGATGCGGTCGACCAGCTTGGAAATCAGCCCATCGGTGCACTTGAGCGCATTGAGCAGGCCGATATCACCGTAGTCGCTGGTGTAGCGGGTTCGCTTGCACGCCACCGGCAGATGCCCGGCAGGGTGGTGGGTATCCATCGTCAGCGTGGTCAGCATGAACGGCTGGCCAGCCTTGGACAGCTGCATGAAGCGGTCATATGCCTTGTCCAGCAGCACATCGTCATGCACGCCCCAGGTGGAAAAGTGCGACCGGGCGATCTTCTGCTGCTTGAACCAGGCGAGGTCGTCCACCGCGTCGAAACCGTGCGTGGCCAGGAACTGGCCCTTGCCGGCGAACAGGCCATTGGCACCGCCCAGGTAGTGGTTGGTGTAGCCCTGCTGCTTGAGGTAATCACCCAGGCACACCGCTTCGGGGAGGAAGCTGCCCATGCGGTCCATGCTGTTCTCATCGCCCTGCGCGGTGGTCAGCGGTACGCCGCACATCGACGACACCAGCCCGGCGATGGTCCAGCCGCCACCTTCGGCCGAGACCAGTCCGCGCACATCCAGCGCCTGCCCGGCAAGGCGGTTGAGGTTGGGCATCAGGCCGGGGAAGGTGGCTTCATCCAGATAGGTGCGTTCCAGGCTTTCGCCGTAGATCCACACGATGTTGCGTGGCTTGCGCAGCGGCTGCTGCGGCACGCGGTATTCGGGCGCCACCATGCTGTAGTCCACCGGCCGCATCTGCTGGTACAGCCGCTGGCCATCGCGGTACAGCGGGCTAACGCCGATCGCCAGCACCCACACCGCGAGGAAACCGGCGAACACGCCCCGACCGTGCGCGGTGTGGTGCCATCGCTTGATGCGTGGAGTGAGAAGGGGCAGCAGTGACAGCAGCGCCAGCGCGATGAAGCCAGCGATGTAGCCCTTGAAGTCCGAAACGCCGGCGCCTTCCATGTCCGCGCCGAGGTGGTACAGGGTGGCCGCATTCAGGCCATCGCCGGAGAGTTTGTTGATCAACCACCACGCACTGAGCGTCAACAGCAGCAGCGACATCAGGCTTGCCTTCCACCATGCCCAGCGACCTGAAGCGAGCAGCAACCAGGTGAGCAGCAACAGCGACAGCAGCAGGATCCAGAGCATGGGCATCATCGGCAGCGGAGACAGGTGCGATCGGCTGCCCAAACACACCCACATGACAGGCCGATGACCCGATCATGCCTGCACGAACCTGACTGAAATGTTTGTTGGAAACACGCTGTTCGCGCTTACACCGCATTGCATTGGAAAGGGTAAAACGCATGTGAAGACGGCACGCTTTCGCGTGCCGTCTTCATCACCTGGCATGGGCGCGCTGGCGTCTACCGATGCCCGCGTTCTTCCCTTGAACGTGCGCGCCGATCAAACAGCAATGCACTGAGGATGATGCCCAGGCCAAGGAATACACCGATCAGCATCAACGTGAATGCGATGGCCGGATACCCGAACAGGTGCCACCCGGTATCGACCTTCATCATCATCGCTGCAGCAAGAATCAAGGCAGCAGTGACAATGCCTGCCGACACCCGGTTGGCGATCTTCTGCAGGTTTTCCATCAGCCGGGATTCTTCCAGCCCGGTGACTTTCATCTGCAGGCGGTTCTCGGCCAGCAACGCCAGGATGTCCGACATCTTGCGCGGACCCTCGCGCAGCAGCTGCTGCACTTCCATCGCTTCACTGGCCAGGTTGGCCGCCGACAGCGACTTCTTCAGGCGCGCGCGCATGACGTGTTGCAGCTGGCGCTCGACGATGCGACGCGTATCCAGGTCCGGCGACAGCAGCCGGCACACCGTCTCCAGGTTCAGCAGCGCCTTGCCCAGCAGGCTCAGCTCCGGCGGCGTGCGCAGCCCGCTGGCGGTGGCGATGCGTACCAGATCCAGCACCACGCGCCCTTCCGAGAACGTGCCGCTGGCGGCATAGCGCGCGATGACCTGGCCGGTTTCGCGCAGGTAGCGCTCTTCGTCGAAGGCTTCCAGTCGCGTGCTGATGCCGATGATCTCGTCGGCCACTTCTTCGCCGCGCCCGTCCACGGCGGCGAACAGCAGTTTCAACAGCCGCTCGCGCAGGCGCGGCGGCATGTGCGCCACCATGCCCAGGTCGAAGATTGCCAACCGGCCTTCGGGTGTGACCCGCAGGTTGCCCGGATGTGGATCGGCATGGATCTCACCATGCACGAAGATCTGGTCGATATAGCCACGGATCAGCGCCGCCGCCAGCGGTTCCATCGGCTCTTCGGTGCGGCGCACGTCGGGAATCATGTCCACGCGCACGCCCTGCGCCAGCTCCATGGTCAGCACGCGGTGGCTGCAGTAGTCCCAGATCGGCTGCGGCACCCACAGCGGCTTGAACGGACGCAGGTGCTGGCCGAAGCGCTGCAGGTTCTCGGCTTCGGCCTGGTAGTCCAGTTCCTGCATGAGCGTCTTGGCGAACTCGTTCAGCCAGTCGCGCAGGCGTACCCGGCGTCCCACCTGGGTGAGGTGGTCGGCGGCCAATGCGAAGCTGCGCAGTACCTCCAGGTCCGAGCGCAGCTGCGCTGCCACTTCCGGCTTCTGTACCTTTACCGCCACTTCGCGGCCGTCATGCAGCTGCGCACGGTGTACCTGCGCGATGGACGCGCAGCCCAGCGGCACCGGGTCGAAGCTGGAAAACAGCTTGGACACCGGCGCGCCCAGTTCCTGTTCGATGATGGTGTAGATGCGCTCGACCGGGATCGGCGCGACCTTCTCCTGCATCCGCTCCAGCGCGGTGGCGAATTCCACCGGCACCATGTCCGGGCGGGTGGAGAGCATCTGGCCGAGCTTGACGAAGGTTGGGCCGAGCGATTCCAGGTCGGTGACGAACTGCTCGGGGTTGCCCTCCGGCGGCAGGTCGTGGACCGCACGCGAATCCAGGTTCATCCCGGAAAACACCCCGGAATGGCGGTAGCGCAGCAGCAGGCGCAGGATCTGGCTGCGGCGGTTCATGCCTTTGACCAGCGACGGCGAGCCGGGAACAACGGGCGTGGTATTCAAGCAGGGCTCCGGGGCAGGACAGATCGGCAGTGTCGCCGCAGGGCGGTGGTGGGGCGGTGAATCCGGCTGATCTTCCACGAACGTGCCCGGATCGGTCAGAATCGGCGCCACCCTCTGATTTCTGGATTGCCATGGCCGGTGCCAGCCTGTTTGCGTTGCTCGACGATATTGCCGCCCTGCTGGACGACGTTTCGATATTGACCAAGGTGGCGGCCAAGAAGACCGCCGGCGTGCTGGGCGACGACCTGGCGCTGAACGCGCAGCAGGTGACCGGGGTCAATGCGAACCGGGAGCTGCCGGTGGTGTGGGCGGTGGCCAAGGGCTCGCTGGTGAACAAGGCGATCCTGGTGCCGGCGGCGCTGGCGATCAGCGCACTGGAAGCCTGGCTCAAGGGCAAGGGCTATCCGATTCCGATCGTGGTGCCGCTGATGATGATCGGCGGCGCGTTCCTCTGCTACGAAGGCGTGGAGAAGCTGGCGCACCGTTTCCTGCATTCGCAGGAGGAAGACGAGCAGCAGAAGGCGGCGCGGCTCAAGGCGCTGGCCGACGAGAAGGTCGACATGGTCGCGTGGGAGAAGGACAAGGTGAAGGGGGCGATCCGCACCGACTTCATCCTGTCGGCCGAGATCATCGTGTTGTCGCTGGGCGTGGTATCGGCCGCGCCGTTCCTCAACCAGGTCACCGCGCTGGTGGTGATTGCCTTGGGCATGACGGTGTTCGTCTACGGGCTGGTGGCCGGCATCGTGAAGCTGGACGACGTAGGCCTGTACCTGTCGAAGAAGGGCGGGGCGCTGGCCGCGTTCGGACGGGGGCTGGTGGCGTCCGCGCCGTGGCTGATGAAGTTCCTGTCGGTGGCCGGCACCCTGGCCATGTTCCTGGTCGGCGGTGGCATCCTGGTGCACAACGTGCCGGCGGTGCATCACTTCGTGCTGGGCATCGCCGGCAAGGTCGCGCCGTGGGGCTGGCTGGTGGAGGCGGGCGCGAACCTGGTAGTGGGTGTGGTGGCCGGTGCGATCGTGCTGGCGGCGGTGACCGGGTTCCAGAAGATGCGTGGGAAGACGCCGGCGCATTGACCACGCAACACAATGACGACCCAACGGTACCATCGGTCCACGGTCCACGGTCACCGGTCACCATCGAGTTGCGTGGTGGTATTCACCCAGCCTGGACGCGGTTCTTGCCTACGCGTTTGGCCGCATACAGCGCCGCATCCGCGCGCTTCAACAGGGCCTCGCCGGTTTCGCCGGGCTGCCACTGGCTCAGGCCCGCGCTGAAGTGCACCAGCACCCGGTGCCCGTCGAGCTCCACCGGCCGCTGCGCCAGCGAGCGCTGCAGGCGCAGCACGGTGGACATGCTGTCCGCGCCCGGGGTTTCCGGCATCAGCAGCACGAACTCGTCACCACCGATACGCGCAATGGTGTCGGTACTGCGCAGCAGCAGCTGGCAGACCGTGACCAGGTGGCGCAGGATCGCGTCGCCACCGGGATGCCCGTAGCTGCTGTTGGTCTGGTGGAAATCGTCCAGGTCCAGCAGCGCCAGCGCCAGCGGATGTGAGTGCCGCTCCGCCCTGGCCAGCTCACGTTCCAGCAGCTCGTCAAAGCCGCGCCGGTTGAGCGCGCCGGTCAGCGGATCGGTGCGCACCAGCCCGGACACATCGCGCAGTTCCTGTTCGAGTTCGGCAATGCGTGCCTCGGCCTGCTCGACCTCGCGGCGCGCGTTGCCCAGATGGTCGCGCGCCTGCAAGGCCTGCTCCTGCACACGCCCGGTGTCCTGCAGCACGTCCTGCAGGAGCTGGTTGAGATCGGCGATGCTGCGCGCCTCCTTCAGCGCGAGCGCATAGCTGCTGATCCGGTCGTGGTACTCGCCGGTGCTGACCGCCATGCCGTCCAGGCGTTCGATGAAGCCGCCCATCAGGCTCTTCATGGCCGCCTTGGATTCGACGATGCCCTGCTTGAGCAGGCCCTGCTTGTAGATCACCTCGCGCAGGTTGGCGCGCGCCTGCTCGACCGAGTCGCGGTCCAGTGGCCCGCTGATCAGCGCGCGCACCGCATGCACCTGGCCGTGCAGCCAGCTGCTGTCGTCGAGCAGCTCGCCGATGTTGTCCAGCAGCAGGTCGAACAGGCTCAGCAGCAGTTCCTGCTGCTCCTGCCAGCCATCACTGCGCACCCCGATCTGGTGGGTCAGTTCGCGCAGCCGCAGCTCCAGCGGCTGCAGTGGCTGGCCGGGATGCCATTGGCGCAGGTCGGCGGCCAGCTGCACCGGCTCGTCCTTCAGTTCGGGCATGTTCTGCAGCAGGCTGGCCACGGTCACGCCCAGGGTCAGGCGCAGCAGCTCGCGCAGGCGCAGGCTGTCGGGCTGGCCGTCGGGGCTGTCCTGTTCGATGGTGCGGATGTACTTGTCGATCAGCTGGCGCATGGCGCGGCCATAGCTGACCCAGTCGGCACTGCGCTGCGCCGACTGCAGGCGCAGGCCCATGTCACCCAGCTCGCCGGGCAGGGTGGACATGCCGTGGGCGAACGCGGCCAGCAGTGGTTCGGGCTGGTCGGCCCCGGCGAACAGGCGCTGCAGCATCGCGCTGCTGCCGCCCTTGAGCGCGGGGGCGTCCGCTGCCGCGCCGGCCGCGCTGTCTTTCGCCTGCCGGCGCAACAGCAGCCGACCCACGGCGGTGCCGGGGCTGGGGCTGGGAAGAGCGTCCTGCGGGTCCTTCATGCGGCGGGTCCTGGTGGGTCACCGGCTGCGGGCGCCGGACGGGGGGAGACGTTGGAACAGTATCGGCGGCGGTGTCGCGGGCTTGAACCCGGCGCTGTGCCACGATGGTAGGGAATCGGACGGCAGGAGTATGCGATGAAGGTGATGCTGGTGGGCGCGACCGGGCTGGTCGGCGGGCAGGTGCTGCAACACCTCCTGGACGACGCGCGTTGCGACGCGGTGGTGGCGCCGACACGGCGTGCGCTGGGAACGTCCAACCCCGCGCTGCTCAATCCGGTGGTGGACTTCGAGCAGCTGCCGCTGGAGGCGGACTGGTGGGCGGTGGACGCGGTGATCTGCGCCCTGGGCAGCACGATCCGGCAGGCCGGCAGCCGCGAGGTGTTTGCGCGGATCGACCATGACTACCCGCTCCAGGTGGCGACGCAGGCGCGGGCACGTGGCGCGCACGCGTTCGTGCTGAACTCGGCGAAAGGTGCCGACGCTGGGTCGCGGATCTTCTACAACCAGGTGAAGGGAAGGCTGGAGCAGGACCTGCGCGGTCTCGGCTACCCGTCGCTGACCCTGGTGCGACCGGGGCTGATCGGCGGTGAGCGCAGCGAACGCCGCACCGGCGAGCACCTGGCCAGCCTGGTACTGGGCGCGCTGGGGCCGGTGCTGCCCCGCGCGTGGCGGATCAATCCCGCCGAGCGCATCGCCGCTGCGATGGTCGAAGCGGCACTGCAACCACAGCCTGGCGTCCATGTGATCGGATCCGCCCAACTGGCGTGATCCGCCATGCTTGAAAACGATGACGGCCACCCTGGGGTGGCCGTCATCGCATCAGACACATCCGGGCGGATGGATCAGTTCGCCAGGGCCAGGTCGTCCAGCATCGCGCGCAGGAAGCGCGCCGCTTCGCCGCCGGTGGCAGCGCGGTGGTCGAACGTGACCGACAGCGGGATCACCTTGTGCGCTTCCACGCCGCCCATCACCGGGGTCATCTGGTGGCGGGCGCGCCCGGCACCGACGATGGCCACGCACGGCGGCACCACGACCGGGGTCGCGTAGCGGCCGGCGAACATGCCGAAGTTGGACAGCGAGATGGTGTAACCGCTCAGCTCGGAGGCCGCGATCGAACGTGCTTCCACCTGCTCGCGCAGGCGGTTCACGCCTTCGCGGATGCCACGCGCATCCAGCACGTCGGCATTGCGCAGGGCGGGCACGAACAGGCCATCGTCGGTGTCCACCGCGATGCCCACGTCCACGTGCGCGTGCAGGGTGCGGGTCAGCGCATCGCCATCGAACCAGGCATTGAGCGCCGGCACCTTCTGGCAGCCCACCACGATGGCGCGCACCAGGCGGACGGTGACGTCGTTGCCCGGTACCCAGGCGTGGATGTCGGCATCGTCGTTCAGCGTGGTCGGCACGACCTTGCTGTGCGCGTCGGCCATCACCCGCGCCATGTTGCGGCGCACGCCCTTCAGCGGTTCCGGCTGGCCCTTGGCCACCACGCCCGGCGGCTGGGTACGCATCGGCTTGCCCGCAGCCGACAACGGGGCGCGGGCATCGGCAGCGCGGGAGACCGGTGCGGCAGCGGCCACCGGGGCAGCGGCTGCAACAGGTGCAGCGGCCGCTGCCGCCGGCGCGGCGCCGACCTTGGCGCTGCCATCGGCGGCGGCCTGCTTGACGTCGGCCATGGTCACCGCGCCATCGGCACCGGTGGCGCGCACGCGGCCCAGGTCCACGCCCAGCTTGCGCGCGGTGGCACGCACGGCCGGCACGGCCTTGACCCCGCCGACCGCCACCGCCTGTTCGGCGTGCACGGCATTGGAGCTCTGCATCGCGCCGACCACGGTGCCGGCGTCATCGCGCTCGGCGCCGGGCTTGGCGATCTCGCCACCGTCATCGGAGGCCACCACCTTGTCCGGCTGGGCCGGGGCGGGCTGGCCGGTGCTCGGCGTGGCCGCCGGGGCAGCGTGGCCATGGCTGTGGCCGGTGTCCTGGCCATCGGCGCGCTGCGGCAGGTTCGGGTCCAGTTCGAACTGGGCCAGCACGCTGCCGGTGGGAATGATGTCGCCGGCGCCGCCGGCCAGCTTCAGTACCTTGCCGGAGAACGGCGAGGGCACTTCCACCACCGCCTTCGCGGTCTCCATCGAGACCAGCGGCTCGTCCAGCGTGATCACGTCGCCTTCCTTGACGAACCACTCGACGATCGTCGCGTCGGGCAGGCCTTCGCCGAGGTCGGGCAGGTGGAAATTCTTGTTCTCACTCATGTGCAGTTCTCTTCCAGCAGTTCGAGATCGCGGGCCGGCAGCCAGCCCGTCGCGCCGTTCGCGCGTTCGGACCACCACCAGCCGCCGTGTTCATGATGCAGCTTGACCATTTCACCGCTGTCCACGTCCAGTTCGCGGGCGTCGTAGTCGCGCAGGGCCTCTGCGCGGCCATCGTCCAGCAGCTGCAACCACGCCACCGGTGCCCAGCCTGCACGCCCGTCATCGGTGCGTACCCAGGCAAACGCCGGCCATTCCTCGTCACGAACACCCAGTTCGACGATCTGGCCGGTGCGGAACCGGAGCGGGTTGGGGTACTGGCTGCGGTACGGGCCCAGAAGTCTGGCCCGCATGTCAGCCCGCCGCCACCGCGCGTTTGGCCGCGCTCACGATCCGGTCCACGCTGGGCAGGTACTTCATTTCCAGGCGGAACAGCGGAATGTGGGTGTCGTAGCCGGTGACACGTTCGACCGGTGCCAGCAGGTCGTACAGCGATTCCTCGGCCAGGCGCGCGGCGATCTCGGCGCCGAAGCCCGCGGTCTTGGGGGCCTCCTGCACGATCACGCAGCGGCCGGTCTTGGCCACCGATTCGGCGATGGTGGCGAAGTCGAGCGGGCGCAGCGTGGCCACGTCGATCACTTCGGCACTGATGCCTTCGCCGGCCAGCTTGTCGGCCGCTTCCAGCGCTTCCTTCACCTGCGCGCCCCAGGTCACCAGGGTCACGTCGGTGCCGTCGCGCAGCACGAAGCAGACGTCCAGCGGCAGCGCTTCACCATCGTTGACCACCACTTCCTTGTACTGGCGGTAGATGCGCTTGGGTTCCATGTAGATCACCGGATCCGGTTCGCGGATCGCGGCCAGCAGCAGGCCATAGGCGCGCTGCGGCGAGGACGGCAGCACCACGCGCAGGCCCGGCACGTTGGTGAAGATCGCCTCGTTGGCTTCGCTGTGGTGTTCCGGCGCGCGGATGCCGCCGCCCCACGGCACGCGCAGCACCATCGGGCAGTGCAGGCGGCCACGGGTGCGGTAACGCAGGCGCGCGGCGTGGCAGATGATGTGGTCCACCATCGGGTACATGAAGCCATCGAACTGGGCTTCGGCCACCGGCTTCATGCCCTGCGCGGCCAGGCCGATGGTCAGGCCGGCGATGGTGGTTTCATCCAGCGGGGTGTCCAGGATGCGGTCGGCGCCGAAGCGCTGCTGCAGGCCGGCGGTGGCGCGGAACACGCCGCCGTTGACGCCGACGTCCTCACCCAGCACCAGCACCGATTTGTCGTGTTCCAGCTCCCACGCCAGCGCCTGGGTGATGGCTTCGATGAGGGTGATGGGCGTGGTGGTCATGCTCTCTTCTCCGCGCGCGATGGCAGCGCTGTCGGCGGCGTTGGTCTGCGCGCCGGGCGCGCCGTTCTTGATCTCATCCATGGCGCTGCTCCAAAGCAATCGCCTGTGCGCGCTGGGCCAGCAGGTCCTGCGGCGGATCGGCATACAGGAAGTCGAACATCGCCTCGACCGGCTGCACCGGGGTGTTGAGGTACAGGTTCACCTCTTCATCCACGCGCTTGCCGCATTCCACGGTCCAGGCCTGTTCCTCTTCCTCGCTCCACACGCCGGCACCGATCAGGTACTTGCGCAGGCGCAGCATCGGCTCGCGCTGCCAGGCATCCTTGACCTCGGCATCGTCGCGGTAGCGGCGCGCGTCATCGGCGGTGGTGTGGTCGGACAGGCGGTAGGTCATCAGTTCCAGCACGGTGCCGCCGTCGCCGGCCAGCGCGCGCTCGCGCGCCTGCAGCATGGCGGCCATCACCGCGATCAGGTCGTTGCCGTCCACCTGCAGGCAGTGCAGGCCACCGGCCAGGCCCTTCTGCGCCAGCGTTTCGGCACCGGTCTGGGCCGAACGCGGAACCGAGATGGCCCAGCCGTTGTTGACGATGCACAGGATCAACGGGAGCTTGTAGGCACCGGCCGAGTTCAGTGCGGCATAGAAGTCGGTCTTGGAGCTGCCACCGTCACCGCAGACCGCCACGGCGATCTGCTTTTCCTGGTTGAGCTTGAACTTCAGCGCTGCGCCGGCGGCGTGCAGGCACTGGGTGGAAATCGGCACGCAGAACGGGAAGTCCTTGGCCGCGTTGCCGCCGTAGTCGTTGCCACGCTCGTCGCCGCCCCAGTACATCAGGACGTCGCGCGGGCGCACGCCGCGCATGAACATCGCGCCGTACTCACGGTAGGACGGGGCAAACACGTCGTCCTTCTGCATGGAAGCGCCGATGCCGACATGTGCGGCTTCGTGGCCCAGGCAGGCGGCGTAGGTACCCAGCTTGCCGGTGCGCTGCAACGCGATCGACTTGCCGTCGAACACGCGCACGAACAGCATCTGCTTGAACATCGGCAGCAGCGCGCGCGGGTCGCGCAGGGCTTCGGGCAGGTCATCGCGGACGAGCGTGCCGTCCGTGTCCAGGTACTGCAGGTATTCGATCTTGAACTCAGCGGCAACCGTCATTGCGTACTGCACCTTCGACAGGAAGTTACAAATGATATGAATTGCCATGTTAAGGAAGGCGTACGAAAAAGCCGTCCTGCGGCGCAGCAACTGTCCCGGGGGACATCCGCCCGGTATACCCCATCAGGGGCCCGGAAGGCCAATGGCTTCAACGTATTCAGTTGTATCAACGGGGCATGAGCGGACCGTGCCGGAGGGGGGTCGGGGGCAGGGGCCCACCGGCCTGCCGCGCAGAATCGGGTCCCCGCCCGCCCACCACACGCCTGCGCATGGCGGACACCCCCCGCAGGTGCAGGCGGTGCGCTACCCTTTTGGCCCCCTCCAGCGGCCCCCGCCATGTCTGTCGACAAGAACCAACGCGACCTTGAAGCCGGTATCCACACCGACCTGGAGGGGCGCCTGACCTACGGCGGCTACCTGCGGCTGGACCAGCTGCTCTCGGCGCAGCAGCCGCTGTCCAATCCGCCCCACCACGACGAGATGCTCTTCATCATCCAGCACCAGACCTCGGAGCTGTGGCTGAAGCTGCTGGGGCATGAGCTGCGTGCGGCGATCGGTTTCCTGCAGCGCGACCAGGTCTGGCAGTGCCAGAAGGTGCTGGCGCGCAGCAAGCTGGTGCTGCGCCAGCTGACCGAACAGTGGTCGGTGCTGGAAACGCTGACCCCGTCGGAATACATGGGGTTCCGCGACGTGCTCGGCCCGTCGTCGGGCTTCCAGTCGCTGCAGTACCGCTACATCGAGTTCCTGCTGGGCAACAAGAACGCGCAGATGCTGCAGGTGTTCTCGCACGACCCGGAAGGCCAGGCGCAGCTGCAGCAGGTGCTGGACGCGCCCAGCCTGTACGAGGAATTCCTGCGCTACCTGGCCCGCTTCGGCCACGCCATTCCGGCCGGCTACCTGGATCGCGACTGGCGGCAGCCGCACGTGGCCGACGATGCGCTGCATCCGGTGTTCGAGCGGATCTACCAGAACACCGACCGCTACTGGCGCGAGTACGCGCTGTGCGAGGACCTGGTGGACCTGGAAACCGCCTTCCAGCTCTGGCGCTTCCGCCACATGCGGACCGTGATGCGGGTGATCGGCTTCAAGCGCGGCACCGGCGGTTCCAGCGGGGTGGGGTTCCTGCGCCAGGCGTTGGAGCTGACGTTCTTCCCGGAACTGTTCCAGGTGCGCACCACGATCCGCAACGACGATCCGATGCCGCCGGACGCCTGAGCCGGCGGGCCGGTTCCCGGGCCTATTCATGTATTCCCGTGGCATCCACCGTACGGTGCGGGAAGCCCCGCCGTTGCTGCGCTGGCGGCTGCGCGGCGGTAGTTGCAGATGCAAGTTCAGCGACCATGCGGCCAGCTGCACACATCGGTGTGTATTTGACGTGAACGCCGTTGTTCTGGGATTCTCCCGCGTTGTTTCGCACATCGGACGTGCATGTCTTCCACCGAACCCAGGAATCCCGCATGAGCGTAGACGCCGCCGCGAAATCCGTTCCCGAACCGGCGTTGCCGGAGTTCAAGACCACGTTGGGCCACCCGCGCCCGCTGTGGATGCTGTTCATGACCGAGTTCTGGGAGCGCTTCGCGTTCTACGGGATCCGCTGGGCGCTGGTGCTGTACATCGTGGCCCAGTTCTTCGACGGCGACGCGGCCGGCCAGGCTGCGGCCAGCCGCACCTACGGTGCCTACCTGGCCCTGGTGTATGCCGCGGCCATCTTCGGGGGCTACGTCGCCGACCGCGTGCTGGGGTACCAGCGCTCGATCCTGACCGGCGCGGTGATCATGGCCGCCGGCCTGTTCATGGTGGCCATGCCCAACAAGGAAGTGTTCGAGTTCGGCCTGGCCACGATCATCATCGGCAACGGCCTGTTCAAGCCGAACATCTCCACCATGGTCGGCAAGCTGTACGGCCTGAAGGATGAGCGCCGCGATTCGGGCTTCACCATCTTCTACATGGGCATCAACGTCGGCGCGATGATCGCCCCGGTGCTTACCCAGTTCCTTGCCGAGAAGGTCTTCGGTACCGAAGCGATGCCGTCCTACAAGATGGTGTTCATCGCCTCGGGCATCGGCATGCTGCTCAGCCTGGTGTGGTTCTACGTCGGCCGCGCCGGCCTGAAGGGGATCGGTGCGCCGCCGGCCGGTGCCGAAGGCATGGGCCGCGTGGTGATGGTGTTCATCGGTTCGCTGGTCGCCATTCCGGTCGCCTACTTCCTGCTGTCCACCGGCGCCACCGCGCTGGCCTGGATCCTCGGGGTGCTGTTCGTGGCGCTGGCGGTGCTGCTGCTGGTGGAAGGCATCCGCGAGGGCAAGGTGCAGCGCGACCGCGTGATCGCGATGCTGATCATCTTCGCCTTCAACGTCATGTTCTGGATGTTCTTCGAACAGGCCGGCAGCTCCTTCACCTTCCTGGCCGACAACATCGTCAACCGCAACCTGGGTGGCTGGACCTTCCCGACGGCGTGGTTCCAGTCGGTCAACTCGGTGGCGATCATCACCCTGGCCCCGATCGTGGCCTGGACCTGGATCAAGCTGGGCCGTGCCAATCCGTCCATTCCGCGCAAGTTCGGCCTGGGCCTGCTGTTCAACGGCGCGGCCTTCGCGCTGCTGATGCTGGCACTGTCGTCGATGGTCGTGGACGGCAAGATCCCGTTCTGGACGTTGTTCATGGTCTACGTCATCCAGTCGGTCGGTGAGCTGTGCCTGTCGCCGATCGGCCTGTCGATGGTGACCAAGCTGGCACCGGTGCGCCTGGTCGGCTTCGGCATGGGCGGCTGGTTCCTGTCCACCGGCATCGGCAACAACCTGTCGGGCATCTTTGCCGGCGCGGTGAGCGGCGAAGGCGGCATGACCGTCGATTCCGCGCTGAAGGGCTACACCTTCGGCTTCTGGGCGTTGATTGGTTCGGGCGCGGTGCTGTTCCTGATCGCCCCGCTGATCAACAAGCTGATGCACGGCGTCAAGTGAGGCCCGCCATGCGCATGAACACGTGGTGGTCCCCGGTGATCGTGGCCGGCCTGCTGGCCGCCTGCTCGCCGTCGGCACCCACCGCCGCGCCTGCGCAGCCGGTGGACACCACCGAACAGAAAGCACCGGTGGCCGATCCCAGCCAGCCGGTGGCCTCGGGCAACACCCCGGCCGCGGCGGATGTCGCCGCGGTTGCCGGGCTCAACGCGCAGTTCGATCCGGCCCGCGACCCGGTCGCCGACCTGGCCACGGCCAAGGTCGAGGCCCAGCGTGGCGGCAAGCGGATCGTGCTGGACGTGGGTGGGGAGTGGTGCTCGTGGTGCCACCTGCTGGATGCGTTCATCGAGGGTGATGCGGAGATCCGCAGCTTCCGCGATGCCAACTACGTCTGGATGAAGGTCAACTACAGCGAAGACAACGAGAACGCCGCGTTCCTGTCGCAGTTCCCGCAGATCAAGGGCTACCCGCACCTGTTCGTGCTGGATGCGCAGGGCACGCTGCTGCATTCGCAGTTCACCGGCGAGCTGGAAGCCGACAAGGGCCAGCCGAAGGGCTACAACCGCGAACGCTTCTTCGCCTTCATGAAGGAATGGGCGCCGCCGAAGGCGCCCTGAAAAAACGCACCCTGCAGACCACGCCGGTAGAGCGGACTGTCAGTCCGCTGCGCTTGGCGCAACGGATGAATCAACGCCAGCGGACCACGGGTCCGCTCTACAGTTGCCCGGTCTCCTGCCGCTATTTCCAAGGACCTCATGGATCGAAGCGCATGCAGCCTGGAACTTCCGATAGCACCTTGGACGCACCGACCGGCGTAAGCCTGCCGCCAGCGGAGGTGCTGCTGGACGACGCGTCGGCCCATGCTGGCGAAACCGACATCCCGGACGTTGCCGCCACCCTGTACCGCCTGCCGCAGGTGTCGGTTCCCGACAACGTGCTTCTCAAGGCGGCAGTGCAGAAGCTGGTCGAACAGAAGACCCAACTCGACCAACTGGCCCGCAACCCGGCGCTGCTGGGCCTGCTGCCCAGCGAATGGCAGGGCACCGGCACGCGCGGGGTGGACCTGCAGGGCTTCGTGCTCTCGGTGCTGCCCTACCTGCACAACGCCACCAAGGCCGAAACCGCGCCCGCGCGGCTGCCGCTCAAGCACGTGCTGGGCGACAGCGGGCGCTGGAGCCAGGCCGATGTGGCCGAACCGAAATCGCTGGCATTCTTCCTGGCCAGCGACGACCGCGCCACGGCAGGCGTGAAGGACCCGGCGGAGGCCTATCTGGTCGCGCCGCTGGGCCTGGCCTGGGCGCACGAGGGCCGCGCCCGGCCCGGCTTCCTGCGGGATATGGGCTACACCAGCATGGCGGCGCGGGTACACGTGCTGCCGTACCCGGAGCCGGGCCAGTTGGCCCTGTACAGCGTGGTGGCCAATGGCATCGCCCAGGTCTGGTGCGTGCTGGACCGGCGCAAGCTGCGGCCGCTGCTGGCGCCGTGGTTGAGCGTGCCGCTGCTGACCGCCTATGGGGTCGCTGCGCCGGTGGCGTGGCCGACGTCGTATCCGTCGGTCGACGAGGTGGCGCGCGCGTTGGCCACCGCCCGCACCGGCAAGGGTCCGGTCGAAGTGGACCTGCCCAAGGTGGTCGCCAAGATCGCCGAAGATGCCTCGGGCGAAACCTGGATGCCGGTCAGCCTGCTCCAGGTCGGGACCTGGGCGCCGCGCTGGCGCTATTTCCTGGCCACCTTCATCGCGCTGCCAGCCGCGCTGCTGGTGATCGCCGCGCTGGCCCTTCCGGGCGCGCTGGAAGCCGCTGCGGTGGCGGCATCGCTGGGCCTGGCCGCCGGCGCCATCGGCGCGTTGGCCGCCCCCTGGGTACACGCCAGGCGCAAGCACCTCAGCTGACGGCGTGACGACCAACGGTCGTCACCTACCGAACGGCATGACCGCCGTCGGCAAGCCCTCGGCAGGTACCGACCGTTGGTCGGTACGCGCATCCGTCAGCCCTCATCCATCCGCTGCAGGCCTTCGCCGGCCAAGCGCAGGATCAGCTTCTCCAGCATCTGCTCCTCGTCCTCGCTCAGCACCGACATCAGCTTGCGGGTGATCTCGATCACCAGTGGGGCGATGGTCTCGTAGACCTCGAACCCGGCCGCCGACAGCGCCAGCACCGAACGACGGCGGTCATCACCGTGGGTTTCACGCTTGATGAAGCCGCGTTCAAGCAGTCTGGCCACGGCCCGGCTGACCGCCACCTTGTCCATCGCGGTGCGGTCGGAGACCTCGCTCGCCGATGAGCCCGGGTACAGCGCCAGGATGGTGATCACCCGCCATTCGGGAATCGCCAGGCCGTAACGGTCCCCATACAGCTTGGCGATGTTGCCGCTGACCCGATTGGACAAAACGCTCAACCGGTACGGCAGGAACTGCTCCAGGTCGAGCAGGGCGTGCGTGGCACGGATGGTCTGGCTGCTGGGATCGGGTGGGCTCATGCTGCGGTGCACCTTGATGGTGGTTTCATGTGAAACTATAACCTTCTTTCCGGACTCCGCATTCTCGCGGGTCTGCCTTCCGCCCGCACCTGGTTTTTTTCC
Source organism: Stenotrophomonas sp. SrG (assembly GCF_050031795.1). Classification (NCBI taxonomy): domain Bacteria; kingdom Pseudomonadati; phylum Pseudomonadota; class Gammaproteobacteria; order Lysobacterales; family Lysobacteraceae; genus Stenotrophomonas; species Stenotrophomonas sp. SrG. The sequence continues at coordinate 109,442 of NZ_JBNBBE010000008.1, forward strand.
GGGGGTGGGCCGCTTTGGAGCCACGTCATGAGCAGCCAGCCCGCAACCGCGTCGCACGCCCCCAACCCGGGCATGCAGGTCACCACCTTCGAGAACCCGATGGGCATCGACGGGTTCGAATTCGTTGAATTCGCCGCGCCGGCCGGTCGTGGCGCCGAGCTCCACGAATACTTCCGCAAGATGGGCTTCACTGCCGTGCTGCGCCACAAGCAGCGCGCCATCACCGTGTACCGCCAGGGCGGGGTGAACTTCCTGGTCAACGAAGAGCCCGATTCGTTCGCCTCGGACTTCGCCGAGAAGCACGGCCCGTGCGCCTGTGGCTTCGCCATCCGCTTCCAGAAGCCGGGCGATGAGGTGTTCCAGATGGCGCTCGGCAACGGTGCCGAAGCGATCGACTTCAAGCCGGACACCAAGGCGGTGCCGGCCCCGGTCATCAAGGGCATCGGCGACTGCATGCTGTACCTGGTGGACCGTTATGGCGCCGCCGGCAGCATGTTCGATACCGACTACGCACCGATCGACGGCGTGGACCAGAATCCGGTCGGTTTCGGCCTGACCTTCATCGACCACCTGACCCACAACCTGTACTTCGGCAACATGCAGCAGTGGTCGGACTACTACGAGCGCCTGTTCAACTTCCGCGAGATCCGCTACTTCGACATCAAGGGCCTCAAGACCGGCCTGGTGTCCAAGGCGATGACCGCACCGGATGGCATCGTGCGCATTCCGCTCAATGAATCGTCCGACCCGAAGAGCCAGATCAACGAATACCTGGACGCCTACAAGGGCGAGGGCATCCAGCACATCGCCTGCTTCACCGAAAACATCTACGACACCGTCGAGGCGATGCGTGCGCAGGGCGTGGCGTTCCTGGATACGCCGGAAACGTATTTCGAGGTCATCGACATGCGCGTGCCCGGCCATGGTGAAGACGTGGCGCGGCTGGCGAAGAACAAGATCCTGATCGATGCGGATCCGGAGACCAAGCAGCGCAAACTGCTGCAGATCTTCACCACCAACTGCATCGGCCCGATCTTCTTCGAGATCATCCAGCGCAAGGGCAATGAAGGGTTTGGCGAAGGCAACTTCACCGCGCTGTTCGAAAGCATCGAGCGCGACCAGATCAAGCGCGGCGTGCTGTAATCCACGAAAACGGACCTCCGACCATGCCCACCTCCCTCGAATCGCGCGGCTACCAGACCGGTTTCGGCAACGAGTTCGCCAGTGAAGCGGTTCCCGGCGCGCTGCCGGTGGGCCGCAACTCGCCGCAGCGGGTGGCGCATGGCCTGTACGCCGAACAGCTGTCGGGCACGGCGTTCACCGCGCCGCGCGGCAGCAACCGGCGCAGCTGGGTGTACCGGATCCGCCCGGCGGTCACGCATGGGGAATTCCAGCCCTATGCGCAGCCGCGCCTGCACGGCGATTTCGCGCAGGGGGCGGTGTCGCCCAACCAGCTGCGCTGGGATCCGCTGCCGCTGCCCACCGCGCCGACCGACTTCGTCGACGGCCTGTACACCATGGGCGGCAATGGTTCGCCCGACGCGCATGGCGGCGTCGGCATCCACCTGTATGCCGCCACTGCGGACATGCAGGGGCGCTACTTCTACGACGCCGATGGTGAACTGCTGATCGTGCCGGAACTGGGACGCCTGCGATTGCTGACCGAGCTGGGCGTGATCGAGATCGAACCGCAGCAGATCGCGGTGATCCCGCGCGGGGTGCGCTTCCGCGTGGAACTGCCGGATGGGCAGGCGCGCGGTTACGTCTGCGAAAACTTCGGTGCGCTGCTGAAGCTGCCGGACCTCGGCCCGATCGGGTCGAACGGACTGGCCAACCCGCGCGATTTCGAAACGCCGCACGCGGCGTACGAAGACGTCGAGGGCGCCTTCGAGTTGATCGCCAAGTTCCAGGGCCAGCTGTGGCGTGCGGACATCGATCACTCACCGCTGGACGTGGTGGCCTGGCACGGCAACTACGCGCCTTACCGCTACGACCTGCGCCGCTTCAACACCATCGGCTCGATCAGCCACGACCACCCGGACCCGTCGATCTTCCTGGTGCTGCATTCGCCCAGCGACACCCCGGGCACCAGCAACATGGATTTCGCGATCTTCCCGCCGCGCTGGCTGGTGGCCCAGGACACCTTCCGGCCGCCGTGGTTCCATCGCAACATCGCCAGCGAGTTCATGGGGCTGATCCACGGCGCCTACGACGCGAAGGCCGAAGGTTTCGTGCCCGGTGGCGCCTCCCTGCATAACAGCATGAGCGGCCACGGCCCGGATGCTGCCACGTTCGAGAAAGCGTCCGCTGCCGATCTGAGCCGGCCCGACGTGATCAAGGACACCATGGCCTTCATGTTCGAAACGCGTGGCGTGATTCGCCCCACCGCGCAGGCGATGGACGCGGCGCACCGCCAGCGTGGCTATCAGCACTGCTGGCAGGACCTGAAGAAGAACTTCCAGGCGTAATCACGGCCGCGACGGCGGCGATCAGCCGGCGACCGCGCCGGCCTGCTCCAGCTGTGCCAGATGTGTCTCCGGCAGCACCTCGAACAGGCGCTGGCGTACGCGCTCGCAATAGCCTGCGGAGGTCAGCCCGGGCAGCGCGTCGAGGGCACTGCCCAGCGCGGCCACCACCTGCTCGTCGCTGCGCGCCTGCTGCAGGGTGTGCAACAACGCGGCGGCCTGTGGGTGCCGTTGCAGCTCGAGAATCCCCAGCAGGTAGATGCGCGCGGCCACCAGCGAGCGGCGGCGCTCGGTGGCGGGCGCAGCACTGGCCGGGGCCGGGCCCGCAGCGGTCGGTGCAACCGGCACCGGCACCGGCGCCGGCATGGGCTCGGGCGGCGCGGAGGACATCAGGTAGCCTGCCTGGATCAGCTGGATCACCATGGCCGATGCTTCCGGGCCGATCATCGCGGTGAGCTGGGACAGGTCGCGCTGGCCATCGCACAGGATCAGCAGGCGCCGCTGGCGCATGTCCAGGGGCGCGCGGTGGGCCTGCAGGGCGTCACGGGCGAGGTCGGTCTTGCGCGGTTGCATGGGCGTGGGTCGAAGCGGTGCAGGCCAAGCCTGAACGCCGCAGGTGTAACTGTGATGACAAGCACGATATGCATGCACCGGCTGCACGCGCTCCACGCTAGCCTGCGAGCCACTGACAGGAGGGCGTGCATATGAAGCAGCTGGCAAGCGTGTTGGCACTCGGTATCGCAATCGCATTGGCGGGCTGCGACCGCCATCCAGAGCCCCCGTCGGCCGACGCCGACGCAGCGGTGGTGGAGCCGGCCGCAGACGCGACGGCACCAGCGGCACCCGCCACCACGGCCAGTAAACCCGCCGCAGATGCTGCGGCGCAGGGTCCTGCGCGCCTGGATGGGTATGGCCCGTTGACCCTGGGGGCAAGCCTGGACGAGGTTCGCACCGCCTGGAAGGAGCCCCTGCAGGGCGACGTTCCCGATGACTATTGCCACGCGCTGCGCCCGCAGGGCAGCCAGGCCGATGACGTGATCCTGATGATCGAGGGCAAGCGGCTGGTGCGTTACGACGTGCGCAACGACCGCATCGTGGCGCCGGGCGGTGGCAAGGTCGGCATGTCGCTGGGCCAGCTGCAGACGCTGTACCCCGATCGCGGCGACCTGACCCCGCACAAGTACGATGAGAAGGGCCACAACCTGCGCGTTCGCCCGGCCGCCGAGGGCGGAGCGATCGTCAACTTCGAGATCAACGGCGATGGCAACGTCACCGCCTGGCGGGTCGGCAAGACCCCGCAGGTGGATTACGTGGAAGGCTGCTCCTGAGCCACGGCACGGGGCCGGGTTGTACGCCGCGCCATGACTGGCCCTAGAATCGGGCCACGCCACCTGGGGATCCACTGATGATCGCTGCCACTGCCTGGTTCCTGTTGGGCCTGCTGCTGCTTGCACTCGGGGGCGACTCCATCGTCAAGGCCGCCTCCGGGCTGGCCCAGCGCTTTGGTGCTTCTCCTTTCGTGGCGGGGTTGCTGCTGGTGACCTTCGGTACCTCCCTGCCCGAGCTGGTGGTCAACGCCCGGGCGTTCGTGGTCGGCGCCGAGGAGCTGGCGCTGGGCAACGCGGTCGGCAGCAACATCGTCAATGTGGGCCTGACCCTGGCGCTGGCGGCACTCGCCGCGCCGCTGCTGGCGCGGGCACGCCTGCTCTCGCCGTTGCTGGTGCTGCTGGCGGTAGCCAGCCTGGCGCTGATCGTATTCGGGTTGGACGGGGTGATCGCGCGCTGGGAAGGCGGCTTGCTGCTGCTGGGCTTCGTTGGGCTGCTGGCCTTCGTGCTGCGGTACGGTCGGCGCGAATCCGAGCCGGTACGCGAAGCGATTGCCGGCTATGCGATGACCCGCACCGGCCTGTTCCTCAATGTGCTGCGGGTGGTGTTCGCCGCCGTGTGCCTCTACTACGGCGCGCGCTGGGTCGTGGGTGCCGCGCCGGTGATGGGCGCCAGCCTGGGCTGGTCGCCGCTGCTGGTGGGCCTGTTGCCGGTGGCCATCGGTACCGCGCTGCCGGAAGTCGCTGCCGCGATCATCGCCGCGCGCCGTGGCCAGGGTGACATGGTGCTGGGCCACGTGATCGGCTCCAGCCTGTTCAACCTGCTGGTCGTGGTCGGCGGCATGGCCGCGCTGCGCCCGCTGGCGCTGCCCGAATCGTTCGTGAAGCTGGAGTTGCCGGCCGCGATCGCCTTCGTGCTGGTGCTGTACCCGATGCTCAAGGGCGACCTGACCATCAGCCGGCGCGAGGGCGGGATCCTGCTGGTGGCGTTCGTGGCGTGGATCGCGCTGGAGCTTGCGCTGATCGGGTAAGGACACGCATGGCGTGCCCCTACGACTCCGGGGGCGCGCTAGGATCCGTGCGCGTGGCGACGCGTTCGTCGTCATCGCGCCCCTCTGTCACGTTGCGCGGCAACGGCGGCGGCAACTGCTCTTCCTTCGCGGTCTCGTGCCCGGGCAGGCTCGGCCGCTTTTCCATCATCAGCGACAGCGCCGCCTTGGCCATCATGTGCGCGCTGATCGGTGCGGTGATGAACAGGAACACGGTGATCAGCAGCTCGCGCGGCTGCGGGTCCTCACCCAGGAAGATGTGGTACAGCACCGAACCGGCCAGCACGCAGCCAACGCCCAAGGTGCTTGCCTTGGTCGGTGCATGCAGGCGCTTGAAGAACGTGGAAAGCTTCACCAGTCCCAGCGCGCCGACCAGGATGAAGAAGCAGCCAAACAGCAGCAGCAGCGACAGCGCGACCTGGATGAAGGTGATCATTCGACGATGTCCCGGCGCAGCACGAACTTGCTGAGCACCACGGTGCTGCCAAAGCCCAGCATCGCGATCACCAGCGCGGCTTCGAAATACACCGCCGAATTGAGGTACATGCCGAACAGCATCAGCTCGGCGATGGCCGTGACGGACAGCGTGTCCAATGCCAGGATGCGGTCGGGCACGGTCGGCCCGCGCAGCAGGCGCCAGGTGGCCAGCAGCATGGCCAGCCCGACCACGTGCATGCACACGGCCATGGTGGTCTGGATGAAGGTGAAACCGGTCATGGGAAAATCTCCATCAGCGGGGCTTCGTAACGGTGCTTGATCTGCCGGATCAGTTCGTCGGGATCGTCCAGGTGCAGCACATGCACCAGCAGGTAGCGGCGATCATCGGACAACGCGGCCGACACCGTACCCGGGGTCAGGGTGATCATGCTGGTGAGCGCGGCGATGCCGTGGATGTTGGCGATATCCAGCGGCAGCCAGATGAAGCCCGGGTGGATGCGGCGCTCCGGGCCCAGTACCTGCAGCGCCACGCGGATGTTGGAGACCAGGATGTCCCACAGCGTCACGCAGATCAGCTTGGGCAGTGGTCGCAGCGAGCCGATGCGCGCGAACTCGCGGTCCAGCCGCGCGGCGAACAGCGGCACCACCACGCCCAGCAGCATGCCGAGCAGGATCTGGCCCAGGGTGAAGCTGTCGGACATCAGCACCCAGAAGCCGGTGACCATCACGCTCAGCGAGGTCGAGGGGAACAGGCGGCGAAGGAACGGGCGGCGGCTCATGGCTGGCGGATCTCCGGCGTGGTCGCACGCAGTCCGCCCACGTAATCCTGCGGCGTGAGCAGCTGGGCGGCCATGGCGTCGGTGTACTGCATCAACGGGTTGGCGAACACGCTCATGCCGATGCCGTAGCAGAGCAGCAGCGCGGCGGCGAACAGCTCCACGGTGCGGGTGGGCGCCTTGCGCGGCGGGGGTACGCCCTCCTCCAGCACCGGCACCCGCCAGAACAGGCGGATGCCGCCGCGGGTGATGCCCACGATCACCATCAGGCTGCTGCCCAGCACCGCCGCCCACACCACGCCGGTGTACGCCGGCGGCATGCCGGCCAGCAGCGCCGCCTTGGCCAGGAAGCCGGACAGCGGCGGCAGGCCGGCCACCGACACCGCGGCGATCAGGAACAGCACCGCCGGGGTTTCCTTGCCGGGCATCGGCGCGATGATTTCCTTGCGGTCACTGGCGCCACCGCGGCGGCGGCGGATCAGGTCGGCGATGAGGAACAACGCGGCGGCCACGAAGGTACTGTGCGGCAGGTAATACAGGCCCGCCGACAGTACCTGCGGGGTGCGGATCGAGAAGGCGATGAACAGCGTGGCCGCCGATACCACCACCAGATAGGAGATCAGCACGCGCAGGCGCGCGGCGGCAAGCACGCCCAGTCCACCCAGGATCAGCGTGGCCACGCCGGCCCAGAACAGCCACTGGGAGCCATAGCCGGCCATGGCACCTGCGTCTTCGCCGAACCACAGCGAGCTCACCCGCAGCATCGCGTACAGGCCGACCTTGGTCATGATGGCAAACAGCGCCGCCACCGCTGCCGGTGCGCGTGCGTAGGCTTCAGGCAGCCACAGGTACAGTGGCATCAGTGCGGCCTTGCTGCAGAACACCAGCAGCAGCAGGCCGAGGGTGGCCTTCACCAGGGTCAGGTGGGTGGGCGGCACCTCGGCGATGCGCTGGGATAGTTCGGCCATGTTGAGCGAGCCCAGGGAGGCGTACAGCAGCCCCAGTGCGATCAGGAACAGGGTGGACGCGGTGACGTTGAACACCACGTAGTGCAGGCCGATGCGCATGCGCAGCCCGCGTCCGCCACTGAGCAGCAGGCCGTAGGAGGCGATCAGCATCACCTCGAAGAACACGAACAGGTTGAAGATGTCGCCGGTGAGGAAGGCACCGTTGAGGCCCACCAGCTGGAACTGGAACAGCGCATGGAAGTGCGGTGCGCGCCGGTCCCAGCTCGAGCAGGCGTGCAGCAGGCACGGGATGGCCAGCAGCAGCGTGGTCAGCAGCATCCAGCTGGACAGACGGTCGGCCACCAGCGCGATGCCCAGCCGCGAGGGCCAGTCGCCCAGCAGGTACACCGCGATGGTCCCATCGGCGGTCTGCGCGAACAGCAGGGCCACCGACGCCGCCAGCGCAGCCAGCGTGGTCCAGGCTACCGTGCGCTGCACCTTGGGGCCGTAGCGGCGGTGTTCGACGAACAGCGAACAGGCCGCACCGAACAGTGGAATCAGGATGGGCAGGATCACCGCATGGTTCACGGGCCACCCTCCCGGCCGGGCGCGGTATCGGCCAGCTCTGCAGCCTCATCCTCGTGCGCGTCGACGTGATCGCTGTGGTTGTCGCTGCGGCTGCGCATGGCCAGCACGATGCTCACGGCAGTCATCGCAAAGGCGATGACGATCGCGGTCAGCACCAGTGCCTGCGGCAGCGGATCGGTGTAGTTGCCCAGCGTGCTGTCCACGCCTTCCTTCAGCACCGGCGCCTTCCCGGTCACCAGGCGGCCGCCGGAGAAAATCAGCAGGTTGGTGGCATAGGACAGGAAGGTCATGCCGAGGATGACATCGAAGCTGCGCGCGCGCAGCAGCAGGTAGATGCCGATCGCAGCCAGTACGCCGATCGCGCTTGCCAGGGCCAGTTCCATCAGTGGGTCTCCCCGGTACGTGCCGAACGGTTGTTGGGATCGATCTCGCCCTTGCGCGAGTTGCGGGTGCGCGACGGTTTCACCGTGCCCATCATCGACAGGATCAGCATCGCCCCGCCGAACACCACCAGGTACACGCCGGTATCGAAGCCGACCGCGCTGGCCAACGGCACCGTGCCGATCAGCGGCAGCTCCAGGTCCAGGTGCCCGCTGGTCAGGAACGGCACCCCGAACAGCATCGAGGCACAGCCGCTGACGATGGCGATGAGCAGGCCCGCGCCGATGCAACGGATGTAATCGAAGCCGAAGCGCGATTCCACCGAGGTGGTGCCCTGGATGACGTACTGGATCAGCAGCGGCACCGCCAGCACCAAGCCGGCGATGAAACCGCCGCCGGGCGCGTTGTGGCCGCGCAGGAACAGGAAGATCGATACCGTCAGCGTCAGCGGGAACATCACCTGGGCCAGGTCGGCCGGTACCGGCAGCTTGATCGGCGGGCCCGGCATGATCTGCTCCGGCGCCATCCGCGAACGCCGCAGCATGGCGTGCACCACCAGTGCGGCGATGCCGAACACGGTGATCTCACCGAAAGTATCGAAGCCACGGAAGTCCACCAGGATCACGTTGACCACGTTCTCGCCGTACGCTTCGGGCAGCGCACGCGCCAGCAGTTCGCCGGCCATGGTGTTGGGCGGCAGGGTCATCGCGCTGTAGGCCATGGCGGCCAGGCCGCCGCCACCGATCACCGCTATCAGTGCATCGCGGCGCTTGCGCCAGCGCGACTTCTCCGGCGGCGACTGCGCCGGCAGGTAGTTCATGCCCAGCAGCATCAGCACCAGCGTCACCATCTCCACCAGCAGCTGGGTCAACGCCAGGTCCGGCGCGGACAGGAACACGAAGGTCAGCGATACCATCAGGCCCACGCCACCGGCGACCAGCACTGCCAGCAGGCGCTGCCGATAGACGAACAGCGCGCCCAGCGCGCAGGCCATCATCACCGCCCACAGCGCCCAGCCCAGCAACGGAATGGGCTGCGGCGAAGGCCAGTTGGGCGACACCGGATTGGCCACGAACGGGGCGGCGGCCACGATGATCGCCACCACCACCAGCGCCATCAGCATGCGCTGCAGGCTGCCGTTGGCCAGGCCCTGGGTGAGCCGGTGGGCGAAGCCGAACACCAGGTCCAGCTGCTTGTGGAACAGGTTGCGCCCGATGGCATGGCTGACCACCGCATGCAGGTTGATCAGCCGGCGCAGGCCGAAGTACAGGGCGATGCCGCCCAGCACACCGGCGATGCTCATCATCAGCGGCATGTTGAAGCCGTGCCAGACCGACAGGCTGTAGGCCGGCATGGCCGGGCCCAGGATCGAGGAGGCTGCCGCGTGCAGGATCGGGGCCACGGTGATCGCCGGGGCTACACCCACCGCCACGCACAGCACCACCAGGACCTCCACCGGCACCTTCATGAAGCGCGGCGGCTCGTGCGGCACCCGGTCCAGGTCATGCGGGCCTTTGCCGAAGAAGGTGTCATGCACGAAGCGCAGGCTGTAGGCCACGCCCAGCACGCCGGCCAGCAGCGCGGCGATCGACACGGCGATGCGCATGGGTTCCGGTCCCTGCGCGGTGATGGCCTCGGCGAACAGCATTTCCTTGGACAGGAAGCCGTTGAGCAGCGGAATGCCGGCCATGGCCAGCGAGGCGATGATAGCCAGCGCGCTGGTGAACGGCATCAACCGGCGCAGGCCACCGAGCTTGCGCATGTCGCGCGTGCCGGTTTCATGGTCGATGATGCCGGCGGCCATGAACAGCGAGGCCTTGAAGGTGGCGTGGTTGAGGATGTGGAACACGCCGGCCACCACCGCCATCGGCGTGGACAGGCCGAAAAGCAGGGTGATCAGGCCCAGGTGCGAGATCGTCGAATAGGCCAGCAGCCCTTTCAGGTCGTGCTGGAAGATCGCGTTCCAGGCGCCGATCAGCAGGGTCAGCGCGCCAATCCCGCTGACCGTATAGAAGAACAGGTCGGTACCGGCCAGCGCCGGGTGCAGCCGGGCCAGCAGGAACACGCCGGCCTTCACCATGGTGGCCGAATGCAGGTAGGCCGACACCGGGGTCGGCGCGGCCATGGCATGTGGCAGCCAGAAGTGGAACGGGAACTGCGCGCTCTTGGTGAAGATGCCCGCCAGCACCAGGAACAGGGCCCACGGGTACAGCGGGCTGGCACGGATCACATCGCCGGCGGCCAGCACCGCATCCAGTTCAAAACTGCCGACGATGCGGCCGATCAGCAGTACGCCACCGAGCAGGGCCAGGCCGCCGCCGCCGGTGACCACCAGCGCCATCCGCGCGCCCTCGCGGGCATCCTGGCGGTGCGACCAGAAGCCGATCAGCAGGAACGAGCTGATGCTGGTCATTTCCCAGAACACCATCAGCAACAACAGGTTGCCGGACAGCACCATGCCCAGCATGGCGCCCATGAACAGCAGCAGGTAGCAGTAGAAGCGGTGCGCGTTGTCCTTGGCGCTCAGGTAGTAGTGCGCGTACATCACCACCAGCGCACCGATGGCCAGCACCATGCCGGCGAACATCCAGGCCAGCCCATCCAGCCGCACCGAGAAGGCCAGCCCGATCTGCGGCAGCCAGTCCCCGAAACTGCGCACCACCCCGCCATCAAGGATCGCGGGGGTCATCGTCGCGAGCAGCGCCAGCCCGCCCACGGGGGCGGCCGCGGCCAGCCAGGCGGCCGTGGCACGGGAACTGTGGCGGAACACAATGACCGCCACCGCCAGCAGGAAGGGCAGGGCGAGCAGCAGGAGAAGGCTGGGATTCATGCAGGGAATGCGGGATTCACGAGCAGGCCTTTCAGTCTAACAGGCGGGGATTTGTCGCCGATATACCCGATTACGCCACCAACTGCAGGCAACGTGCGTGATTCATCTTTTTGCTGTCGGCAGGGTGGTCCATTCGGGGTTGTTCAGCGCCGTATGGAAACGTTGCCGGCACTTTGCGCCATGAGTGATCTCGCTACCGTTCAGCCCAGCAACGACAGGGCCTCCGCCCGCGCGTCAGCCACCGCGCAGCTGAACGAACCACCCTCCCCGGATCGCGTCCACAGCCATGCTGGACCCGCTGCCGTGCAGCAGGAGTGAGCATCCATTTCGTTCAGGTTGGGCCGGTCAATACGCCAGGTCGAACTTCCGGTACGCCTTGGCCATCACCCAGGCCGGCCCGATCAGAAGATAGGTCAGGTCGGTCAGGAAGCTGGGCTTGCGCCCCTCGAACTTGTGGCCGATGAACTGCGCGACCCAGGCCACCACGAACACGCCCAGCCCCAGCCAGGCCAGGTTGGCCAGCCCGATCTCGGCTTCCAGCAGCCGGCAGGTGCAGCCGCATACAAAGAAGAAGGCGAGCATGCCCAGGCCCAACCGGCGCGACAGGCGGTTGTAGAAGCACCACGCGGTAAACATCGCCAGGCCGGCCCAGACCCCGTACTGGAACCAGGTGATCAGCGGCGGCAGGCACCAGAGCAGGGCAATGACCGACCACAGGATTGCCGGCACCGCCACCACATGGATGCGCTGGTTCAGCGTATTGCGGTGATCGTCTGAATAGCTGGCGAAATAGCGGTCGATGGGCCGCACAAGCTGGGTCGTCGTGGACATTGAGCCTCCGGAGTGACCACAGAATACTCCCGACAGCGGACGGGTAGGGCGGGGCGGGTAGAGCGGGGCGGGTAGAGCGGACTGTCAGTCCGCTGCTCCACCGCAGCCGACTAACAGTCGGCTCTACCACCCCAGCCGACTAACAGTCGGCTCTACCGCCCAAGCCGGACTCTAGCGGCGGCATCAATCCACCGAGATACCGGCCAGGCGCTGCAGCGCCTCGGCGTACTTGGCGCGCGTGCGTTCGATGATGTCCGCCGGGATGTTCGGGCCCGGGGCGGTCTTGCCCCAGTCCAGCGTCTCCAGGTAATCGCGGACGAACTGCTTGTCGTAGCTCGGCGGGCTGGTGCCCACTTCGTACTCGTCGGCCGGCCAGTAACGCGAGGAATCCGGCGTCAGCATCTCGTCCATGATGTACAGGCGGCCATCGGCATCGGTACCGAACTCGAACTTGGTGTCGGCCAGGATGATGCCGTGCTCGCGGGCGTAATCGGCGGCGAACTTGTAGATGCGCAGGGTGGCATCGCGCACGCGCTCGGCCAGGTCCGCGCCGACCGCCTTCACCATCGCATCGAAATCGATGTTCTCGTCATGGTCGCCCACGGCGGCCTTGGTCGAGGGGGTGAAGATCGGCTCAGGCAACTGCTCGGCCTGGCGCAGGCCATCGGGCAGTTCAATGCCGCTGACCTTGCCGGTGCGCTGGTAGTCCTTCCAGCCGCTGCCGATGAGGTAGCCGCGGGCGATGGCTTCCACCGGTACCGGCTTGAGCTTGCGGGTCACCACCGCCCGCTTGGCGTACAGCGCCGGGTCCACGCCGTCGGGCAGCACGCTGGCCACGTCGATGCCGGTGAGGTGGTTGGGCATCAGGTGCGCGGTCTTGGCGAACCAGAAGTTGGACACCTGGCAGAGCATTTCGCCCTTGCCGGGAATCGGATCGGGAAGCACCACGTCGAAGGCCGACAGACGGTCGGTCGCGACCATCAGCAGGTAGTCCCCCGGCGGCGTGCCGGCGGGCAGCCGTTCGCGCGGAATGTCGAAAACATCACGCACCTTGCCGCGATGGCGCAAGGGCAGGCCGGGGAGATCGGATTGCAACAACGTGGTCGGCACGGGCACTCCTGGGGCTTCGTCGAGACGGCTGTCCAGGGCACCCGGAGGGCCCGCAGGGACAGCGGGCGGCCTAGTGTAAAGCGGGTTGGGGCCGCTGTGACGTAAAATGAGGTTCCTTTGTTGCCCCGGCCGCCCCGACGACCATGCGCTGGTACGGAAAACTGCTTGGATTCATCGCCGGCGCCCTGCTTTTCAGGCCCAATCCGCTGTTTGGTGCCGTGGTTGGCCTGCTGATCGGCCATGCCTTCGATGCCGACTGGTTCCGGCTGAACAGGGAGAACCCGTACCGGGAGCTGGGGCTGACCTCCGAGGCCACCGATGCCGAGATCGACCTGGCCTACCGGCGGCTGATGTCCCAGTACCACCCCGACAAGGTCGTCGGCGCCGCCCCCGAGCTGCGCCAGCAGGCCGAGCGCAAGTCGCGCCAGCTCAACGCCGCCTACGACCGCATCAAGACCCTGCGCAGGCGCTGAGCGCGCGCGGCTCCCTCTCCACGTCCTGAAGGCCCCGGCCATGTCCAACTGCATCATCGCCCCCTCCATCCTGTCCGCCAACTTCGCCCGCCTCGGCGAAGAAGTGGACAACGTGCTCGCCGCTGGCGCCGACTGGGTGCATTTCGACGTGATGGACAACCATTACGTGCCGAACCTGACCATCGGCCCGATGGTCTGCCAAGCCCTGCGCAAGCACGGCGTGACTGCCCCCATCGACGTGCACCTGATGGTGGAGCCGGTTGACCGCATCATCCCGGACTTCGCCGAGGCCGGCGCGACCTACATCAGCTTCCACCCCGAGGCCAGCCGCCACGTGCACCGCACCATCCAGCTGATCCGCTCGCTGGGCTGCAAGCCGGGCCTGGTGCTCAACCCGGGCACCCCGGTGGACATCCTGGACTGGGTGCTGGACGACCTGGACCTGGTGCTGCTGATGTCGGTCAACCCCGGTTTCGGCGGCCAGGCCTTCATTCCCTCTGCGCTGGACAAGCTGCGCGTGGTCCGCCAGAAGATCGATGCCAGCGGTCGCGACGTGCGCCTGGAGATCGACGGCGGGGTGAAGGCCGACAACATCGGCGCGATTGCCGCGGCCGGCGCCGACGCCTTCGTGGCCGGCTCGGCGATCTTCAACGCACCGATCAGCTACAAGGACGTGATTGACCAGATGCGTCATAACGTAGCCAAGGCGCGGGGCTGAACATGGGTGCGCCGGCGCTGCAGATCCGCGAGGCCACCGCTGCCGATGCCGCGCTGATCCTGCGCTTCATCCGCGAGCTGGCGATCTACGAAAAGGCCGAATCGTCGGTGCAGACCGACGAGGCGGGCATCGTCGCCAGCCTGTTCGGCGAGGGCGCCAAGGCGCGCGCGCTGATCTGCGAAGCCGGTGGCGAGGCGATCGGCTACGCGGTGTATTTCTACAACTACTCCACCTGGCTGGGCCGCAACGGCGTTTACCTGGAAGACCTGTACGTGAGTCCGGCGCAGCGCGGCAGTGGCGCCGGCAAGGCCCTGTTGCAGCACATCGCACGCCTGGCCGTGGCCGAGGGCTGCGGCCGCTTCGAATGGTCGGTGCTGGACTGGAATGAGCCGGCCATCAAGTTCTATGAAGCCGCCGGTGCCAAGCCGCAGAGCGAGTGGACGGTGTACCGCCTCGAGGGCGAAGCCCTGAAGGCATTCGCCGGCGGAGATTGAACGCATACGCGGCGAAGGCCATCATCGGGGCTATCAATGTTCTAGCTGTAGCCGATAGGCACAAATGCCTTGTCACGCAGATGTTCCCGTAACAGAATCGATCCATCCAGCCCTCCAAGTACGCCCCCCTACTGATCGCGGGACGGCCGAAACGGGGGCTTTTTTCTGCGACTCGGCCACTTGACCGACTTCAATGCGTGGTCTGCCAGTCCGGGCGTACTTGATGATCTTCTGAAGGGGCGTCGTCGTTTTGCCGATCTTGCGGCTGAAGATGTCCATCCAGTGATAAGGCAGAAGGGGGTCGACATGCGAATAGGCATCGACATCTCTTCCCTCGCCCTGAAGCGGCAGGTTCGGCAGATCGTTCTGATGGCCGGTGACGCTGATTTCGTACCCGCGGCGAAGTTGGCGAGGCGCGAAGGCGTCGACTTCGTACTGGACCCCATGTGGTCCGCAATTCCGCAAGGCCTGGTCGAGCATATAGATGGGATGCGCTCGGTCTGCCCCCGGCCCCAAAAAAAAGACCGCACCCTTGCGAATGCGGCCTTTGGAATAGCGGGAGGCTGATCCTGCCTCCATCCATCGTCCCTGCTATGGACTTCCATTCTCCGGGCAATCAGTGACCGTTTGATGACGTTCACTGCCCCTGAGCCACCGGGCTGATAGCCTGCGCCTCCCCCCTCCCATGGAAGTGCGGTATGCGTGGTCCTCGCTGGCGTCTGATCCTCAATGGCAAGTCCACGGGCAACGTCGAGCTGCGCGAGGCGGTGCATGCGCTTCGCGAGCAGGGGGTGACGATCGAGGCCCGGGTCACCTGGGAAGACGGCGACGCCGAGCGTTACGTGGCCGAAGCCATCGAGCACGGCGTGGATACCATCATCGCCGCCGGTGGCGACGGCACCCTGAGCGAAGTGGCGGAAACCCTGGCCCACCGCGACGAGGCGGCGGACGCGCTGCCGACCCTGGGGCTGGTGCCGCTGGGTACCGCCAATGATTTCGCGACGGCCGCCGGCATTCCCGAGGAGCCGATCCAGGCGCTGCAGATGATCCTGGCCCAGCCGGCGTGCCCGCTGGACCTGTTGCGCATCGACGCCGACGGTGACCTGTGGTGGTGCGCCAACGTGGCCAGCGGCGGTTTCGGCACCGAAGTGACGGTGGAGACCGACGAGGGCCTGAAGAAGGTGCTCGGCGGGCTGGCCTATCTGGTGACGGGCATCTCCCGGCTGGGCCGGATCGAACCCATCCAGGCCCGACTGCGCACCCCGGACTTCAACTGGGAGGGCGGGTTCATCGCGCTGGGCATCGGCAACGGCCGCCAGGCCGGGGGAGGGCAGGTGCTGTGCCCCGAAGCGCTGGTCAATGACGGCCTGCTCGATCTCACCGTGATCCCGGAGCTGAGTGGCGAAGTCGCCTCGACGCTGGGCGCATTGATCCGTGGCGGCAAGCAGGGCGCGCTGGAGCAGGTGGCCGAGCGCACCCGCGCGCCGTGGGTGGAAATAGACGCCGACGAACCGATGACCCTCAACCTGGACGGCGAGCCGGTTCGCGCGCGCCGCTTCCGCGTCGACTGCGTGGCAGCACGCGTGCGCATGCACCTCCCGCTCGACAGCGCGCTGCTGCAGTAGGCGGTTGCCGCACCGCTCGCGGTAGAGCCGGGCGCTGCCCGGCTGCTCAGAGCAGCGGAATATCCTCTTCCCTGGTCGGGAAGCCAAACGCCTCCCGCTTCTTGCGAATGTGCTCAGGCATCGGCGGACGCGGGATGTTGCGCGCGATCAGCCATTGCTGACATTTCTTCTGCCACGGCAGAAGATCTGGCGTGGTGATTTCCCAATAGATGTCTTCCACCATCATCTGGCGCGCGGGACTGCTTGATCCCGACGCAGCGGGAGCAGAAAGGGTCGGGTCCGCGCCGTGCTCCAGCAGCCAGTACGCCGCGTCGAAACCACCGCGGGCGGTATACCAGCTCAACACCGTATCAGCCTTGCCCAGGTTGTTCTCGTTGACCTTCGCGCCCGCTTCCACCAACTGTTGGACGTTCTTCCATTGGTTGCCGTTGATGAACGCCTGGAACAGCAGCGATTCCCCGCCACTGCTCCGCGTGTTGGGGTCGCCGCCATGCTTCAGAAGCAGCTGCAGAAAGGCGGGATCCTCCAACCGGACGGCATATATCATGGCGTTGTTGAACTTGAAGGGTTTGCCGTCGATCTCCCGCACTTGTCGCGCATTCGGATCAGCTCCGTTGTCGAGCATCGCGCGCAATCCTTCCACGCTGCGGCTGCGAAGCGGCCATGCCAACAGTGGAATTCCGTCACGCTTGGCAAACTCGACGTCCGGGTCGACCCCCTTGTCCTTGATCAAGCGTCGCACTTCGTTGGCATCACCGCGTTCACTGGCGTTGGCCAAAGCCAGTGCGTTGCCTTCGAAGTACTGGGCCGCGCCCTGGGCCGACGAAGCGGCACATCCGCTGAGCGCGAAAACTGTGAACAAGACCGCAAAAATAACGGCGTTCGTTGTCATCGTGTGAAGACGCGTCGGCATGTGCTTCCTGGAATTAAGCCCGTGAAGGGTGACAGTAGCAAAGTGTTCTAGTATTCGATAACGCGGGCGTCTCAAGGGGATCGCGCGCGTTCACTGTGCAAGGGAGCATGCCATGAGTGGTCTCGACAACGAGGCGCGTACCCGCGCCATCCAGGAACAGAATCGTCTCGTCCAGCAGCTGCGCGACAGCGGCAATGACAATGAGGCAGACCGACTCCAGGAAACCTATCACGCGCGCGAGATGTCCGGTCTTGCTGCGGATGTCTATCTTTCGGCCAAGCACGATGGTGAACCGCCTGCGGGATGGACGCGTGCGAGTCTGGATCCCGCAGCGCTGCGCGCCGCCGGAATCGAGATGTCAGATGCCGAGATCCGTACCCGCCTGCAGCCGCCCGATTCCGGTTTCCGTGCGGAAATCTATGTGCCCGACAAAAGCATGTTCGGCGAGAACGCCAAACCGGTGCTGGTCTTTAAGGGCTCGACTGGTGAAATCGTCGACCCTGGCGCCCCCAACGGTCGGCGGGAGTCCGGTGGTGAGGACTTCCTCAACAATGGCCAACAGGGCATCGGCATGCGCAGCGATTACTACGATCGCGCAATGCAGTTAGGCGCGTTGCTGAATCAGAAGACGGGTGGCAACTTCGAGATCGCCGGTCACTCCTTGGGCGGCGGCATGGCATCCGCCGCTTCTGCCGTTACCGGCGTCCGCGCTACCACTTTCAATGCGGCCGGCCTGCACCCCGACACTGCTTCGCGCTACGCAAAGGACAATGGGCTGCCGACGTTCAACCCACAGCACACCGTGCATACCTACCAGACCAGCGGCGAGGTGTTGAACGATGTGCAGAATGGCCTGCAGCGCTTGAACGAGCATCAGCGTAACGGTTACGGCCTGCTGGCCAATGAAACCAGCAAGCTGTTGCAGGAGCCCTTGATGCAATCGCTGGTTACCGAAAAGATGCGCGACATGTTGCCACCCGGGGCACAGACCGCTGCGGCGCAATTCGTCGAGCAGCTCGGTTCCAAGCCCGGCAATGAAGCGTTGCGAAACGTGCCAATCGCTGCCGGCCATATGGAACTGGTGCTCGACGCCAAGACGCGCAATGCGCAGGGCGAGCTGGTCGACCGCGCCCGCACCGCCGCACCCAGCCAGGTAGCGGAGCTCGCCGGGCCGCTGTCCACCGTGTTGCATGCCGGTGCGCAGGGCATGCGTGCCGGTAGGGTGGCGGGTGAACAGGTCGAGCGCGCCGGTTCCGGTGTGGCGTATGCACTCGACAAGGCCGGCGATGGTCTTGAACAGGTTGCGCGCGTGCAGGGCATGGTGGTCGGCAAAGTCGTGGAAACCGGCTCTGCAACGTTGCGCGTCGGCGTGCAGGGTGGCACTACGGTGATCGCCAGCGGCCGCGAGCTGACGGGAATGGTCGAAGCTACGCGCGACCGCGTGCGCGGCCATCTGATGGCTGGCCCGCTATCGGCGTTGTCGGCAGGTGCGGATCTGATTGGCCTTGACGATGTTTCGAAGCGTCTGCAGGACAATGCAGATCATATTCGCACCACTCAGGAAGGGCGCGCGGTCGCGGCCGAACGCGAGGCGCGAGAAGATGCTGCCAGCGTGCGTGCAGCGGGCCGGCGCGTGGCGGACGGCATCGATCACCATGGCCAGTGGGTCGCTGGAACCCTGCGCAATGGCTATGCCACGGCCGGTGCCTACGTAGACCAAGGCTACGATTTCTCTGCGTACCACGTGAAGAACGTGACCGCGCAGGCACCGGCAGTCCTGGCTACCGTCGGCGGCGTCGGCACTGCCGCGGTGGCGGCTGCCGCTACCCATGTGCCTACCGCAAATCGGCCACAGAACCTGCTCAACCTGGCCGAGACTGCCGTGTTCGCCAATCGCATCATGCCTTCCTTCGGCGAGGCGGCAGCGCGCCACGGCATGGCCGATACCGTCATTCCCAGCCTGGACGCCGAGCTCATCAAACAGGAAGCGCAGGCCCGCGCGCTGCTGGAACAGCACGAACGCATCCAGCACCCGGCGGAGAAGCACGCCGCCGTCGCCCCCGGGCCCTCCACGCTGGTGGTCGGCATCAATGATCCCGGCCACAGGCAGTACCACATGTTCCAAGGTGCCCAGTCAGGCGTCCACGGCATCGATGCAGCCCACAACCGCGTGCCCGACCTGCAGAGCGACCAGCTGGCGGGTGCGTTGGCGGCGAAGGCAACGCAGGAAGGCCTTGAACGCATCGAGCGGGTCGTGCTCAGCGAGGACCGCACCCGCGTGTTCGCGGTCGATACGCAGGACCTCACCTCCGTGCACCGCCACCTGGCCCAGGTGGACGTGGTGGCCGGCCGCCAGCAGCCGCTCAGCGTGAGCACCGAGCAGGTGGCCGAGGTCAACCGCCAGCAGGAGCGCACCGCCGCTGCCCCGGCGCTGGTGGCCGACCTGGGCGCCGAGCAGCAGCGCGAGCAGGAGCAGCAGGCTGCGCGGCGGATGGGATGAGACGGGACGGGTGGGTGCTGGAACCGGCGGCGGCCGCTGGAACGGCGGGAACGCCGGGATTGGTTGGAACGGCGGGACCGGCGGGAACGCCTGAACGGCTGGAACGACTGGAACGACTGGAACGGCCGCAACGGCTGGACCGGCTGGACCGGCTGGAACGGCTGGACCGGCTGGACCGGCTGGAACTGCTGGAACTGCTGGAACGAGGGTAGCGCCGACTGTTAGTCGGCTGCTTGACCGGGCAGCCGACTAACAGTCGGCGCTACCTCCGCCACCTCCGCCTGAGGCTTTTGTCCATCCGGCCGCGCCACGGCCACGGGTTCCATCCGGTGCCGCCAATGCGGTACAGTCCCCGGGTGTCCATTCTGACGACCCCGCATACCCTTTCTTCCGCTCGCCGTTGGTGGCGATGGTGGCCTGTTGCCGTCGTCCGTCCCGCCACCGCCGTTTCCCGGAAGGAAAGTCGTCTTGATCACGCTCGAGCAGTTCCAGCAGCAGGCCGCTGAAGGCCACACCCGCATCCCCGTCGTCCGTGAAGTGCTGTCCGACCTGGATACGCCGCTTTCGGTCTATCTGAAGCTCGCCGACGGCCCGCATACCTACCTGTTCGAATCGGTCGAAGGCGGCGAGCGCTTCGGGCGCTATTCCATCATCGGCCTGCCGGCCCGCCGCGTGTACGCCTTCCACGGCCATACCCTGACCGTCAGCGAAGCTGGCCAGGTGGTGGAAACCCGTGAGGTGGCAGACCCGTTCACCGAAGTGGAGGCGCTGCGCAGCGCCCATTCGGTGCCCAAGCTGGCCGGCCTGCCGGGCTTCACCGGCGGCCTGGTGGGCTGGTTCGGGTTCGAATGCATCGGCTACATCGAACCGCGCCTGGCTCCGCCGCGCGGCCGCGACGAGCTCGGCACCCCGGACATCCTGCTGCTGCACTCCGAAGAACTGGCGGTGTTCGACAACCTCAAGGGCCGCCTGTACCTGATCGTGCACGCCGACCCCGGCCAGCCCGGTGCGTGGGACGAGGCGCAGGCGCGGCTGGACGGCCTGGTGGCCAAGCTGCGCGCCCCCGGCGCGGGCTACCCGGTGCCGATCACCCGCGACGTGCTGGACGAAAACGACTTCGTGTCCGGCTTCACCCGGGAAGGTTTCATCGCCGCGGTGGACAAGTCCAAGGAATACATCCGCGCCGGTGACATCTTCCAGGTGGTGCTCAGCCAGCGCCTGAGCGTGCCGTTCAAGGCGCGCCCGGTGGATGTATACCGTGCGCTGCGCGCGCTGAATCCGTCGCCGTACATGTATTTCCTCGACACCGGCGACGTGCAGGTGGTCGGCTCCTCGCCGGAAATCCTGGTGCGTCTGCAGGACGGGGAAGTGACCGTGCGCCCGATCGCCGGTACCCGCCCGCGCGGCGCCACGGTGGAAGAAGACAACGCGCTGGAAGCCGAACTGCTGGCCGATCCGAAGGAACGCGCCGAGCACCTGATGCTGATCGACCTGGGCCGCAACGACGCCGGCCGCGTTTCCAAGGCCGGCACGGTGGAAGTGGGCGAGCAGTTCGTGATCGAACGCTACAGCCACGTCATGCACATTGTCAGCGAAGTGACCGGGCAGCTGCAGCCGGGCCTGAGCTACGCCGATGTGCTGCGCGCCACGTTCCCGGCCGGCACGGTCAGCGGCGCGCCGAAGATCCGCGCGCTGGAAGTGATCCGCGAGCTGGAGCCGATCAAGCGGAATGTCTACGCCGGCAGCATCGGTTACATCGGCTGGCACGGCGATGCCGACACCGCCATTGCGATCCGCACCGCGGTGATCAAGGACGGCCGCCTGCACGTGCAGGCGGGCGCCGGCATCGTCTACGACTCGGACCCGGGCAAGGAATGGGACGAGACCATGAACAAAGGTCGCGCGCTGTTCCGCGCCGTCGCCCAGGCCGCCAAGGGCCTGTAAGTCACCCGGTTGCCGGCCAACGGCCGGCGCTACCGATTCCGTATTGCATCCTTGATTCCAGGAATTTGCCATGTTGTTGATGCTCGACAACTACGACAGCTTCACCTACAACCTCGTGCAGTACCTGCAGACGCTGGGTGCCGATGTAAAGGTGGTGCGCAACGACGCCCTGAGCGTTGACGAGATCGCCGCGCTCGCGCCCGAGCGCATCGTGATCTCACCCGGCCCGTGCACGCCCAACGAAGCGGGCGTGTCGCTGGAGCTGATCCGGCGGCTGGGTCCGACCACGCCGATCCTGGGCGTGTGCCTGGGCCACCAGGGCATCGGCCAGGTGTACGGCGGCGATGTCATCCGCGCCGGCACCATCATGCACGGCAAGACCTCGCCGATCCGGCATGAAGGCAAGGGCGTGTTCGCCGGCCTGCCGGACCGCTACCAGGCCACCCGCTACCACTCGCTGGTGGTGGACAAGACCACGCTGCCCGACTGCCTGGAAGTGACCGCCTGGACCGAGAACGAGGACGGCACCATGGAAGAGATCATGGGCCTGCGCCACCGCGAACACCCGGTGGAAGGCGTGCAGTTCCACCCCGAATCGATCCTCACCGAGCACGGCCACGCCCTGCTGAAGAATTTCCTGCAAAGGAACCCCGCATGACCTTCTCCCCCCAGGAAGCCCTGCAACGCACCATCGAACACCGCGAGATCTTCTTCGACGAGATGGTCGACCTGATGCGCCAGGTGATGCGCGGTGAGGTGTCGCCGGTAATGACCGCTGCGATCCTCACCGGCCTGCGGGTCAAGAAGGAAACCGTCGGCGAGATCGCGGGCGCGGCCACGGTGATGCGCGAGTTGGCGCTGGCCGTGCCGGTCGAAGACCGCACCCACCTGATCGATATCGTCGGTACCGGGGGCGACGGCTCGCATACCTTCAACATCTCCACCTGCGCGATGTTCGTGGTGGCGGCGGCGGGCGCGAAGGTCGCCAAGCATGGCAACCGCAGCGTGTCGTCCAAGTCCGGGAGTGCCGATGCGGTCGAAGCACTGGGCGCGATCATCGAGCTGCGTCCGGAGGAGGTGGCCCGCGCGATCAGTGAAACCGGCATCGGCTTCATGTTCGCCCCGATGCACCACCCCGCCATGAAGGTGGTGGCCCCGGTGCGGCGCGAAATGGGCGTGCGCACCATCTTTAACATCCTCGGCCCGCTGACCAACCCGGTGGGCGCCACCAACGTGCTGATGGGCGTGTTCCATCCCGACCTGGTCGGCATCCAGGCACGCGTGCTGCGCGAGCTGGGCGCCGAGCGCGCCATGGTGGTTTGGGGGCGCGACAACATGGACGAGATCTCGCTCGGCGCCGGTACCCTGGTCGGCGAGCTGCGCGACGGCAAGGTGCGCGAATACGAGATCCACCCCGAAGACTTCGGCATTGCCATGTCGGCCAGCCGCAACCTCAAGGTGAGCGGGCCGGAAGAATCGATCGCGATGCTGCGTGGGGTGCTCGACGACCAGCCCGGCCCGGCGCTGGACATCGTGGCGCTCAACGCCGGCGCGGCGCTGTACGTGGCCGGCGTGGCCAGCAGCATCGCCGACGGCCTGGCCCGTGCCCGCGCGGCCATCGCCGACGGCAGCGCACGCCAGCGCATGCAGGATTACGTGGATGCGACCCAGCGCATCCGACGCGCGGGCTGAGCCCGATTTCACGCTTTGCTGCAGGCTGGCCGATAATGGCCGGCCTGAAGGACCCTGAACGACATGAGCGACAAGAGCGACATCCTCGAGACCATCCTGGCCCGCAAGGCCGTTGAAGTGGCCGAGCGCCGTGCACGGGTTCCGCTGGAAGCGCTGCAGGCACGGCTCGCGGATGCGCCGCCGGTGCGCGGCTTCGCCGATGCACTGCGCGCCTCGATTGCCGCCGGCAACCCGGCGGTGATCGCCGAGGTGAAGAAGGCCAGCCCGTCCAAGGGCGTGATCCGCCCGGACTTCCACCCGGCCGATATTGCGGTGAGCTACGAGTTCGGGGGTGCCAGCTGCCTGTCGGTGCTGACCGACGTGGATTTCTTCCAGGGCGACGATGCCTACCTGCAGCAGGCCCGCGACGCCTGCACGCTGCCGGTGCTGCGCAAGGACTTCGTGATCGATGCGTACCAGGTCTACGAGGCCCGCGTGCTGGGTGCCGACTGCATCCTGCTGATCGTGGCCGCGCTGGAAGACCGCCAGCTGGCTGAGCTGTCCGACCTGGCCATGCAGCTGGGCATGGACGTGCTGGTGGAAGTGCACGACATCGATGAACTCGAACGCGCCATCCAGGTGCCGGTGCCGCTGATCGGCATCAACAACCGCAACCTGCGCACCTTCGAGGTGTCGCTGCAGACCACGCTGGACATGCGCCAGGCCGTGCCGCGCGACCGCCTGCTGGTGACCGAGAGCGGCATCCTGGGCGCTGACGACGTGAGCGTGATGCGCAACGCCGGCGTGCATGCGTTCCTGGTGGGCGAGGCCTTCATGCGGGTCGAAGAGCCCGGCGAGGGCCTGCGTCAGCTATTCTTCAGCGCATGACTGCGATCTACCCGACTCCGCGTGACGACGCGCCGCTGGTGGTCTTCGACTTCGACCACACCCTTTATGACGGCGATTCCGGCAGCCACCTGTTTGCCTCGCTGATCAAGCGCAACCCGCTGCGGCTGCTGGCCGCGCTGCTGGTGACGCCGGTAGCGGGGCCACTGGTGGCGATGTTGCCGACCCGGCGTACCGGTATTTCGGTCTATGTCTGGATCGCCACGTTCGGGTTGCACCGCGCGCGCGAGTTCAACCGCGTGATCGATGCCTACGTGATCAAGCACGAGGCGCAACTGCGCGCCAAGCTGCTGCCGGAGGCGCTGGCGGTATTCGCCGCGCACCGGGCGCAGGGCGACCGGGTAGTGGTGGCGACCGGCGCGCCGCCGGAGCTGGCCCGCGCCATCCTGGCGTTTGTCGCCCATCAGGGCGTGCCGGTGATCGGCAGTGAAGTGGGGCCGCGCTTCGGTGCGGTTGGTGCCACGCGCCATTGCCACAACGAAGAGAAGATGCGCATGCTGCGCGAGCGCGGCTATGGCGACATCGATGTGGCCTATTCGGACAGCACCGCGGACCTGCCGTTGCTGCTGGCAGCCAAGGAGCCGGTGGTGGTGAACCCGAAGGTGTCCAAGGTCGCGTATTTCCGGCAGGTGCTCAAGCCCGGTACGCGGATCCTCAACTGGGGTTGCGTGGATCGCGGCGGCGACCGCTGAGGCGTATCGACCAACGGTCGATACCTACCGTTGGCGCGCCACACGCCGGTAGCGCCCTACCGTTGGTAGGGCGGCGGCGCACAGCGCCGCGCTTTACCCCGCCAGCCAGCCGCGCACCGCGCCGCTGATCTGGAACAGGCTGATCGACAGCACCAGCACGCCCACGGCCACCAGCACCCAGCGTTCCTTGACCCGCTTCACCAGCACCGCGGCCAGCGGGGCGGCCATCATGCCGCCGATCAGCAGGCCGGCCACGATGTTCAGGTACTGCAGGCCCATCGAGAGCAGGAAGGTGATCGATACCGCCAGGGTCACCACGAACTCGGCCGCGTTGACCGTGCCGATGGTGGTCCGGGCCTGGCCGCCCCGGGCGAGCAGGGTGGAGGTGGCCACCGGACCCCAGCCGCCGCCGCCGCTGGCGTCCAGCAGCCCGGCGACGAAGCCCAGCACCGGCACCCGCTTCACTTCCTGGCGCGGCACCAGCTTTCCGGCTGCGCGCAGCAGGATGAAGACCGCCAGGATCAGCAGGTAGCCGTAGATGAAGGGACGGATCGCATCACCGGGCAGCTGGGTCAGCACATAGGCGCCCAGCACGCCGCCGACCGCGCCCGGCAGGGCCAGGCGCAGGAACAACCGCTTGTCCACGTTGCCGGCCACGAGGTGCGAAACACCCGAGGCGCCTGTCGTGAACACCTCTGCGGTGTGCACGCTTGCGCTGACCGCCGCCGGCGGCAGGCCCATGCTGAGCATGACCGACGATGAGACGAGCCCGAAGGCCATGCCGAGCGCGCCGTCCACCAGCTGCGCGCCAAGCCCGATCAGGATGAACCAGTAGAATTCGCTGCCAGGTGCCATGCCGTCAGCCTAGCGGCAGCGCGTGAAATGCGCTGTCATGCCGACGTTGGCGCCGGCCGGTGGCCGGCATCCGGCGTCATCGGGTGCCGTACAGGACGACCGTCTTGCCCCGCGCATGCAGCAGCCCATCGCTCTGCAGCTTCTTCAGCACGCGGCCGGCCATTTCACGCGAGCAGCCGACCAGGCGGGCCAGCTCCTGGCGCGACACGCGCAGCTGGGTGCCCTGCGGGTGGCTCATGGCCTCCGGTTCGCGGGACAGGTCATGCAGGGTGCGCACGATGCGGTCGGTAACATCCAGGAACGCCAGGCGGCTGGCCTTGCGGCTGGTGTCGAGCAGGCGCTTGGAGACCTGCTGGCCCAGTGCGTACAGCAGCCGGGGCGCGTCGGTGGACAGCGGGCCAAGGAACAGCTGGTGCAGCCGCTCGTAGCTGATCTCGGCCAGCTCGCAGGGGGTCCGGGTGCGCAGGATCACCTCGCGGCGGTCGGTTTCCACGAACAGGCCCATCTCGCCGACGAACTCCCCGGAGCCGAAGTAGCCCAGGACCAGTTCGCGGTCGTCTTCTTCTTCAGCAATTATGGAAACGGAGCCGCTGATCACGTAATACAGGGTGCCGGCGGGGTCACCGGGGCGGAAAACGTCCGTGCGGGCCGGGTAGCGGCGTCGGTGGCTGTGGGCCAGAAAGCGGTCAATGGTGGCGATGTCCAGGGCCAATGGACTTGTGGCAAGGCGCACAGATGACACGTTGAGGCGCTCCCTTTGCTCATGAACAATTCACGGCTATGTGCCGCGAGCTTAACGATCAGGGTTGTGAAGGGCAAACCCCAACACAGCAACTTGTTTCAATGCAAGTTTCGTCCCCGATCACTTTGCCCCATAATTGATCCTTTCCCACCACACACAGGATCGACCGCCGTGGTCAAGCCGTTGCCTCGCCTGAGGTTGCAGGGTTTCAACAACCTCACCAAGGCGCTGAGCTTCAACATCTATGACGTGTGTTACGCCCGCACCGAAGAGGAGCGTCAGCGTTACATTGAATACATCGATGAAGAGTACAACGCCGATAGGCTGACTCAAATCTTGACCGATGTCGCCGAGATCATCGGCGCCAACATCCTCAATGTCGCGCGCCAGGATTACGATCCGCAGGGCGCGTCGGTGACGATCCTGATCTCCGAAGAGCCGGTGATCGACAAGAAGCTGGCGGGCAAGGAGTTGATCTCCGATGCCGTGGTAGCGCACATGGACAAGAGCCACATCACCGTCCATACCTACCCCGAAACCCACCCGCAGGAAGGCATCGCGACGTTCCGCGCGGACATCGATGTGGCTACCTGTGGCGTGATTTCGCCGCTGAAGGCGCTGAACTACCTGATCGAGAGCCTGGAATCGGACATCGTGATCATGGACTACCGTGTCCGTGGCTTCACCCGTGACGTGAAGGGCAAGAAGCACTACATCGATCACAAGATCAACTCGATCCAGAACTTCCTGGCCAAGAACATCAAGTCGCGTTACGAGATGTTCGACGTCAACGTCTATCAGGAAAACATCTTCCACACGAAGATGCACCTGAAGGACTTCGACCTGGACCAGTACCTGTTCGAGGAAAAGGCCAAGAACATCTCGTTCAAGGAACGCATGAAGATTGAAGCGCTGCTCAAGCGCGAGATCGAAGAGCTGTTCCATGGCCGCAACCTGTCCGAGTAACACAAAGCGACACCCGCCCGGGCCTTGGCCCGGGTGGTGCTGCACAAGGCGGGACGCCCCGCCCTGTGGAACATCTGTTTTGCGCAGAAGTAATGTTCCACGGCAAGCTACCGACGACGGTCCGGTGTGAAGACACCGGGCCGTTTTGTTTTTGTTTAGGAGGCACCCATGCCCTGGATCTACCTGCTGCTGGCCGGCATCTTTGAAATCGGCTTTGCGATCGGAATGAAATATTCGGACGGCTTCAGCAAGCCGCTGCCCACGCTCGCCACGGTCGGCGCGGCACTGGTCAGCCTGTATCTGATGAGCCAGGCGATGAAATCCATCCCGGTGGGCACCGCCTACGCGATCTGGACCGGTATCGGCGCGCTGGGCGTGGCCACGCTGGGCATCTTCCTGTTCGGCGACAGCGCTTCGGCGCCGCGCCTGGCCTGCATCGGGCTGATCGTGGCCGGGGTGATCGGCCTCAAACTCGTTTCGGGCTGACCTTAAAGCCGGTAGGCGATGGTCTTCATGACCTTGGAGGCCAGCGCCATCACGCCCGGAATTGGCGGCGGAAGCTTCCGCGCGCCGGCATGCTCGGCGTGGTCGGCGTGGCGGGCCTCGTCGATCTTCATCACCTTGAGGATCTCGCGGCTGCGCTGGTCGGTCGGGGGCAGGGTGTCCAGGTGCTCGTCCAGGTGGGCTTCCACCTGGCGCTCGGTTTCCACCACGAAGCCCAGGTTCCAGCCATCCCCGCGCAGCCCGGCCAGGGTGCCGATGGTATAGCTGCCGGCGTACCAGATCGGGTTGAACAGGCTGGGCCGGCTGTCCAGCTCGCGCAGGCGCTGGGCGCACCAGGCCAGGTGGTCGGTCTCTTCCTGGGCCGCCTCGAGCAGGTGGGCACGGGTTTCCGGCTCACGGGCCACCGCGGCCTGGCCGAAGTACAGGCCCTGCGCGCAGACCTCGCCGACATGGTTGATCCGCATCAGGCCGGCGGCATGGCGGCGGGCCGGGGCGGGCATCGGTGCGTCCGGGGTCGCCTCGGCCGGGTACGGGCGGCTGGCCGGCGGGTTGCCGAACACCGTGTCCAGGGCGCGCTGGGCCTCGGTCAGCAGGTGGTCGAGCGGGGTGATCTGGCGGAGCGCGGTCATGCGGTTGGGCATCGCGGCGGGGGATCATCGATTCTCGCCCCCCGGCGCCGGTCTGCCAAGCCATGCCGCCGGTCGATTTGCATGTGGGCCAAATGGCCAGTACAATCCCGCCTCTTCACAACGCGTGGCAGAGTTCCGGCCGCTCCATGGCCGCAATGAGCCCGACCTACCTGAGTTCTTTCATGAGCACTTTCACTGCAAAGTCCGAGACCGTCCAGCGCGACTGGTATCTCGTCGACGCCTCCGGCAAGACGCTGGGCCGTCTGTCCACCGAGCTGGCCCGCCGTCTGCGCGGCAAGCACAAGCCGGTCTACACCCCTCACGTTGATACCGGTGATTACCTGGTTGTCATCAATGCAGAAAAGATTGCCGTCACCGGCAACAAGCTGCAGGACAAGCTGTACCACCGCTTCACTGGCTACATCGGCAACCTGAAGACCGAAACTCTGGCCCAGGCGCTGGAGCGCCACCCGGAGCGCGTCATCGAAACCGCCGTCAAGGGCATGCTGCCGAAGGGCCCGCTGGGCCGCGCCATGTACCGCAAGCTCAAGGTGTACTCGGGTTCCGAGCACCCGCACGCCGCTCAGCAGCCCCAGGTTCTGGATATCTAATCATGGCTATCACTCAAAACTACGGCACCGGCCGCCGCAAGTCCTCCACCGCCCGCGTGTTCCTGCGCAAGGGCGCCGGCAACATCACCGTCAACGGCCGTCCGCTGGACGAGTTCTTTGGCCGTGAAACCGCACGCATGATCGTGCGTCAGCCGCTGGAACTGACCAAGAACACCGAATCGTTCGACATCATGGTCACCGCCGCTGGCGGCGGCACCACCGGCCAGGCCGGTGCGATCCGCCTGGGCATCGCCCGCGCGCTGGTCGAGTACGACGAAACCCTGAAGTCCGAGCTGCGCAAGGCTGGCTTCATGACCCGTGACGCCCGTGAAGTCGAGCGTAAGAAGGTCGGCCTGCACAAGGCACGTCGCGCCACCCAGTTCTCCAAGCGCTGATCCATCGCGCCTGGCGTGGGATCCTTCGGGATCCCGCTGGGAGGAAAGCAAAAGCCCGGCTTCGGCCGGGCTTTTGTCGTTTCAGCGGGGCAGGTCACGGTTACACCGCCCCCGGCTCACCCTTGGCCTTGCTGCGCGGCCAGTACCCACCGCCGCGCTTGGGTGCCGGCGCGCGCTTGCGCGGGCGGTCATGGCCCGCCGCGTGCCCCGGCATCCAGGCCTCCTGGGCGGACTTTGGCATCGACTCCACGCCGGTGCCGGCCACGCCCCGGGCCAACGGCGCCAGGTGACGCAGCGCCCGCGCATAGACCCCGCGCTTGAACATCACCACGTGTTCGACCGGGTACCAGAAATCCACCCAGCGCCACTGGTCGAACTCGGGGCTGTCGGTATGGTCCAGCTTCACGTGCGATTCGTCGCCTGACAGGCGCAGCAGGAACCAGACCTGCTTCTGTCCGATGCAGACCTGCTTCTCGTTGCGACGGATGGCACGGGCGGGCAGGCGATAGCGCAGCCAGCCCGGTGTCGCACCCAGCACTTCGACGTGCTCTGGCAACAGCCCGGTTTCTTCATGCAACTCGCGATACATGGCTTCGACAGGCGTCTCGTCGGTGTTCATGCCACCCTGCGGGAACTGCCAGCCATCCCGGCGCACACGTCGTGCCCAGAACACCTGCCCGTCCTGCCGCATCAGCACGATGCCGACGTTCGGTCGATAGCCGTCCGGATCGATCACGATGCGGACTCCTAGAAAAATCTACTGGTCAGGACTGTGACACGCCCGCTGCCCACTCACAAGCGCGGTGAAAAGGTGTTGACAGATTCCGTTTACATGTCCAGAATTGCCGGCTCACTAAGGCTATGTAGCTCAGCCGGTTAGAGCACAGCACTCATAATGCTGGGGTCGGTGGTTCGAGTCCACCCATAGCCACCAAGTCCGCTTGGTTTTCCAGTGAGAAAGTGCAACAATTGCACGCACGTTTTGCCCCGTCGCCAAGCGGTAAGGCACCTGACTCTGACTCAGGCATTCGGTGGTTCGAATCCATCCGGGGCAGCCAAATACGAAAGAGACCGATCGAAAGATCGGTCTTTTTTTTTGCTCCACGCCGGGCCGGCTGAACGGGCACGCTGAACCGTATCGAGAATGATTCAGTTACGAAATTGACAACCATTCTCGTTTCGATTGGAATACGCACAGGCCGATCCGGGCCTGCCTGCCGAGTCCGCACGTGTACGTCTGCATCTGTAACGGGGTAACCGACCACCAGATCCGCGAAGCCGCCCAGAGCGGTGTCGCCAGCGTGTCCGAGCTGACCATGCGCACCGGCTGCGGCGCTACCTGCGGTTCCTGCCTGGACATGGCGGCCGACCTGCTGGCCAAGGCCCGCAACACCCACGAGCTGCCGTTGCATGTCCTGGGGTTGGCGCAGGTCGCGTAAACCGATCGATCATGATTCGCGTTCCCTCATCGTCTGCGGGGACGCGTTACAGTGCCGGCGTTTTCACGCTGCAGGAGCACGCTCATGAAAGGCGACACGAAGGTCATCGAATTCCTCAACAAGGTCCTCTATAACGAGCTGACCGCGATCAACCAGTACTTCCTGCATGCCAAGATGCTGAAGAACTGGGGTCTGAAGGAACTGGCCGACCACGAATACAAGGAATCGATCGAGGAGATGAAGCACGCTGACGTGCTCTCCGACCGCATCCTGTTCCTTGAAGGCCTGCCGAACTTCCAGGCGCTGGGCAAGCTGCGCATCGGCGAAAACCCCACCGAGATCCTGCAGTGCGACCTGGCGCTGGAGCGCGAAGGCACCGTCACCCTGCGCGAGGCGGTGGCTTATGCCGATTCGGTCGGCGACTACGTCAGCCGCCAGCTGTTCGTGAAGATCCTCGACAACGAGGAAGAGCATATCGACTGGCTGGAAACCCAATTGGAACTGATCGAGCGCATCGGCGAGCCGAATTACCTGCTCACCAAACTGGAAGACTGATTCAGCGCGCGGCCGTGGCGCCGATGCCGGCCTGGTAGCCGGCCAGCGCCAGCCGTGCACGCGCGTATTCGGCAATCAGCAGCGCCACGGCCACGGCCGGGCGCTCCAGCGTGCCGGCGCGGGCGTCGTGTTCAATCCGACGTGCCGCCACCGACAACGCCATCGCCCCCACGTTCGCACTGGCCGACTTCAGGCTGTGCGCCAGCGCGCGCAGCGTTTCCAGGTCGGCGGCCACCGACGCGTCCTGCAGCTGCCGGATCAAGGGCGGGGTGTCTTCCAGGAACACGGCGATGATGGTGGCGGTCTCCGCACCAATCACCTCCTGCAGCTCATCCAGCACACCGGTGTCGAGCACCCCGGGCGAGACGTCGTCATTGCCGTTGTCTGCGACCAGCGGCGGCAGCGGCGGCGGCAATGGGGTGGGTGTATTGCGCGCGTCGGCGGCGTTGTCTTCCATCGTGAGCTGCCAGCGCAGCAGGCACGCCTGCAACGACTCGCGGTTGACCGGCTTGGACAGGTAATCGTCCATGCCCGCCTGCAGGCAGCGCTCGCGGTCGCCGGCCATCGCGTTGGCGGTCATCGCCACGATCGGCAGCCGGTTGCGGCCTTCCGCCGCTTCCTGCTCACGCCAGCGCCGGGTGGCGCTGTAGCCATCCAGGACCGGCATCTGGCAATCCATCAGCACCAGGTCGAAGGCGCGGGTCTGCAGCTGCTGCAGGCCCTGTTCGCCATCGGTGGCGGTGGTGACGGTGCAGCCCAGCACCTGCAGCAGGCGCTGGGCGACCAGCAGGTTGACGCTGTTGTCTTCCACCAGCAGCAGGCGCAGGCCCAGCTGCGGCGCGTCCACCGGACCGCTGTAGGGCTCCACGCTGGCCAGCAGGGGGGCCGGGCGCGCACTGGCCACTGCCGGGCGCAGCACCGCATGCAGGTCCACGTCACCGGCCTCGCGCGGCAACACGCGGGTGTTCTCGCGCAGCAGCGCGGCCAGCGGCTCGTCGCCCTGCAGCCAGAGCAGGCGCGGGGTGGGCGTGCGGGCATCGTGCAGCACCGCGCGGTGCAGGGCGGTGGCGCCGTGGCGTAGTGCATGGGTGTCGGCGATCACCCAGGCAAGGTCCGGCTCGATCCCCGGGCGTACCGGCGCGCGCAGGCTGTCCAGCGCGGCCGACGCGCTGTCCACGGTGTGCAGGCGGATGTCGTGGTGCTGCAGCACGCGCTGCAGGCGCTGCACCAGCAGCGGGTCTTCGCTGACCAGCAGGGCGCGCGTGGTGAGCGGCGCGGCCGGCAGGTCGCCGACGACCTTCAGCAGCGGAATCTCGAACCAGAACGTGGCGCCGTGGCGCGGGGTCGAACTCACCCCGATGTTGCCGTGCATGAGGTCGATGATGCGCTTGCAGATGGCCAGGCCCAGGCCGGTGCCGCCGTAGATGCGCGTGGTGGAGGCATCGGCCTGGCTGAAGGACTGGAACAGGCGCGCCTGCAGGGTGCCGTCGATGCCGATGCCGGTGTCGATGACTTCGAAGCGCAGCTGGTGCTGGCTGCTGGTCTCGCCCTGGCGGGTCACGCGCAGGCGGATCTGGCCGCGCTCGGTGAACTTGATGGCGTTCACCATCAGGTTGCCCAGCACCTGGCGCAGCCGCACCGGGTCGCCGCGCACCGACAGGCGCACGGCGGGGTCCAGTTCCAGCGACACCGCCAGGCCCTTGGCTTCAGCGCTGCGCTGCATGAGCTGGACGATGCCTTCCAGCAGCTCGCGCAGGTTGAACGTGGTGATCTCCAGGTCCAGGCCTTTCGCCTCCAGCCGGGAGTAATCCAGGATGTCATCGACGATGCGCAGCAGCTGCTGCGAACTGACCGTGGCGGTCTGCAGCATCTGCCGCTGGTCGGTGCCCAGCTGGCCGCGCGCGATCAGGTCCAGCATCGGCAGGATGCCGTTGAGCGGCGTGCGGATCTCGTGGCTCATGGTGGCCAGGAACTCGCCCTTGGCCAGCGCGGCGGCCTCGGCCGCCTGCTTGGCCTGCAGCAGCTCCTGTTCCAGCATGTCCTGCTGCTGCATGGCGCGCTGCAGGTGGTCGCGCTCAACGGCCAGCGCCTCGTGGCGGCGCTGCCCCAGGGCCAGCTGCGCCTGCAGCTCGCGCCAGCGGCTCACGCCGACCAGCGCGGCGATCAGCGCCACTGCGGCGGTGGCAGCGGCAATGACCGGCCATGGGCCGTTGGCGCCGGCGGCGGCCATGCCGCTGGCGGTAGCGGCAAGGGCGGCCGCGATCGCCGCCAGCCACAGTGCGAAGGGAACCCGTCCTTGGGCCGTCATGGTCAGAGCACCGCGGTGTGGAAGTCGAAGTTCAGCTCGCTCCCGGCCGACTGCACCATGTTGCCCTGGATGAAATCGACCCCGCCCATCCACATCGCCGCTGCGGCCTGCGGGTCTTCGATCTGCTGGCCGATGATCTGTGCCCCGGCACGGTGCGCGGCATCGATCGCGCCACGCAGTTCATCGCGGGTCTGCTGGTTGGCATGGCTGCTGGAGAAACGGGCGGCCATGCGCACGAATGCCAGCGGCAGCTGGCCAAGCAGGGCATTGGCTTCACCGCTGGGCTCGAACTGGCTCAGGCAGAAGCGCACCCCGGCCGCGCTCATGCGCGAGCAGAACTGCTGCAGGGTGACGGTGTGGATCAGTGCGTCGGGCAGGCGCACGTCAATGACCAGCGCGCTGCCGGGCAGCCCACGCTGCTGCAGCGTTTCCAGCAACCAGTCGGCGAAAGCATCGCGGGCCAGGGTGCGCAGCGACTGCGACACGAACAGGCTCAGCGGCTGGGTGGCGTGCCGGTACAGATCGAGCAGGCCCAGCGCATGGTCCAGCACCTGCTGGTCGAGGTCGGCGATGCGCCCGGCCGCTTCCGCAGCGGGGATCACCTGGCCCGCGTTGAGTACGCTGCCATCGGCCTGGCGCAGGCGCAGCAGCACCTGGTACTGGGCGGTATTGCCACCGGCCACCGCCACGATCGGCTGGTAGGCTGGTTCGAGCTGGCCTTCGAGCATGGCCAGGTGTTCCTGCGCGGCGACGTCCTCGCGGCGCACGTGCGCGGCCACGCCGGAGGGCAGCAGCCGCGCCTGCAGCGTGGTGCGCTCCACCGCTTCCAGCGCCGTGCCGGCATCGCCAAAGCCACCGGAGAGCTGGGCATGCCCGACCACGCCGCGCAGGTGCACCGATTCCTCATCGCGGATCACGAACGAGCGCGCGGACAGTTCATCGCGCAGCTGGTGCGCCATCGCGTCCAGTGATTCTTCGTCCAGGCCACGCGCCACGACCAGGAAGCTGTTGTCGTTCAGGCGCGCCAGCAGGTGCGGGTGCGCGTTGTCGGCCAGCCGCTGCGCGGCCTGCACCATCAGCCGTTCGAACGCGGCATAGCCGTAGCGTTCGCGCAGCCCCAGTGCGCTGGCCACCTCGATGAAGAACAGGCCGCCATGCTCGCCGTGCGCCAGCGCCGCGCCGAGCTGATGCATCACGTGGTGGCGGGTCGGCAGGCCGGTCTCGGGGTTGTTCATGGCCGGCGCGCCCTGCGCACCCGGCTGCAGCGCCGCCTGCGCGCGGGCGCGGCGGATGCGGTTGGAGACGGCGGCAATCAGGTGGCGCGGTCGGATCGGCTTGCTGAGGAAATCGTCGGCGCCGCTGTCGAGCACTTCGAACTGGCGCTCCGGGTCCGGGTCGCCGCTGAGGAATACGATCGGCAGCAGCTGCTGGCCGGGCTGCTGGCGGATCAGCGCGGTCAGGCGCATGCCATCCAGGCCGGGCAGGTGCAGGTCCATCAGGATCAGGTCCGGGCGCTGTTCGTTGATCACCTGCTGCACGCCTTCGGCGTCGCTGTGCACGATCGCTTCCATGCCGGCGCCATGCAGCACGCTCTGTGCGAACAGGGCCTGCGAGCGGTCGTCTTCGACGATCAGCACACGGTAGGGCGCCTCGCTGCCCAGCGGCGGCGTAGTGGCATCGTCCTGCTGCCACTGCGATGGCGGCAGCACCGGCGGGGTGGACACGGCAGCGGCGGCGGCAGCGTTGAGCGGCACCACGTTGCTGGGCGCGGGCGCCACGGCGGGCGCGTCGGCGCTGGCCCAGCGCTGCCAATGATCGGCGGGCGGGGTTTCGGCGCGGGTGGCGCGGGTGGATGCAACAGCGTTGTCTTGGACGGCCATCAGTACTCCCAGTCTGCGGCGCGATTATGCGGCATCGCGGTCGGCCAGTGCCCCGGGCTTGCCCGCCGGTTGGCGCAGCAGCCAGCGCATGCCCTTCCACAGGGTGCGCCAGACCAGCCAGACCACCAGCGCGCCCACCAGGCTGCAGGCCACCACGACGATCAATGCCAGCCACGGGTGCGCCAGCGCCAACGCCAGGCCGCCCACCACTACCGTGTCTTCCGCGGCCGAGGCGACCCAGTTGCTGGCCGGTTCGGGCGAGGTATTGAGCAGGGCGCGGGTACCCGATTTCAGGCCATGGCTGGCCAGGGCCACGCCGGCACCTGCGGCCAGCGCCGTGGTGCTGAGTTCGCCCGTGGGCGAGAGCGTGGCTGCAGCCAGGAAGGCACCCGCCGGTACCCGGGCCAGGGTCTGGACCAGGTCCCAGGCCGAGTCCACCCCGGGGATCTTGTCGGCGAAGAATTCGGTGATGGCCAGCGCGGCCGAGGTGCCCAGCACCCACCACGACTCGGTCGCCTGCAGCGCCGGCGGCAGCTCGACCCAGCCCAGCATGCCGGCCAGGCCCACCCCGAACACCGTGAGGTACACGCGGATGCCGGCCAGCCAGGCCAGCAGGATGCCGATCACGAACAGGTGGGCCTCGGTCATGGCAGGCGCTCCGGCGAAAGTGTGCACAGGCCCACACTATCGGGGATGACGTCCCTGAACGCTACTGCCCTGCAGGGGGTCAGGGGCGAAAAATGTGCCAACCCTGACTTACACTAAGCAGTCGCTCTTCCCGACAGGGACCGTGTCGGTATCGCCCAAGCGGCGGTGCCGCCGTATTCGCCATGAACAACCCGACACCTTCCCGCATCCAGATCCGCCGCCCCGGAACCCCGGTGGCGCCCGATCGCCGCCGGCTGCTGATCCTGGCCGGCATCTGGCTGGCCAGCCTGGTCCTGGCCGCGCTGCTGGGGCGCTGGACCGCCGGCCCCGGCGGTGACGCCGGCCGCCAGCTGGACGCCGCCCAAGCGCGTGCCGAAACACTGCAGAAGCAAGTGGTGGAACTGCAGCAGACCCAGGCCACCCTGCAGGCGTCGGACCGGATCAGCCGCGCGGCCAACAACGAGGTGCAGACCTCGCTGGGCGAGCGCGACGAGGAAATCGCCGGCCTGCGTGCCGACGTGGCCTTCTACGAACGCCTGGTCGGGTCTACCAGCCAGCGCAAGGGCCTGAACACCCATTCCATTGAATTTTCGCCGGAAACGGCGGGCACCTGGCAGTACGCCGTAGTGCTGACCCAGAACCTCAACCGTGGCGCGATCAGCCAGGGCCAGATGCGGTTTACGGTTGAAGGCGTCAAGGACGGCAAGTTGACCTCGGTCAGCTGGGACGAGCTGCACCAGCGCACCAAGGTGCCGGGCCAGGAGTATTCCTTCCGGTACTTCCAGCAGCTCACCGGCAGCGTCATGTTGCCCAAGGACTTCACCCCGCAACGTGTGCGGGTCACGCTGGGAAGCGGCGCAGGGGGCGCCACCCAGGTATTCGACTGGAAGCAGTCCGGAGCACCGGCTGCAGCAACGGCAAAAGAAGGGGAGTAAGCCCATGTTTGGCAGCAACAAATCCAACCGCGACGGGCATCTGGTCGTGGACGCGCTGATCGGCGCGCAGGTGGTGATCCGGGGAGACGTGGAATTCAGCGGTGGCCTGTATGTGGAAGGCACCATCCTGGGCAAGGTGATCGCCCAGGAAGGCGCGACCACGGCCACCCTCACGCTGGCCGAGCAGGGCAGCATCGAAGGCGAGATCCGCGCCCACGTGGTGGTGCTCAGTGGCCGCCTGGATGGCGACGTGCACGCCAGCGAGCGGGTCGAGCTGACCCCCAGCGCCCGGGTCACCGGCAATGTCCACTACCAGGTGGTGGAAATGAACGCAGGCGCCCAGCTGACCGGCCGTCTCATCCATGGTGGCGCCCAGATGGCGCTGCCGCCGCCGGCCGACGACAGTGCCGACCGCAAGGATGGCAAGGACGGCAACGCGCGCAGGAAGCTGGCCGACGCCATGGCCTGAACGGCCGGTGCTTGAAAGCGTGCCCATGCACCCCCATGCTGGGGGCATGAGCACGCTAGTTTCCCTGCCCGGCGCCCCCACCCCCGCCGCTGCGCCGAATTACCAGTCGCTGGACCGTCCCCTGAACTTCACCGAAGCCGCTGCGGCCAAGGTCAAGGAACTGATCCAGGACGAGGCCAGCGATGCATTGGCCCTGCGCGTCTACATCCAGGGCGGTGGCTGTTCCGGTTTCCAGTACGGCTTCGAGTTCGACGAGAACCGCGCCGAGGATGACCTGGCCGTGGACACCAACGGCGTCACCCTGCTGGTCGATCCGCTCAGCCTGCAGTACCTGATGGGCGCCGAAGTGGATTACACCGAAAGCCTGACCGGCGCGCAGTTCGTGATCCGCAATCCGAATGCGAAGACCACCTGCGGCTGCGGCAGCAGTTTCAGCATGTGATCGCCACCGCGGTGCCGCACGGCACCGCTTGCTGTTCCGGTTGAATCGCGGCAGGCTTCAGGGATGTCCAATGTCTCTTTGCCGCTTGCCGGTTTTGCTTTCACCACCGACCCCCTTGAACGCGCCGATACCCTGCGCGACGACGCCGATGCGTTGTTGCGGCTGTGGCCGCAGGCGCACGTGCTGGTGCTGGATCCCGATGGCCGCGCGCTGGCCGGTGACGACGGCCAGCCGCTGGCGGTGACCGGCGCCCAGGTCGGGGGCGGCCCCGGCACCGCCATCTTCCTCGGCCTGCGCGGCGAGCAGGCGTGGTTCTCGGTCGAATCGGCCGCCGTCGATATCGCGGCGCCCCAGCGCGTGGACCTGCGCGAATCGGCCACCACCTGGTCGGCCGCCGATGCCAGCGCCTTCTGTTATGCCCGCGGCATGTCGTACTGGCAGTCCCGCACCCGCTTCTGCGGCGTGTGCGGCGGCGCCGTGGCCTTCACCCGGGGGGGCTTCATCGGCCGCTGCGTCGCGTGCAGCACCGAACACTACCCGCGCGTGGACCCGGCGGTGATCGTGGCGGTGGAAAGCAACGGGCGCCTGCTGCTCGGCCGCCAGGCCAACTGGGCCCCGCGCCGTTACTCGGTGCTGGCCGGGTTCGTGGAGCCCGGCGAATCGCTGGAACAGACCGTGGTCCGCGAGGTCTTTGAGGAAAGCAAGGTACGGGTGCGCAGCTGTCGCTACCTCGGTACCCAGCCATGGCCGTTCCCGGGCGCGCTGATGCTCGGCTTCAGCGCCACGGCCGAAGACGACGTGCCCACCGTGGATGGCGAGCTGGAGGACGCGCGCTGGTTCACTGCCGAGGAAGTGGGCGCGGCGCTGGCCCGTGACATCGAGGACGATGGGGTGGGCATCCGCCTGTCGCCGCCGATCTCGATTTCACGCAGCCTGATCGAGCATTGGTACCGCAGCCAGGTGAGCTGACCCGGGCACCACGTTGCCGCTGCCTGAACACGGGGCGGCATACATTACCTGTGACCCGGGGAATTGCCGGGTCCCAAGGCATAGTAGCGCCCAGAAACCGAACGGAGGCCGCCATGTTCACCACCCTGGTCGCAGTACTGGTCGCCTTGGCCCTGGGCCATGTCGCGCCTGCCGCGGCCGTGGCGCTGCGTCGATTCGGCTGGTACCGGCGCTGGCTGCAGTGGTTGGACGCTCACGCGGCCGAAACCGGCTTCTGGCGTGGGCGCCACGGCTGGCTGGTGGCGGTGGTTCCGTTCGTGCTGGTGCTGGCCCTGCTGCAATGGGCGCTGCATGACCGCCTGTTCGGGTTGCCGTCGCTGCTGCTGGGCATCGCCACGCTGGTGATGTGCTGGGGTCCGCGCGACCTGGACCGCGACGTGGAAGCGGTGATCGACGCCGATGACGCGCACGCCCGGCATTCGGCCATCGGCCAACTGCAGTCCGCCGGCGGCAGCCTGCACGAGGACGTGCCCTCGCTGGTGGAAGCCACCGTGCTCAACGCACTGCGGCGCTGGTTCGCGGTGCTGTTCTGGTTCCTGCTGCTGGGCCCGGTAGGCGCGCTGGCGTACCGCCTGCTCGCGCTGCTGGCCGTGGGGCCGATGCGCTCGTTGGCCGACGTGGAGACGGTGGTGGGCGCACGCCAGGTGCTGTCGTGGCTGGAGTGGCCGGTGGCGCAGCTGATGTCACTGTCGATGGCGCTGGTGGGCAACTTCGACACGGCCTTCAAGGCCTGGCGCGAGGCGCACGGCAGCAGTTGGGCCGCGTCCACCGATTTTCTGGGCGCCGTGGCGCGCGCCAGTGTCAGTGCCGAACTGCGCGAAGACGCGCACGATTACAGCGATGCGGGCATGGTGCCGGTGTGGCGCCGCCTGCCGGAGCTGCGCGATGCGATGAGCCTGGTCTGGCGCATGCTGTTGTTGTGGATGGCAGCGCTTGCGTTGCTGGTCATCGCCGGTTGGGTGACCTAGGGCGCCAACAGCGCGAACGGCATCCATGGCAGGTTGCGCAGCACTGCATAGCCGACCAGCAGCACCAGCCAGAAGCTGGGATTGGCCAGCACCCGCATCAGCGGGTCCAGTGCGCGCATGCGCACGCCTGCGTTGTTGAACAGCATCAACAGCAGGAAGGGCAGCGAGATCACCAGCAGCGGATTCATCGCCATCGCGCCGGACCAGTCGAAGTGGACCAGCGAATACAGGCAGCGGGTGCTGCCACAGCCGGGACAGTACAACCCGGTCAACGCATACAGCGGGCAACCCGGCAGCGGACTGTTGCTGGCATACGGGCTGACATGACGCAGCACTGCGGTTGCGCCCACGGCCAGCCCGGCCGTGACGGCCAGCGGCGCCCAGCGCGACAGGGTGGAACGGGAAGGCAGGCTCATGACGGCAGAACGGCCCGAGCCGGGCACCCTGCGCGGGCGCCGGACCGGGCCGTCCAAGGGGCGATCAGTAGTTGCCGCCGCTCATTGCGCCGCCAACGCCCATCACCACCACCAGGATGATGTAGAGCACGATGGCCACGACGCCGATGATGGCCGACCACATGGCCCACTTCTTGGCGTTGTTCGACGATTCCTGCGCGCCGGCGATGTCACCCGAGGCCAGCTTGCCATTGACCTGGGCGGCATACACGATCGAGACGATGCCGGCCGGCAGGCAGCAGAACAGGGTGGTCAGGATGGCCCAGACCAGGTGGTTGGGGACTTGCGGGGCAGTGGCGTTCATCAGTGAAGCTCCATTTTCTTGGGTGGGTTGAACGAAGGTTGTTTCACAGGTCGGAAAGAGCGCCCAGCGCGGCCATGCCGCCAAACAGGCCAAACCACAACAGCAGCAGTACCGGCAGGGCCAGCGCCGATGCCAATGCCCATCCACCGGCCTTGCGCGATGCGTCGTAGGCACCGGCCAGGTCGCCGGCCGCGCGACGGCCATCGACCTGGGCCGCGTACACGATCGACACCACGCCCAACGGCAGGCAGCAGAACAACGTTGTCAGGATCGCCCAGACCAGATGGTTGGGGACGACAACGCCCGACGGGGTCGGTGGCGGCAGATGATTCAAGTACGACTCCATTCCATTGGTTGTCCCTTGGCATCTCCCAACGCCAAGCGACACCCCCTATGGGCGGTAATCTACCCGATGTTCCCGCCGATGTATGCGTTTACATGAGCGCCGCAATGGATTTCTTTGCGGAATACCCTGATCTGGTCGCTTTCAGCCTTGATCGCCGCGCAGTGTTCTGACCTGCGCTTCCAGCCCCTCGGCGGTGGCCGCTGCGCCGTCGACCGGCGGGCCGGCCATGACCTCGACGTGGGCGCGCAGGCGGCGCGGCACCCGCATGCGCCCCAGGCGCGTATCGCGCCGGCTCCACATGCTGGCCCACATGCCGCGCAGTGCCATCGGCACCACCGGCACCGGCCGGCGCTCGAGGATTTTCTCCACGCCGGATTTGAAGGCGGCCATTTCGCCATCGCGGGTCAGCGCACCTTCGGGGAAGATGCAGACCAGTTCGCCTTCGGCCAGCGCCTTGTCCACCTCATCGAACGCGGCCTGCATCAGCGCCGGGTCCTCGCGCGCGCCGGCAATCGGAATGGCCTTGGCGGTGCGGAAGATCCAGCGCATCACCGGGATGTTGAAGATCTTGTAATACATGACGAAGCGCACCGGGCGCGGGATCGTCGCCGAGAGGATCAGCGCGTCCATGTAGCTGACATGGTTGCAGACGATCAGCGCGGCGCCTTCATCCGGCACGTTGGCTTCAATGCCATGCAGGCGCAGGCGGTACAGGAAGCGCACCATCACCCAGCTGAGGAACCGCATCAGGAATTCGGGCACGATGGTGAAGATGTAGACCGCCACCACCGCATTGGCGATCGCCAGCGCCAGGAACAGCTGCGGGATCGTCCAGTGCAGGAATTTCTGCGTGGCCAGCGCAATCATCGCCGCGGCGACGATGAAGCCGGAATTCTGGATGTTGAGTGCGGCGAACACGCGCGACATTTCCGACTTGGGCGTGCGGCTCTGGATCAGCGCGAACAACGGCACCACGAAGAAGCCGGTGAACAGACCGATGCCCACCAGGTCGACGATGATGCGCACGCTGCCCGGTGCGGCCACGAAGGCGGCCACGCCCAGGCCCGCCGTGGTGGCGGTGCCGGCGCGCGCGAAGTACAGGTCCAGCATGAAGGCGGTCATGCCGAAGGCGCCCAACGGCACCAGGCCGATTTCCACGGTTCGGCCGGAGAGCTTTTCGCACAGCAGCGAGCCCACGCCGGTGCCGATCGAAAACAGCGCCAGCGCGAAGATGTACAGGGTCGGTTCGCCGCCCAGGTTGACCACCGCATAGGTGGGCAGCTGCGAGGTGAGCATGGTGCCGACGAACCAGAACCACGACACGCCGAGGATGGCATTGGCCACGGCCTTCTGTTTCTTGGCCAGGCGCAGCACCGCCAGCGATTCCGGGATGGGGTTCCAGTTGATCTTCAGGTCGGGCGCGCCGGCATCGACCCTGGGGATCATGCGCGCGGTGATGTTGCCGGCAATGGCCAGCGCGATCACTGCCGTTGCCGCCACGATCGGGCCGAAACTGCCGGCCAGGGTGAAGATGATGCCGCCGCTGATCATGCCGGTCAGGATCGACATGGAGGTGCCCATCTCGACCAGGCCGTTGCCGCCGGTGAGCTCTTCGGGCTTGAGCACCGAGGGCAGCACCGAGTACTTCACCGGGCCGAACAGCGTTGACTGCAGGCCGGTGCAGAACAGGGCGACGAGCAGGATCGGCATGCTCTGGGTGAGGAAGCCGACCGCGGCCAGGGTCATGATCCCGATCTCCATCGTGGTGGTGATCACGATCAGCCGCGATTTCTCCAGCTTCTCGGCGATCTGACCGGCCAGGGCGGAGAACAGGAAGTAGGGCAGGATGAAGATGGCCGGCGCCAGCGTGGTGTACAGCGACTGCTCGGCCTGGCTCACGCCGAGGTAGAACAGCAGGCCGATGATGGCCTGGCGGTATACGTTGTCGTTGAACGCCCCCAGCGACTGCACGATGAAGAAGGGCAGGAAGCGGCGCTGGCGGAGCAGGGCGAACTGACTGTGGCCGGACATGGAATCTCCTTGCGAACCGGCGCAGCCTATCACGCAGCCCCGGTCCCTATTTCGTTCGCTGCGGCGCGCAGCTTGGGCAGCAGGCGCAGCATCAGGCCGATCTGGGTGCGGATCAGCTGCAGCTTCGGCGGCATCTCATCATTGAGCTGCTCCAGCTGCTCGGCCAGGGCCCGGTCGCCCTCGTTGGCGGCCTCGTCCACCGGTTCGCGCCGTTCCAGCGCGCCGGCGATCTGCTGCATGGCCTGCTGCACGCGTTCGCCGCTGGAACGGGCCAAGGGGTCCTGCGCATAGCTGTCCAGCTGCGCGCGGTGGGCGCCGAGCGCGGACAGGTGGCCGAGCAGGGTGTTGGACAGCGCCAGGAAGCGGAAGCCGGCGTCCAGGTTGCCGCGCACGTGGCCCGGTTCGCGCAGCATGTTGGACAGCGCGGTGGACAGGGCGACGTCTGCGTTGTGCATGTCGCGGCGGGCGATGCGGTAGGCCAGGTCGTCCTGCATGCCGCTGCCGTACTGGCCCAGCACCGCCTGCAGGTAGCCGGCGCAGCGTTCAAGCACGCGCGCCATGACCAGGTCGAGGCGGCGGCCCTGCCAGTCGGGCAGGATCAGGAACGCGGCGGCGGCGGCGATCGCGCAGCCCAGCAGGGTATCGACCAGCCGCGGCCAGATCAGCAGGAAGCCATCGCCGATGAGGTTGAAGCAGGTCAGTGCCATCACGGTGATCGCGGCCGAGGCGACCAGGTAGCGGTCGCTGCGGGTAAAGAAGAACAGCAGCGCGGAAAGCAGGGCGATCAACAATTCGATGCGCAGGTCCTGGAACAGCTGCATCAGCGCCCAGGTGAGCACCAGCCCGATCAGGGTGCCGGCGATGCGCTGGGCCAGCCGCTGGCGGGTGGCGCCGAAGTTGGGGCGGCACACGAACACGATGGTGAGCAGCACCCAGGAGCCGTTCTGTGCATTG
Organism: Stenotrophomonas sp. SrG; assembly: GCF_050031795.1. Classification (NCBI taxonomy): domain Bacteria; kingdom Pseudomonadati; phylum Pseudomonadota; class Gammaproteobacteria; order Lysobacterales; family Lysobacteraceae; genus Stenotrophomonas; species Stenotrophomonas sp. SrG. The sequence continues at coordinate 153,562 of NZ_JBNBBE010000008.1, forward strand.
AACAGGCGGATGGCGGCAAAGCCCACGATCAGCGCCAGCGCCATGCGCAGGCCGTGGCGGAACAGCAGCGAGCCGGGAGTGAGCTGCTGGCGGATGCGCACCCCCATCTCGCGCAGGGTATGCGGGTTGGTGTCGCGCAGGCGGGTATCGACGTTGTCCAGGGTGGATTCGGACTTGGCCGCTTCGGACAGGCGGCGTTCGATGCTCTGCAGGTTGTGGCCAAGCAGTTCCAGCGAGGAGAGCAGGCGCTGCCACTGGGGGTTGTGCTGGGCGCGCAGCCAGGCGAGGGAATCGGTGAGGTCGGCGGTGGCCTGGCGGGTCCGGTCGCCGTACTGGAACGGCCGGCGCATGCGGATGGCGGTGCCCAGGTTGGCACACGCTTCGCCCTGCAGGGCGAGCAGGCGCTGGCAGCGGTAGAGCACGTCGCTGTGGAAGAAGGCGTCGGTGAGCGCGCCATAGGGGTAGTGCGAGGAACTGGCGCGTTCGTGGAAGTCCTGGGCCATGTAGTACAGGCGCAGGTACAGGCCGGATTGCACGCCCGGGCGGCCGGAGCGGCCAAACCGGGCCAGGATGGCGGTCTTGGCGATGTTGAGCGCTTCGACGACGCGGCGGTTCTGTTCGGCCAGGGCCAGCTGGCGCTTCTGCACGTCGGCATCGCGCACCGGTTCGAACAGGTCGGCCTTGAGCTGAAGGTAGCGGCCGAGTTCAAGGTAGAGGCGGGCGAGGCGTTCGCGCACGGGGCGGTTGGCGAACAGGGCGGTCCACAGGATGGACAGCAGGCCGTACCAGAGGGCGCCGGCCAGCAGGTGGCTGACGGCGCTGATGGCCTGGGCGCGGTCGTCGGCGCCGTGCTGTTCGAGGCCGATCATGGTGTAGATGGCCAGGGTGACGGTGGCCTGGGCGATGGAGGCGTAGCGTTCGCCCAGCGCGCCGAGCAGGGTCAGGCTGAAGGTGGACAGGGCCAGGGCCGCAATGAACAGCCACGGCCAGGCGAACAGTTCGACCACGGCGGCGGCGGCCACCACGAAGCACAGCAGGGAGAGGGCGACGGATTTGGTGCGGCCCCACCAGTTGTCGTCGGTTTCGGCAATGGCGCTGGCGATGATGCCGAGGAATACGCCGGGCAGCGCAGGCAGCTGGTCCAGGTGCCAGCACACGCCCATGGCCATGGACAACGCAATGAACACCCGCAGCCCGTAGCTGGCCTTCTCATGCGCCCACAGGCGACTCAGGCGGGATTCTCGGGCGGACATGCGGACTCGTCGGGCGGTGGCGCCTCATTATTGCGTCATCGCGGTGAAGCCGACATAGCCGGTTGGCAGGTACCCACCCCCGCCGGCCTCACCGCTCGCAAAAAATGAAACGACAGGCTGTTACGCCCTTTGCTTACAGATCAAACCTGACGCTGACCGCGAACGTGCGCGGCAGGCCGATGCCGGCGTTGGACCAGTACTTCCTGTTGGTGAGGTTTTCGACGCTGGCGCGCCAGGTGACCGGGTGGCCGTTGGCCTGCATGCGGTAGCCGATGCCGGCGTTGACCAGGGTGTAGTCGGGCAGCTTGAGGGTATTGTCGGCGTCGTAGTACACGTCGCCGTAGTAGCGGGCCAGCGCGTACAGGCCCAGGCCTTCCACCTGCGGCACGCTGTAGTCGGCGTGCACCACGCCGTTCCAGCGCGCTGCGCCGGCGGTGCGGTTGCCTTCCTGGGTGCTGCTGTCGGGCGAGAGCTTGTCGTAGGTCGGGTCCAGCCAGGTCACGCCGCCGCCGAGGGTGAAGGCATCGGTCAGGCGGACGTCGCCGCTGACTTCCACGCCTTCGTACAGGGTGATGCCGTCCTGCACCAGCAGTTTGCCGCCGCTGGTCAGGCGGTCGATGTTGGCACCGCGCTCCAGTCGGAACGCAGCCGCGTTGGCGTTCCAGCGTGGGTACTCGATCTTGGCGCCGATCTCGAACTGCTTGCTGATGGTCGGATCGAGCACGTCGCCGGCGTTGATGTAGTCGCTGCCCACCCGGCTGCCCGCTTCCAGCGATTCGACGTAGCTGGTGTAGAGCGTGACTGCATCGGCCGGCTTGAACATCACCGCGTAGGTCGGGGTGACCGGGTAGGTGTGGTAGGCGCCCTTGGTCTCGAAGTCGTTGTAGCGCGCACCGGCCAGCACCGACCAGCCGTGGCCGAAATCCACCGTATCGCTGACGAACACCGCCTGCTGTACGGTTTCGCTGCCGCGGGTGAGCTCCTGCGAACCGACGGCGTCATGGCGCAGGGTGGGGCGCTGGTAGAGGTTGCCACGGCCGATGGTGTTCCATTCGTATGGGCGGTCCCAGCCCAGCCCGGTCTGGTGCGAGACGCCGGCGACGACCTGGTGCGACAGCGGGCCGGTCTGGAAGCGGCCCTGCACGATGGCCTGGGCCAGCTTCCACTCGCTCTTGCCGCCGAGCTCGTAGACGTTGACGTCGTAGTCGCCATTGACGTCGTCGATGTAGGCGAAGATCTTGTTCACGTCGTTCCACGACGAGGTGTAGCCATAGCTCAGGCTGGCCTTCCAGTCGTCGTTGATCTGCCAGTTCAGTGCAGTGGAGAGCAGGCTGGAGCGGGTGTCGTAGAAGGTGCCCGGAATGGCGTTGTTGACATCGCCGGCGATCGGGCGCGGCAGTTCGGTCAGGCCGATGAAGTAGTACTGCGGCGATTCCTCGCTGAGATCGCGCTCCTGGAACACGCCATCGAAGGTCCAGGTGAGCGCATCGCCCAGGCGTGCATCCAGCGACAGCGCACCGACCTTGCGGTTCACTTCGCCACCGTTGAAGGTTTCGCCCTTCTCCTGGTAGGCGTTGAAGCGGTAGCCGAACATGTCTTCGTTGCCGAAGCGGCCGCCGACATCGACCTGGCCGCTGACGATGCCCTGTTCCCGCCAGCCGAGCTGCGCGGAGAAGGTGGGGGCATCGGTGGGCTTCTTCGTGACGTAGTTGATGATGCCGCCGGGCTGGCCGAAGCCGTACATGAAGCCGCCCGGGCCCTTGAGCAGTTCCACCTGTTCCATCACTTCCAGCGGCCACTCGGTACCCCACGAGGACACCTGCAGGCCGTTGACGCGGTAGCTGTCGTAGCTGAGATCGATGCCGCGGTTGCGGATCGGCGAGCTCCAGCCACTGGCGTAGGCGCTGACCTGGGTGACCACCGACGGGTCGGTCAGGAACGCCTCGCCCAGCGAGACCACCTGGCGCTTCTCGATGTCCTCGCGGCCGATGACGGAGATCGCGAACGGGGTATCGCGTACCGGGCGGTCGCCCAGGGCGCCGGTTTCGGTGTGGGTGCGTTCGGCGGTGACTTTCACCGCGTCAAGCTCGGTGGCCGAGCGGGATTGGCCGTGGGCCGCGCAGGCCAGGGACAAAGACAGGGCGAGCAGGGCCGGGCGCAGGGCGTGGCGCGGAAGTACGGAAGCAGGCATCGAGTGGGGGTCCTCTGCGGACAGCAGCACACCGTCCGCGATCAGTTGAAAGCGGAAGAAGAGGGCGTGGCTGAGTCGGGGCACTGCCCGCGAAGGCGGAGTCAGCGCGGTGCGCGAGGCGCGGCAGGACCGTGGCTGATGCGAATTGTTCTCTTTTGAGTGGTCCGCGTCAAATGATTGCCAGGGACGCCGCCAAGAGCGTACCGACCAACGGTCGGTACCTACCGGGATTGCGAGCACCACGGATGCACGGAGGCCGCGGTAGCGCACGACCGTTGGTCGTGCGGCGCCGCGCAGCGGCGGGCGTTACGCGCGCGCTGCCCGCTTTACCAAGGCCTTCTCGCGCCGGCGTGCGCGCCAGCCGCGCCAGTGCTGCTGCAGGCACGAGAAGATCACATACAGCGCCGGGGTGCTCAGCAGGGTCAGGCTCTGCGAGAACAGCAACCCGCCGATCATCGCGATGCCCAGCGGGCGACGCAGCTCGGACCCTTCACCAAGGCCGATGGCCAGCGGCACCGCCGCCAGGATCGCCACCATGGTGGTCATCATGATCGGGCGGAAGCGCACGATGCTGGCCTCGCGCACCGCTTCCAGCGGGCTCTTGCCGTGCTCACGCTGGGCCACCACGGCGAAGTCGATCATCATGATCGCGTTCTTCTTGACGATGCCGATCAGCAGCACCAGCGCAATCATCGAGATCACCGACAGCTCGGTATTGGTCACGAACAGCGCCAGCAGCGCGCCCACGCCCGCCGCCGGCAGCGTGGACAGGATCGTCACCGGGTGCACCAGGCTTTCGTACAGCATGCCCAGCACCAGGTACACGGTGATGATGGCGGCCAGCACCAGGATCAGCATCGAATTGGGGTTGAGCTGCACGTTGAAGCCGCCGCCATCGCTGATGCGGATGTCGCCGGGCAGGCGCAGCCCGTCCACGGTGGCCTTGATGATTGCCTCGCCTTCGCCGGTGCTCACGCCCGGGGCCAGGTTGTAGCTCAGGTCCATCGTGGTGTACTGGTTCTGGTGGGTGATCTGCGGCGGGGCCAGCCCGGGGACCTGGCGCGCCACGGCGGTGATCGGGATCATCTCGCCGTTGCCGGCACGCACGTGGATCTCATCCAGCGCGCGCGGGGTGGCGGTCTGCTCCGGCAGCGCGTTGACCACCACGCTGTACTGGTTGATGTCCGAGTAGATCGTCGAAATCTGCCGCTGGCCGAACGCGCCGTACAGCGCGCCATCGATCGCGCCGACCGACACGCCCAGGCGCGCGGCCTTGGCCCGGTCGATCTCGATGTTCTGGCGCAGCCCGGCGGTGTCCACGTCGGTGCCGACGTCGCGCAGCATGGGGTTCTTCTTCAGTGCGGCCTGCACCTTGGGCAGCCATTCCTGCAGCTGGGCCAGGTCGTTGCCCTGCAGCGACACTCGGTACTGCGCGCCCTGGCTGTTGCCGCCGCCCCCGTCGCTGGGAAGATCCTGGATCGCGCGCAGGCGCAGCTCCAGGTCGGGGTAGCGGTCGGCCTTGGCGCTCAGCCGTGCCAGCGCCTGCGCGGTGGTTTCGCGGCGGCCTTCCTTGCGGGTCTTCAGCTCGATGTTGAACTGCGCGCTGGAACCCTGGCGGCCACTACCCAGGCGCACGCCCACGGTTTTCACCGCCGGGTCGGCCATCAGCATGTCGGTGATGCGGCGCTGGCGGTTGACCATGTCTTCGAAGGATACCGTCGCGCTGGAGTTGGCGCGGCCCCAGATCAGGCCGGTGTCCTGCGGCGGGAACGAGCCCTTCTTGACCGCGCCCGCCAGCATCACCGTGGCCACGATCAGCAGGATCGGGGTCAGCGACAGCAGCAGCGCGTGGCGCAGCGAGAAGTCCAGGCAGACGGTGTACACGCGCAGCATGCGGTCGTGGGTGGCATCCAGGAAGCGGCCGATCCGCGAGGGCTTGTCCGGCTCCGTGTGGGCGCTGAGGAAGCGGCTGCACAGCGCCGGGGTGAGCGTGAGCGAGACGATCATCGAGACCACGATGGCGGCCACCAGGGTCACGGTGAACTCGCGGAAGAACGCACCGACCATGCCGCTGGCAAACAGCAGCGGAATGAACACCGCCACCAGCGAGGCGGTGATGGAGACGATGGTGAAGCCGATCTCGCGGGCGCCGGTCAGGGCCGCCTGCATGCGCGGCATGCCTTCGTCGAGGTGGCGCATGATGTTTTCGATCACCACGATCGCGTCATCGACCACGAAGCCGATCGCGATCACCAGCGCCAGCAGGCTCAGGTTGTTCAGGGTGAAGCCGAACACGTACATCACCAGCGCCGCACCGGCCAGCGACAGCGGCACGGTGATCGCCGCGATCAGGGTCGGTGCCAGCCGGCGCAGGAACAGCGCCATGGTCAGGATCACCATCGCCAGGCTGATCAGCAGGGTGATCTGCACTTCGTGCAGCGACGAGCGGATGGTCGGGGTTCGGTCGAAGTACGGGGTGAGCGTGGTGCCCGGCTGCAGGTAGTCGCGCAGCATCGGGATCTGCGCCTTGACCCGGTCCACCGTCTCCACGATGTTGGCCCCGGCGCGGGTGAACACGTACATCACCACCGCCGGTTTGTGGTCGAACCACGCGGCCTGGTAGGCATCCTGCTGGCCGTCGTAGACGTTGGCCACGTCCTTCAGGCGGATCACCCGGCCATCATCCTGGGTCTTGATCACCAGGTTGGCGAAGTCGGCCGCGCGCGCCACTGAATCGTTGGCGATGATCGCCGTGGTGGTGTTGCCGTCGGTCAGGAAGCCGGTGGGCGAGGTCACGTTGGCGGCGCGCACCGCATTGCGCAGGTCATCCGGGGTGAGGTTGAGCGCATTGAGCAGGCGCAGGTTGACGTCCACCCGCACCGCCGGGGTGGAGGCGCCGGCGATGTCCACCGACGACACCCCGCTGATCTGGCGGATGCGCTGGGCCAGCAGCGAATCGGCCACGTTGTACAGCTCATCGGCCGATTGCGTCTGCGAGGTCAACGCAATGGCGATCACCGGATCGTCGTTCGGGTTGGCCTTCTGGAACATCGGCGAACCCAGCCCGGAGGGCAGGTCGGCCTGGGCCGAGTTGATCGCGGTCTGCACGTCCAGCGCGGCCGAATCGATGTCGACCCCGCTCTGGAAGATCATGAAGACCAGCGAGCTGCCTTCGGAGCTGGACGAGCGCATCTGGTCCACGCCGGGCAGCTGGCCCAGGTGGCGCTCCAGCGGCGCGGTGACCGTGGAGGCCATGGTGGTGGCGTCCGCGCCGGACTGGCTGGCGTGCACGAAGATCACCGGGATCTGGATGTTCGGCAGCGCCGACACCCCCAGCTTCAGGTAGCACATCAACCCGACCACGAACAGGCCGATGGCCAGCAGCGCGGTGCCGATCGGGCGGCGGATGAACGGGCCGGAGATGTTCACGCGCGGTCCTGTGCGGTGGCGTTGCGCAGCGCGCGCTGTTCACGGCGCTGGCGCAGCCATTCGGAGTAGCGCTCCATGTACAGGTAGATCACCGGCGTGGTGTACAGCGTGACCAGCTGCGAGATCAGCAGGCCGCCGACGATGGCGATGCCCAGCGGGCGGCGCAGCTCCGACCCGATGCCGGTGCCCAGCGCCAGCGGCAACGCGCCCAGCATGGCCGCGGCGGTGGTCATCATGATCGGGCGGAAGCGCAGCAGGCAGGCGCGGCGGATCGCTTCGTGCGCGTTGGCACCGGCGCGGCGCGCCTCGATGGCGAAGTCCACCATCATGATGCCGTTCTTCTTGACGATGCCGATCAGCAGCACGATGCCGACAATGCCATCCACCGACAGGCTCAGCCCACACACCATCAGCGCCAGCAGCGCGCCCACGCCGGCCGGCGGCAGGGTGGAGATGATCGTGATCGGGTGGATGTAGCTCTCGTACAGCACGCCCAGCACGATGTAGATCACCACCAGCGAGGCCAGCAGCAGCCACACCACGTCGGTCTGGCTGCCGGTGAACTCGGCGGCCTTGCCGATGAACTGCGCGTGCACCTGCGCCGGCATGTCCAGGCTGGCGCGGGTTTCCTCGATCGCCTTGACCGCATCGGACAGCGAATAGCCCGGGGCGATGTTGAACGAGACCGTCACCGCCGGCAGCTGCTGCTGGTGGCTGACCACCAGCGGGGTGCTGGTGACCTTGCCCTCGGCCAGCGCGGCCAGCGGAATGATGTTGCCCGCACCCACCGGAATACCGGTGTTCTGCGCGCCGATACCGGTGGCGCTGGAGGAGTTGGACGAGGTGACCTGGCCGAAGTTGGTGGCATTGCTGCCGGTCAGCGCGCCGGCGCCGTTGGAGGCCACCGCCAGCTGGTTCATCAGGGCGGTGCTGGTGCGGAACTCCGGCGCCACTTCCAGCACCACGCGGTACTGGTTGAGCTCGGTGAAGATGGTCGAGATCTGGCGCTGGCCGAAGGCGTCGTACAGCGTGTCGTCGATGGTCTGCATCGGCACGCCCAGCACGCTGGCCTTGTCGCGGTCGATGTTCAGCTCCAGCGCGCGGCCCTGGTTGGACAGGTTGTTGTCCACGTCGGCCAGTTCCGGACGCTGGCGCAGCGCCTCGGTCAGGCGGGTGGCCTGCAGCGCGACCTGCGCGCTGTCCACGTCCGACAGCGAGTACTGGTACTCGGTGGCGGCCACGCGGGTGTCCAGGGTCACGTCCTGGACCGGCTTGAGGTACAGCGCCACCCCGGGGATGCCGGCCACGGCTTTCTGCAGGCGCGGCAGGATGTCTTCCAGCCCGTCGCGGTCGCCGCGCTCCTTCAGCACGATCGACAACTGGCCCTGGTTGAGCGTGGGGTTCATGCTGCCGGCGCCGATGAAGGCGGCCACGCCGGTCACCGCCGGGTCCCTGCGCAGCGCTTCGGCCACCGCCTTGGTGCGCTGCTCCATCTGCGGGAACGCGATGTTCTGGTCGGCCTGGACCACGCCGGTGATCAGCCCGGTGTCCTGCTCGGGCAGCAGGCCCTTGGGAATGACGATGTACAGCACCACGGTCAACACCAGCGCGCCGGCGGCCACCGCCAGGGTCATGCGCTGGTGGTCCAGCACCCAGTCCAGGCTGCGTTCGTACAGGCCGACGGTGCGGCTCCACACGGTCTGCTTGCCGGCGGCATGCGCACGCTCGTGCGCATCCTCGCCTTCGGGCAGCGCGTCGGGCTTGAGCAGGTAGGCGCACATCATCGGGGTGAGGGTCAGCGAGATCAGCATCGACAGCACCACCGCGATGCTCAGCACCCACGCGAACTCGTGGAACAGGCGGCCGGTGACGCCGGGCATCAGCAGCAGCGGCAGGAACACCGCCACCAGCGACACGGTCAGCGACAGCACGGTGAAGCCGATCTGGCGCGCGCCGATCTCGGCCGCTTCCGGGCCGCTCTTGCCCTGTTCGATATAGCGCACGATGTTCTCGATCATCACGATCGCATCGTCGACCACGAAGCCGGTGGCCACCACCAGCGCCATCAGCGACAGGTTGTCCAGCGACATGCCGGCAAACGCCATCACCCCGAACGTGCCCGCCAGCGACAGTGGCACCGCCACCGAGGGAATGATCGTGGCCCACAGGCGGCGCAGGAACACGAAGATCACCGCCACCACCAGGCCGATGGTCAGGATCAGGGTGAACTGCACTTCATGCACGGAGGCGCGGATGGTCTCGGTACGGTCGGAGAACACTTCCAGGTGCACGTCGGCCGGCAGCACGTTCTGCAGCTGCGGCATCAATGCGCGGATGCGCTCCACCGTCTGCACGATGTTGGCACCGGGCTGGCGGCGGATCTCCAGCAGTACGGCCGGCTTGCCATCGGCCCAGGCGGCGAGCTGGTCGTTCTCCACGCCGTCGACCACCTCGGCCACGTCCGCCAGCCGCACCGGCGCGCCGTTCTTGTAGCTGATGATGGTCTCGCGGTACTCCGCCGCGCTGGTCAGCTGATCGTTGGTGCCGATGCTGTAGGACTGGGTCTTGCCGTTGAGCGAGCCCTTGGGCGCGTTGACGTTGGCCTGGGTCAGCGCGCTGCGCAGGTCTTCCAGGGTCAGGCCCATGTTGGACAGCTGCGCCGGGTTGACCTGGATGCGCACGGCCGGGCGCACGTTGCCGGCGATCGACACCAGGCCCACGCCCTGCACCTGCGACAGGCGCTGGGCCAGGATCGAGTCGGCGTAGTTGTTCACATCGCGCAGCGGGCGCGTGTCGGAGGTGAGCTTGAGGGTGATGATCGCCGCGTCGGCCGGGTTCACCCGGTTGTAGACCGGCTGGTACGGCAGCGATGACGGCAGGGTGGCCTGGCGGATCGCGGCCTGCACGTCCTGTGCGGCGATGTCGATATCGCGGTCCATCGAAAACTGCAGGATGATCGTGGACAGGCCGGCCGACGAATCGGAGGTCATCAGCTCCAGCCCGGAGATCTGCCCGAACTGGCGCTCCAGCGGCGTGGTCACCAGCGAGGCCATGGTGGTCGCATTGGCACCCGGGTACTGGGTGGTGACCACCAGGCTGGGCGCGTCGATTTCCGGCAGCGCCGACACCGGCAGCTGGCGGTAGCCGAGGATGCCGAGCAGCAGCAGGCCCGCCATCAGCAGCGAGGTGGCGATGGGGCGGCGGATGAAAATCGTCGAAAAGCCCACGGGCGGATCCTTGCTGTTACGTCAGACGGCGATGCGGGAGGCGAACGCCGGCCACCTGGCCAGCGTTGGGGACACGGCGTGCGCGGTCAGCGCGGGCCGCCGCCACGACGCCCACCGGGGCCCTGTTTCTGCGCGGCGGCCTTGAGTTCGGCCTCGGTCGGCGCGGCCGGCGTCTCGCCCGGCTTCAGCGCGGTGACCTTGCTGCCCGGCTTGAGCCGGAACTGGCCTTCGCTGACCACCCGCTCACCTCCCTTCAGGCCTTCGGTGATCTGGATGTTGCTGTCGCCCACTTCCACGCCGCTCTTCACGGTCTGCATGGCCACCGTGTTGTCCGGCTTGACGATATAGACGTACTCGCCATCGGGCCCGCGCATGACGGCCTGAGTGGGGATGACCACGCCGCCGGAAATGGTGCGCAGCTGCATGCGCACGTTGACGAACTGGCCCGGCCACAGGGTGTTGTCCTGGTTATCGAACAGGGCGCGCGCGCGGAAGGTGCCGCTGTCGCTGCTGATCTGGTTGTCCACCACGTCCAGCGTTCCGCCATCGGTGAGTACGTGCGAGTCGTTTCGGTCCAGCGCGGCGATGGACACCGGGCCGGCCTGCTGGGCCTGGCGCACGTCCGGCAGCTGGCGTTCGGGCAGGTTGAACACCACGTGGATCGGGTGGATCTGGGTCAGGGTGACCAGCGCGGTACCGGCGCTGACCACGTTGCCTGCATCCACCGCACGGATGCCGGCAATGCCGGAGATGGGCGCGGTCACGCGGGTGTACTGCAGCTGCACCTGGGCCGCGCGCATGCTGGCCTCATTGGCCGCCACCGCGCTTTCGTACTGGGCCACCTGGTTGCGCTGGGTGTCCAGGTCGGTCTTGGCGACGTACTGGCGGTATTCGGGCGAATTGGAGCGCTGGTAGTTCGAGCGCGCCGTGGCCAGCTGGGCCTGGTTCTGCTTCTTGGCCGCCGCCGCTTCGTCATAGCTGGCCTGCAGCGTGCGCGGATCGATCTGCGCCAGCAGGTCGCCCTGCTTCACTTCCTGGCCTTCCTTGAAGTTCAGGCTGATCAGCTGGCCGCCCACCTGCGGGCTTACGGTCACGGTGTTCATCGCGCTTACCGTGCCCAGCGCGCTGGCGTAGACCGGCACATCCTGGCGGGCCGCGTCGATCACCGTCACCGGCACCGGGCCGGTATCGCGTTCTCCGTCCTTGCCGGCCTCGGCCTGCGCCCCTGGCTTGGCATCCTTGCCCTTGCCACCGTTGAGCAGGTGCATGCCGACCAGCCCCACCACCAGCACTGCGATCACCAGCAGCACGATCTTCCAGAAACGCGACATTCAAAACTCCTGAGGCTGGCGAAGGGCGGGGCCCGGTTGGCAGTGGCAAAGCATACCCGCCACCCGTGTCCTTTAATGCATGACAAATGGGACGGGCGGTCAGACCCGCAAGCGCCGACAAGGTTCAACCGACGACGGTTGCTTTTCCGGACGACGTTCCCGGGCGCCGAAAGTTACAGCGAAAACCACCCCGATGCCCTACATTCAGGTTCAAGCCCCTGGAACCCCGTCGGAGACCCGAATGCCCCGTCTGTCGCTGCTGCTGTCCGCCCTGCTGCTCGCCTCGCCCGCGCTGGCCGCCACCGCCCCGGCAGAACGCCCGGAAGTCACCGCCGCCGCCGCTCGTCTGCAGGCCCAGGTAGTGCAGTGGCGCCGCGACTTCCACCAGCACCCGGAGCTGTCCAACCGCGAAGAGCGCACCTCGGCCAAGGTGGCCGAACAGCTGCGTGCGATGGGCCTGAAGCCCAGGACCGGCATTGCCCATCACGGCGTGGTGGCCATCATCAAGGGCGGCAAGCCCGGCCCGCGCATCGCCCTGCGCGCGGACATGGACGCGCTGCCGGTGACCGAACAGACCGGCCTGCCGTTTGCCTCCAAGGCCACCAGCACCTATCGCGGCGAACCGGTGGGCGTGATGCACGCCTGCGGGCATGACGCCCACACCGCCACCCTGCTTGGCGTGGCCGACGCGCTGGTGAAGATGCGCGAGAACCTGCCCGGCGAAGTGATGCTGATCTTCCAGCCTTCCGAAGAAGGCGCGCCGCCGCCGGAAGAGGGCGGTGCCGCGTTGATGCTCAAGGAAGGCCTGTTTGCCGACTTCAAGCCGGATGCCGTGTTCGGCCTGCACGTGTTCTCCAGCGTCCAGGCCGGGCAGATCGCCGTCCGCGGTGGCCCGCTGATGGCGGCCTCGGACCGCTTCGGGATCAAGGTGATCGGCCGCCAGACGCATGGTTCTGCGCCGTGGAACGGGGTCGACCCGATCGTGGCCACCGCCGACCTGGTGGGCACCGCGCAGACCATCGTCAGCCGTCGCTCCAACATCTCCAAGCAGCCGGCGGTGGTGTCCTTCGGCGCGATCAAGGGCGGCATCCGCTACAACATCATTCCCGACGAAGTGGAGATGGTGGGTACCATCCGCACCTTCGACGAAGGCATGCGCCAGCAGATCTTCGCCGACCTGCGCAACGTGGCCGAGCACACCGCCGCCGCGCATGGCGCCAAGGCGGAAACGGAAATCTTCGAAGCCGAGGGCAACCCGGCCACGGTCAACGACCCGGCCCTGACCGCGCGCATGCTGCCCAGCCTGCAGGCCGTGGTCGGCGAAGCCAACGTGTACGAGCCGCCGCTGCAGATGGGCGCCGAAGACTTCTCGCTGTATGCCCAGCAGGTGCCGGGCATGTTCTTCTTCGTCGGCTCCACCAGCGAAGGGATCGACCCGGCCAAGGCGCCGGCCAACCACTCCCCGAAGTTCCTGCTCGATGAGAAAGCACTGGATGTGGGCCTGCGGGCGTTGTTGCAGGTGAGCCTGGATTTCCTCAACAGCCCGACGCCGGGCTGAGGTCGCACGACCAACGGTCGTGCGCTACTGGCGCAGGTCGCGGACCGTCCGCGCCGGCTGCTCGATGCCGGCGCTGGCCCGCCACGGGTTGATGTCCAACCCGCCGCGGCGGGTGTAGCGCGCCTCCACTTCCAGCCACTCCGGCTGGCAGCGCAGGGTGAGCTCGTTGAAGATGCGCTCCACGCACTGTTCGTGGAATTCGGCATGCTCGCGGTAGCTCACCAGGTAGCGCAGCAGGCCTTCGCGGTCGATGCGCGGGCCGCGGTAGCGCACGCTCACGCTGGCCCAGTCCGGCTGGCCGGTGACCGGGCAGTTGGACTTGAGCAGTGCCGAACTGAGCGTCTCGGTCACCACCTGGCCGGCATTGGCCGACAGGTACTCCGGCGCCGGCGGGCCGTAGCGCTCGATCGCCACATCCAGCTCATCCAATGATTCGCCTTCGGCCGCTTCCACCAGCAGCGGCACCCCGAACACCACGTTCACTACCGCCCCGGCGCAGGCCGACAGGTCACCGGCAATGCGCTGGCGGGCCTGTTCGTCATCGTCAAAGCGCGTGCTGTTGAGCGAGTTGAGGTAGAGCTTGAATGACTTGGATTCGATCAGGTTCGGTGAGGTGCACGGCACGCTGACCGTCGCCACGGCGACGCGTGGCTTGCCGCGCCGGTCCAGCCAGCTCAGCTCATAGGCCTGCCAGCGGTCATGGCCAACGAACGGCAGGTTGGCCTCGTCCACGCCGATCTCCTCGCGCGCGGCGCGGCGCGGGATCGGGAAGAGCAGGGCGGGATCGTACTGGGAGGGGTAAGCAACCTCGCGACCGAGGCTGGAGTCCTGGGGGGTATTCATGGCGCCATTTTAGCGTGGCCGGCGCCCCCTCCAGCGCCCCGTTCAGAAATACGTCCAGCGTCTTCACGCCTGCGCCATGCCCCATTAACAAGGCCTGTGACACCGTGCGATCCAGGTCGTTCTATTCAAGACGGGAGCGTGTGGATGAGTACCGACAAGAAGGCCGATTTCTCCGGCGTCACCTCCAGCGTGGATACCACCGCGCAGAAGGTGGAAAAGGCAGATTTCTCCGGCGTGACCGCTTCGGTGGATACCACCGCCGAAAAGGTGGGGGGTAGCACCTACACCGTCAAGAGCGGTGACTCGCTGTCGAAGATTGCCAAGAACGAGCTGGGCGATGGCAACGCCTGGAAGAAGATTTTCGAGGCCAACCGTGACGTCCTGGATGACCCCGACAAGATCTTCCCGGGCCAGACGCTCAAACTGCCGCCTAAAGACTAAGCCCGCTCCGCCTGCTGTCCATTATTGATTCCCAGGGAGGAATTCCATGAAGAAGACGTCCATCAGTACCGCCGTACTTGCTGCCCTGCTGGCCACCGTTGCGCTGGCCGGCTGCAAGAAGAAGGAAGAAACGGTCGACAACAACGCGCAGCCGGCTGCCCCGGTAGCGACGACGCCGGTCGAGCCCGCCGCACCGCAGCCGATGACGGCCGCCGCGCCGGTCAACGTTTCCGGCGTAACTGTCGGCAAGACCGCTGCGGCCGACAAGACCGTCGCGGCGGCAGCACTGTTTGCTCCGAAAGACGTGATCATCATTTCGGTCCGCACCGCAGGCACGGCCACCAACGCCAACGTTGGCGCCAAGCTGACCTATCAGGACGGCCAGGTGGCGGGCGAACAGAGCCAGGTGTTGAACACCACTGGCGATGAGACCACCAACATCAGCTTCACGAATGCCAATGGCTGGCCGGCGGGCAAGTACCGCGCGGAGGTCACGGTAGATGGTAAGGCGGCCGGAACGCCGCAGGAGTTTGAGGTCAAGTAAGTCCCGCCGACTCTCTCCCGGCACGGGCTCACGATGGACGCAGCCGCGAGGCTGCGTCTTTTTTTGTTCCATACAGCGTTCCAATACCACCGCGTATGGCCCCGCTTTGCTCCCCGGGGCTGAAACCGCGACAATGCGGGGGTTACCCGGAGAGCACTGTCCCCCATGTCGAACACGCCCAAGATTCTGTACACGCTTACCGATGAAGCCCCGTTCCTGGCCACCCAGTCGCTGCTGCCGATCGTCGAGGCCTACACTGCCACCGCCGGCATCGCAGTGGAAACCCGTGACATCTCGCTGTCCGGCCGCATCCTGGCGCTGTTCCCGGATTTCCTGAAGGACGACCAGAAGGAAGCCGACCACCTGGCCGAACTGGGTCAGCTGGCGACCACCCCGGACGCCAACATCATCAAACTGCCCAACATCAGCGCCTCGGTGCCGCAGCTCAAGGCGGCCATCAAGGAGCTGCAGGACCAGGGCTATGCCCTGCCCAACTACCCGGACGTGCCCACTGACGACGTCTCGCGCGACATCAAGGCGCGCTACGACAAGGTCAAGGGCAGCGCGGTGAACCCGGTGCTGCGCGAAGGCAACTCTGACCGCCGCGCGCCGCTGTCGGTCAAGAATTACGCCCGCAAGCACCCGCACCGCATGGGCAAGTGGTCCAACGAATCGAAGTCGCACGTCTCGCACATGGACGGCGGCGATTTCTACGGCAGCGAAAAGTCGGCCACCCTGGCCGCCGCCGGCAACCTGAAGATCGAACTGCAGCAGGCCGACGGCACCACCGTCGTGCTGAAGGAAAAGACCGCCGTCAAGGCTGGTGAGATCGTCGATGCCGCGGTGATGAGCCGCAACGCGCTGGCCGCGTTCGTGCAGGCGCAGATCGCCGATGCCAAGGCCAAGGGCGTCCTGTTCTCGCTGCACCTGAAGGCCACCATGATGAAGGTGTCCGACCCGATCATGTTCGGCGTGGTCGTCGAAGAGTTCTACAAGGACGTGCTGGCCAAGCACGCCGACGTGCTCAAGCAGGCCGGCTTCGACCCCAACAACGGCATCGGCGACCTGTACGCGCGCCTGCCGCAGCTGCCTGAAGCCACCCAGGAAGCGATCAAGGCCGACCTGGCTGCCGAATACGGCAAGCGCCCGGGCCTGGCCATGGTCAATTCCGACAAGGGCATCACCAACCTGCACGTGCCCAGCGACGTCATCGTCGATGCCTCGATGCCGGCCATGATCCGCGACTCCGGTGGCATGTGGAATGCCGATGGCAAGCTGCAGGACACCAAGGCTGTCATTCCTGACCGCTGCTACGCCGGCGTATACCAGGCCGTGATCGACGACTGCATCGCCCACGGCGCGTTCGACCCGGCCACCATGGGCTCGGTGCCGAACGTCGGCCTGATGGCGCAGAAGGCCGAAGAATACGGCTCGCACGACAAGACCTTCCAGATTCCGGCCGACGGCACCGTGCGCGTCACCGACGATGCCGGCAACGTGGTGTTCGAACACGCCGTGCAGACCGGCGACATCTGGCGCATGTGCCAGACCAAGGACGCCCCGATCCAGGACTGGGTCAAGCTGGCCGTCAACCGCGCCCGCCTGAGCAGCACCCCGGCCGTATTCTGGCTGGATGCCTCGCGCGCGCACGATGCGCAGGTGATCGCCAAGGTCGAAACCTACCTCAAGGACCACGATACCAACGGCCTGGACATCCGCATCCTCGCTCCGGTGGAAGCGACCGCGTTCTCGCTGGACCGCATCCGCAAGGGTGAAGACACCATCTCGGTGACCGGCAACGTGCTGCGCGATTACCTCACCGACCTGTTCCCGATCATGGAACTGGGCACCAGCGCCAAGATGCTCTCCATCGTGCCGCTGATGGCCGGTGGTGGCCTGTTCGAAACCGGCGCTGGTGGTTCGGCTCCCAAGCACGTGCAGCAGTTCGTGGAAGAGGACTACCTGCGCTGGGATTCGCTGGGTGAATTCCTGGCCCTGGCCGCCTCGCTCGAGCACCTGGGCAACCGCTACGACAATGCCGGTGCGACGGTGCTCGCCAAGACCCTGGACCAGGCCAATGGCCAGTTCCTGGACAACGACAAGTCGCCCTCGCGCAAGCTCGGTGGCATCGACAACCGTGGCAGCCATTTCTACATCGCGCTGTACTGGGCCCAGGCCCTGGCCGCGCAGGACGACGATGCCGCGCTGAAGGCCCGCTTCGCCCCGCTGGCCAAGGCGCTGTCGGACAATGAAGCGGCCATCGTCGGTGAGCTGATCGCCGCGCAGGGCAAGCCGGTCGACATCGGCGGTTACTACCGCCCGGACGTGGCCAAGGCCAGCAAGGCGATGCGCCCGAGCAGCACGTTCAACGACGCACTGGCCGCGCTGTAAGCCTTCAGCCACCGGCACCAAGGCAGTAACCGAGGAACCCGCGCCTGGCGCGGGTTCTTTTTTTTGCCCGCAAATACGTGACACCCGTCCGGGTGGTTCTGGCACTCTCTCGCCAGCCGCAACAGGTAAAGAAGGCATGAAACCTGCATGCTGCCAAGGCGCGCATACCGGAAGGATCCGACCGTTTCGCCAACGCGAAGTGAGCAATCCGTCACCGAACTGCGCGAGATCCTTGGCATAGGCTATCGGCGAGCGTTCCGCAGTAGCTGTGATCTCTCACAAGCCAGGGGAAGGGCATGGCCAGGGTGCTGGTGGTCGGATCGGATGTCCAGGGAGAACGGGCGTTGCTGCAGCGCCTGCGCGTGGCCGCTTCATTGCCGGCCGATACGGTACGCAGCTGCCGCGACCTCGACGAGTGCGACCTGCTGGTGATCAAGGACACGCCGGCACTGCGCAACGCCGCGCTGCGCATGGTGCGCGAGCGCCCCCGCATCCAGGTCTGGGTGGAAGACCAGAACGGGCAGTTGCACCAGGGACAGGGCGACGATCACGGCGTACTCGACGACCACGCCATCGAAGACGCCTTGCGGCAGATGCCTGGTGCGCCGCTGCGGATCGACGAACCGTGCACGGCGCAGGGCGCCAAGGCGATCACCCGCGCGCTGCGCGAGCGCCTGCCCGCGCGGCAGGGCCACGCGGTGCTGGTGCTCAACGAAGTGCCCACCCTGCTGTTGGATTTCGCCCAGGACCAGATGGTGGTGCTGCCCGGTACCGACCCCTGCAGCCTTGCCCAGCTTCTGTCAGACCAGTTTGAAGCGCTGTCACTGCACGGGCTTTCCGAACGCCGCTACCAGGAACTGGGCGGCACGCTGCCGCGCCAGCCGCTGCGCCCGCTGCTGTGGCAATGGGGCCAACGCCCCGCGCATTGGCATGACCTGGATGCCCGGCTGCAACGCGGTGCGCGGGTGAAGCTGCTGCGCTGGCCCGACTTCCGCGTGCTGGGCCACCAGCACGACAGCTTCCGGCTGTGTTCGCTGCTGCTCAAGCGCGCGTGCAGCGTGGACGAGTGCGCCTCCCTGCTGGACGTGGCACCGGATGCGGTACGCAGTTTCGTGCACCCGGCGTACCTGTGTGGTTACGCCGCGCTGGAAGATGCGCCGGCCAGCAGCGTGCCGCTGCGCGCAGGGGAGGGCGGCGGCACCCTGTTGGCCCGGATGTGGCGCAGCGTTCGCCAGCGCGGTGGGGGCTGAGCATGCGCGAACACAAGATCGTGGTGCTGGGGGGCATGGGGTGCGGGAAGTCGACCCTGGTGCGCGCCATCGCCGCAGGCGCGGTGGTGGATACCGACGTGCACAACAGCGACCGCGCCGGCGCGGACAAGGCCTCCACCACGGTGGCGATGGACTACGCCGATATCGACCTGCCCAACGGCGACCGCCTGCGGCTCTACGGCACGCCCGGCCAGCAGCGCTTCGACTTCATCTGGCCGATCCTGCTGAAGGGCGCCAGTGGCGTGGTGCTGCTGCTGGATGCCACCCGTCACACAGCAGTGGATGAACTGCTGGGCTATCTGGGGGTGCTGCGTGAACATGCCGCGCAGGTACCGGCCGTGATTGGCGTTTCGCGCATGGACCTCGCCCCGGACTTCGACCTCGATTCCTGCGCCACGGCCGCGGGCTGGGATGGCCGCCTGCTGCCGGTGATGCCGGTGGACGCACGCGAACGCGAACAAGGACTTTTCCTGATGGACGTGCTGATGAGCGAGATGGAAACCCGCGACCTGGTGCTGGCCCATGGCTGACGGGCAGGATGTGCGCCGGCTGGATCCGGCCGTGCGCGACCGTGTTGCCCAGCACCTTCAGGCGTTCGCCGACACGCTCAATGGGGTGCGCAGCGCGGTACTGGCCAGCGTGGATGGCTTCGCACTGGTGCCGGCCGCCGGCAGCCACGGTAACGGCGAGCGCTTGGCGGCAATGACCAGCGCGATGCTGGCACTGGCCGCCGCCGTGGGCCGCGAGCTGTCGCTGGGCGAACTGGAAGTGCTGATGCTGGAAGCCGGCGAGGGCAAGGTGCTGATGCTGGCGCTGCCGTGCGCGCCCGCACCGCTGTTGCTGATGGCCGCCTGCGACACGCGCTGCGTGACCGGCAAGGTGCTTTGGAGTGCAAAGGAATGTGGCCGCAACATCATGGCCGAACTCAGCGGATCACGAGCCGATCCGCAGGGGAACTAGGGGCTCGATAACCAAATGGGGTGCAACATGGCAGGTGTGAGCGAAACCTTGAGCGCGCTGATGACCATCGACGGCGCGCAGGCGGTGGCACTGGTGGATTATGAAAGCGGCATGCTGCTGGGCGAAGCCGGCTCGGGCATGGACATGGAAGTGGCGGCAGCAGGCAACACCGAAGTGATCCGGGCGAAGATGAAGACCGCCGCGTCGCTGAACCTCAACGACACCATCGAGGACATCCTGATCTCGCTGGGCAAGGCGTACCACATCATGCGCCCGGTGGCCTCCAGGAAGGGACTGTTCCTCTATCTGGTACTGGACCGCAACAAGTCCAACCTGGCACTGGCACGGCGCCGGGTGCAGGACGTGGAGGCGTCCCTGGCGTTGTAAGACCTGACGCTGCTGCCGGCCACCCCGGGTGGTCGGTGGCAGCCCGGGATGGGATCGCTTGCCGGCCATGGGCCGCCCCACTATGGTTGGGGTGGTCTTCCCGGTTGCCCTGCATGCCTGTTGCCCCATCCCCTGATGACGAAGCGCTCGCCACGCGGTTGGCGGCGTTGATCCGTGATGCCTTCGAGGATTACCACGCGCGTTTCGCCGGGGTGACCCGCCGCGCGCGGGTGCGCTTCGAGACCCGCGACTGGAACGGGGCGCGGCAGGATGCGGTGGAACGCATCGGGCTGTATGACCGCTGCATTGCTGAGACGGTGGATGTGCTGCGGCGGGCTGCGCGTGAGGCCGTGGGTGAGCGCGCCCTGTGGCTGCAGATCCGGAGGGCCTACGCAGGCCTGGTGGGTGGATTGATCGACGCAGAACTGTACAAAACCTTCTACAACACGCTGGCCAGGCGCCTGTTCGCTACTGAGGGCGTGGATGCCGCAGTGGAGTTCATGGCGATGGATGTGGAGCCATCCGACGCCATCACCCATCCGGTCGCGCGGCATACCTACGCGCTGTCGGCGACGCGGCCGGCCGAGGCCTTCATGCGGGTGCTGGGTGACTATCGCTTCGATGTGCCCTATGCGCACCAGTTGCGCTGTGCGGCGGCCATTGCCGTGCGCCTGCAGGACGACCTGCAGCATTGGGGTACCCAGCCGGTACGCAGCATCGAGCTGCTGGATACCGTGTTCTACCGCGAGCGTCGCGCCTACCTGGTGGGGCGGGTGTTCGGCGAACACCGCTTCTCCCCCTGCGTGATCGCGCTGGTCAACGACGACAACGGCCTGCGTGCCGAAGCCGTGCTGACCCGGCGTCGCGATGTGGCGCACCTGTTCGGCGTGTCACGCAGCTACTTCCAGGCCGACCTGGCCACGGTGGGAGATGCGGTGGTGTTCCTGCGCAGCCTGCTGCCGGCCAAGCCGATCGATGAGATCTACACCGTGCTGGGCCGCGCCAAGCAGGGCAAGACAGAGCGCTACCGGACCTTCTTCCGCCACTTCCAGGACCATCCCGACGAACAGCTGGTGCATGCCGATGGCACACCGGGCATGGTCATGGCCGTGTTCACGCTGCCCAGTTACCCACTGGTGTTCAAACTTATCCGCGACCGCTTCGCCTGGCCCAAGACCATGACCCGGCACCAGGTGGAGGAAAAGTACGCGCTGGTATTCAACCTGGACCGCGTCGGCCGCCTGCTGGATGCGCAACCCTACCGCCACCTGCGCTTTCCCAAGGCCCGCTTCTCGCCGGCGCTGCGCGAAGAACTGCTGAGCCAGTGCGCGGCCAGCGTGCGTGAGGACGGCGATTCGCTGGTGATCGCGCTGTGCTATGTGCAGCGTCGTTTCCGCCCGCTCAACCTGTACCTGCGCGAGCAGACGGCCGAAGCCCGCGGTGCCGCCGCGCTGGATTACGCGCAGGCCATCACCGACATGGCACGCAACAACATTTTCCCCGGTGACATGCTGCCCAAGAACTTTGGTGTATCGCGGCATGGGCGCGCGGTGTTCTATGACTACGACGAGCTGTGCCTCGTCAGCGACTGCGTGTTCCGCGCCTGGCCGACACCGCGCAATGCGGACGAAGCCATGGCCGATGAGCCGTGGTTCCACGTGGGCCCACGCGATGTGTTCCCGGAGCGCTTCGCACCCTTCATGGGGTTGCCCGCCGACGAGCTTGCCGCCGTGCGCGAACACCATGCGCATCTGTTCGATCCGCACTGGTGGCAAGGGTTGCAGGCGCGTTTCGCGGCCGGCGACTATCCCGACACGCCGCCCTATGCAGCCCATCATCGCCTGGCCTGATTTCCCCCTGACACATCACTGGGCTATCCTCGGGGTTCATCCACAAGGAGCAGGTGAGATGCGTTATCCCCATTTTCTGGCGTTGGCCCTCGCATTGGGCGGCACCGGGCTGGTCGCGACAACCGATACCGCTGCACAGACCGCGCGTTCGGTGCGTGAGACCGCCGAAGCCAGCATGACGCTGACCGGCAAGATCGATATCGGTACCGACGGGCACGTCACCGGCTTCCAGCTGGACCACGCCGACACGCTGCCTCCCGATCTGGCGGCATTCGTGCAGCGCCAGGTGCAGGCATGGCAGTTCCAGCCGATCGTGGACAACGGCACGGCGGTCGCCACACAGACGCCGGTGACCCTGCGCCTGCTCTCCCAGCCCGGTCCGGGCGGCGCGGGCGACACCGTGCGCGTGGCGGGTGCGAGCTTCAGCAAGTACGACCCGGAAAACACCAGCCGGGTGACCTCCAGCGAGCTCCGCTTGCCGGCCTACCCCAGGAATCTCGCTGCCATGCGCGCCAAGGGCGAAGTGCTGCTGCTGGTGAAGGTCGGCCGCGACGGTACCGTGAACGATGTGGTCGCCGAGCAGGTGAACCTGCGCGTGGTGGGCAAGGAAAACCAGATGCGGCAGGTGCGCAACGAGTTTGCCCGTGCATCGGTGTCCGCGGCGCGCAGCTGGACCTTCCGCCCGCCGACCACCGGCAGGCTCAAGGATGCCGAGTCGTGGACCGTGCGGATCCCGGTCCGCTACATGATGGGCGAACGCACGCCTTACGGCACGTGGGAAGCCTATATTCCCGGCCCGCGCGAGCGCGCGCCGTGGCGTACCTCGCAGGCCGGCGAGGACGCCGCACCGGACCTGCTGACTGCGGGCGGCATCTACATGGCCGACCTGGATGACGGTCCGCGCCTGCTCACCCCGTTGGGCATCTGATCACAAGGAGTCGTGCAATGCGTAGTTCCCTTTACCTGGCACTGGCCCTGGCACTTGGCGGCAGCATCGTCGCCGCCGCACCGGACGCCGCCGCACAGACACGCAGCGAAATGCGCAGGACCGCCGAAGGCAGCATGGTGCTGACCGGGCAGGTCAACATTGGTACCGAAGGGCAGGTGGAAGGCTTCGTGCTGGACCAGCGCGAAAAGGTGCCGGCTGAACTGGCCGGCTTCGTTGACCGCTCCGTGCAGACCTGGCGCTTCGAGCCGATCGTGCGCGATGGCAAGCCCGTGCGTGCGCGCACCCAGGTGTCCATCCGCCTGGTCGCCAACATCGGGCCCGACGGCAAGGACATGGTCACGCTCGACGCCGCAACCTTCGGCGGGTACGACGCCACAAGCACCGACCAGGTCACCTCGATCAAGATGGCGCCGCCGCGGTTTCCCTCGGTCGCACTGAACATGGGTGGAAGTGGCGATGTGATGTTGATCGTGAAAGTCGGCCGTGACGGCAAGGTCATGGATGTGATCGCCGAACAGGTCAACCTGCGCGTGCTCGGTGACGCGCGTCGCATGGAGCGGCTGCGCGAGGCATTCGCGAAGCAGAGCGTGGATGCCGCACATCGCTGGAGCTTCCGCGCCCCCAGCACGGGTGACGAGAAGGACAAGCCGTTCTGGTCCGTGCGCGTGCCGGTCAGCTTTGACTTTGGCGAAGTCACGCGCGGCTACGGCCAGTGGAACGTCTACATTCCGGGTCCGCGCGCGCATGCGCCCTGGCGGGAGGTCGGACCCGGCGAACAGGATGTGGCTGGCCTGCTGGCGGTCGGCGGCGTGTACATGACCGACGTCAGCAATGGCCCGCGCCTGCTGACCCCGCTGGGCGGGTAAGCAGCTGAAACACCGGATCGGCGCCGCGCGTCGATCCGGTTTGAGCGTCAGCTTCCGGCCGGGCCGTCTGGCGCTGGATACACCACGGT
Organism: Stenotrophomonas sp. SrG; assembly: GCF_050031795.1. Taxonomy (NCBI): domain Bacteria; kingdom Pseudomonadati; phylum Pseudomonadota; class Gammaproteobacteria; order Lysobacterales; family Lysobacteraceae; genus Stenotrophomonas; species Stenotrophomonas sp. SrG. Next base: position 177,142 of record NZ_JBNBBE010000008.1, read on the forward strand.
CCGGTTGCGACCCTGTTCCTTGGCCATGTACAGCGCCTTGTCGGCCAGACGCAGCGCCTGCTGCGGGTCCTCGTGGTAGGACGGGTAGTGGGCCACGCCCAGCGATACCGTTACCGTGCCGACCTGTTCGAACACTTCTGCTTCCACCTGCAGGCGCAGGCGCTCGGCGATGCCCGCGCTGGCGGTGACGTCGATGCCGGGCAGCAGGATCAGGAACTCCTCGCCGCCATTGCGGCACAGCAGGTCGGTGTCGCGCGAATCGTCGCGCATCAGCTGGGCGATGCGCAGGATCACCGCATCGCCGACCGCATGGCCGAAGCGGTCGTTGATGGTCTTGAACCGGTCGATATCCAGCGCGATGATCCCGAACGGCTGCCCGCGTGCCTGCCAGTCTTCCAGCCCTTCCTGCAGGCCGCGCCGGTTCTGCAGGCCGGTGAGCGGGTCGGTCATGCTGGCGCGGTTGAGCTTGCCGATACGGTCCTGCAGCAGGTTGAAGCTGTACAGCAGCGCCTGCTTGAGGTGCGCGGCCTCGTAGTACCACGCCTTGATGCCGGTCACGTGGCGGATGGCGATGCCGGTGTCGCGGTTCTGCACGTTGCGCGCCATCTGCCACAGCGGCAGCGAAATGCGCCGGGCGAACCACCAGGTGACCAGCAGCGACAGCACGCCCAGCGGGATGGCATTCCAGATCACCGCCTTCATCAAGCGCGCCAGCGGCGCCAGCGTGGCCTCCGTCGGGCGCTGTGCCACCACGCCCCAGCCCACGCTGGGCACCGGCGCGTAGCCGGCCAGCATCAGCACGCCGTGGCTGTTGCGCACTTCCTGCGCGCCCGAGTGGCCCTGGCTGACCGCCTTCACCGCCGGGTTCTCCAGGGCGAACTGGCCAACCCGGGTGGGTTCGATGTGGTACAGGATGCGGCCATTGCGGTCCACCACGTACAGATACGAGCCGTCGCGGTAGTAGTGCTTGCCCAGCAGGCTCTGCAGGATGCTGCGTTGGCGCAGATAGATGGTGCCGCTCACATAACCTTTGTACTGGCCCTGCGGGTCGAAGATCGGGTGCGAGATGGCGACCAGCAGGCGGCCGGTGGCCGACTCGTACGGATCGCTGATGTACGGCTCGCGGCGCTTGAGCGCCTCGCTGTTGCCCTGGCTGTTGAGCACCACCCCCTGCAGGGCCAGGCTCAGCGGCGAGGTGGCCAGCACCGTGCCAGCCGGGTCCACGATCAGTACCGAGTTGAAGCTGTTGGTCTGCAGCTGCAGGCGCGCCGCTTCGGCTTCCAGCTCGGCGCGGGTATGCGCGCGCTGGCCCAGGCCGGTGGCGGCATAGGCCAGCTGCTGCTGGGCCGACAGCACGAAGTTCTGGGTGCTCTCGGCCAGCTTGCTGGCGTACACCCGGTTGGATTCAAGCGTGGTGCCGATCAGCTGTTCGCGCTGCACGCGGTAGCTGGCGTGCAGGGTGTTGGCCAGGGCGACCAGCGCGCTGAGCAGGGCAAGCGCCAGGATCAGCTTGCCCAGGTTGAGGCGGGACGACAGCAGGGGCATGGCAGAGTGACCGGCAGGATGCTGCGCCAACCGGTCCTACCGATGAGGCTGCAACGGGGCGGATAAGGGGTTCCCGGCGCGGATTATCACGGATTCACCGCCCAAAGGGGGAGGTCCGGACTCAGCGTTCCATCCGCTTGCGCAGCACGCTGCGCACATTGGCCGCCATGCCCTCATCCAGCGGACCCAGCACGCCGCGCTTGCTGTCGGGGATATGTGCGTTGGCTTCGCCATCGGCGCCGAACACGTAGTGGTCGAACAGTGCCCGCCAGTTCCTGCGCTGGGCCGGCGGCAGCCCGCGCAGCGCGAGCAGCGACAGCATCAGGGCGTTCATCGGCGGGTCCATCCAGGCCGGCACCGGGCGCCACCAGTAGTTCACCAGCACGTTGAAATCATCCAGCCCTTCCATGTGGTGCCACCACAGGGAAGGAATGAACACGGCATCACCGGGGCCCAGCTCGGCCACCTGCGCGCTGGCCATGGCCCGGGCAAAGCGCGGGAAGCGGGCCAGGTCCGGTTCGGCGAAGTCCACCAGGCTCACTGCCTGGCCGGCCGGGGTGAAATCCAGCGGGCCGACATACAGGTTGCCGATCTGATCGGGCGGAAACAGGGTGACCCGGCGGCGGCCGGCGGCGACGCAGGCCAGGTTGTCGGGCACGTCGTGGTGGGCGGCGATGCGCGAGCGGTTGCCGATCCAGATGCTGGCCAGCGGTCCGTCCACGCCCAGCGCCAGCGGATTGTCCTGGCGGAAGCCGGGCAGGAAGCTGTCCAGCGTGGTCGAGGCCACGTAGATGGTGGGCGGTTCGGGCGTGCTGCGGTACTTGAGCAGCGTATCGAGCACCACTTTCAGCGCGATCTGCTCGCGGCGGAAGTTGAAGCCGCTCATGTCCGCGTTGTAGAAGATCCGCCCCTTTGCTGCGGGCGGCGCGGTAGTGGCGGTGACCGGCAGGGTGCCGTGGTCGTACTGCTTGAGGTGGGCGACCGCCGCATCGGCCGAGTCGCGCGCGGCGCCGACCATCGGCCAGTCCGCCACCAGCCCGCGGATCACCTTGGGCGTGGTCCAGCCCGGGAGAACCTCGGCCAGCCGGTGGCGGTCGAGGTCGCGCACTTCGTCGATCGGACCGGGCGTGGCAGGCATGGCAGGGTCGCTTGCAGGCGGTGGCGGTGTGGCGAGTGTAGACCCGCCACACCGCTGCTGCTCAGAACTTGTAGCGGACGCCGAACATGTAGCGCGGGCCGGTCTGGGTGGCGTAGCGCAGCATGTTGGTATGCCGTGCGTAGGTACGCATGGTCTCGTCGGTGAGGTTGATCGCCTCCAGGCTCAGCGACAGCTGCTCGCTGACCGCGTAGCTGATGTTGAGGTCGAGCTGGCCGTAATCATCGGTGTAGTTCGGGTTGGGACCCTGGCCGCCGATGCCGTTGAGGAACTTGTCGCGCCAGTTGTAGGCCGCACGGATCTGCCAGTTGTGCTTGTCGTAGAACGCCACCAGGTTGGCCGAATCGCTCAGGCCCACCATCGGGTACTGGTCGCCCAGGCTCTGGTTGTCGAAGGTCAGCCCCGACTTCACCTTGGTGTAGTTCGCCGCCAGGCCGAAGCCGGATTGGCCGAACAGGTGCTGCACCGCCACTTCCCAGCCATCGAGATGGTCCGAACGCTGGTTGGCCGGCAGGGTGATGTCAAAGCCGGCAATCGGGTCGCCGGGCTGCCCGACGATGGTGCCGGTGAGCTGGCCGGCCGAGTTGGTGCCGGTGGCGGTCACGCCAGGCTGGCCGTTGAAGTTGGTGAAGATGTAATCGCGGATGCAGGGCATGTCGCTCACCCCGCAGCCGGCTGCCAGCGCTGCGTTCCAGTAGGCGCCACCCACCGGGGTGTGCAGGTTGCCGGTGTTCTCGCGGACGATGGTGTTGCTGATGAAGTTCTTGATGTTCTTGCGGAAGAAGCCGACCGAGGCGTAGCTGGATTCGCCGTAGTACCACTCCAGCGACAGGTCGAAGTTGTCCGACAGCAGCGGCTCCAGCGCCGGGTTGCCGCGCGACCCGCTGCCACCCTGGGTGCGCACGATGTCGGCCAGCGACTGCCCGCTCTGGATCTGGTCCCAGCCCGCGCGGCCCAGGCTGCGGCTGTAGCTGCCGCGCAGCGCCAGCGTATCGCTGATGTCCAGCTTCAGGTCCAGGTTGGGCAGCAAATAGTCGTACTTGCCGCTGTCGCTGATGAAGCCGCTTTCGCTGGCGTACTCGATGTTGAGCTCGTTGGCCGACCCCCAGCTGATCCCGTTGGGCACGCGCACCATCGCGGTGGAATCCACGTCGGTCTGCTCATAGCGCACGCCGACGGCCACGTTCAGCGGCATCGACCAGTCGAACGTGGTGCGGTACTGCAGGAACGCGCTCTTGGACTTCTCGTTGGTGCGGATGTCCTGCGAATACTCGGTGGGAGCCACGTAGCAGGTCGGGCAGGCCGGGTCGGATGCGGTGCCGACCTGCGCGGCACGGTTGATCAGCCTGTCGAAGTCGAACACCAGGAACTGGCCGGTCAGGCGCGGATCGTTGTGCCCCGAGAACGCATCGAAGTACCTGGCCATGTCGTCGGCGTACCAGATGCTGTCATCGTAGTCGGCCGGGGTACCAAGGCCGCCCCACGTATTGCGCTGCATGATCGCCGAGGCCGAGCGGTTCTTGACGTCGGTGTAGCCCACGCCGAAGTCCAACGCGGAGTAGTCGGCGAACTGGAAGGTACCGCGGCCCTGGTACTGTTCCACCTCGGACTTGTTGTAGCTGTTCTGGAACACCGAGCCGGTGACCAGGGCATCGGCCGCCTGCACCCCGCCCGGCGGCAGCGCGATGTTGATGATCGGCAGGTCGCCGCTGTAGTCGACCGTGGTCTTGCCGCGCACGAACGCGGCAACCCCGAGCACGCCAGCCGAACCATACGGGCTGTCGGGCTGCGATTCGCCGGTGGAATGGTGGGCGTCGAAGTTCAGGGTCAACGCATCGTTGACTTCCCACTCCACGTTGAAGCCCAGCGAGTCCAGCGTGTTCTTCGTGGCCAGCTGCGCACCACCCATCGACACGTCCGAATTGACCATGTCTTCGCTGTAGATGATCGGCGCGGCGACCGGGCCGTTGGTCCAGATGCTGTCGCCCGGGCCATAGTTGAACCACACCGACAGCTCACTGCGCTGCTGCTGCACCTTGTTTTCCACATAGGTGTAATCCAGCGTGGTGGTCACGTTGTCGACCGGCTTCCACTGCAGGGTGGCCTGGCCGTTGGTGCGCTGGCGCTGCACGCCGTTGACGTTGTAGGCGGTGTTCTGCGGGCGGCCGTACACGTCATCGGGGCCGGGACGGTTCTGGATGCGGTCCGCGTAGCCCTGGCCCGGCTGCGGCAGCACGCGCCAGTCAGTGGTGTTGTCGCCTTCGAACGTGGCCCAACCTTCGGCCACCGTGGCCTGGTTGAAGCCGGAATCGCGCTCCTGGTAGCTGCCGCTCAGCATCACGCCCACGCGACCATCGGCATAGGTGTCACTGAAGATGCCGGAGATCTCACCGGTGTACTTCGAACCCTGCAGCGTGCTGGGCAGGTTGTCGTTGGAGGTGTCGTTGACGGCCTTCAGGCCGACGCTCACCACCGGCGCCGATTCGAGCGGGCGCAGGGTCTTGACGTTGATCGTGGCACCGATGCCACCGGTCGGGTTGTCGGCACGGGTGGTCTTGAACACTTCCACCGCCGAGATCGACTCGGAGGCGATGTTGGCGAAATCGAACGAGCGCGAGCCGGACAGGCCGGCGCCGCCGTTGCCCAGATTGGAGGCCGGCATCTGGCGGCCGTTGAGCAGCACCAGGTTGAAGTCCGGGCCGATGCCGCGCACGGTCACCTTGGAGCCTTCGCCGCTGGAGGTGCGGTCGATCGACACGCCGCTGATGCGCTGCAGCGATTCGGCCAGGTTGGTATCGGGGAACTTGCCGATGTCCTCGGCCACGATGCCGTCCACCACACCCTGGCTGTCGCGCTTGAGGTTCATGGACGAAGTGAGGCTGCCACGGATACCGGTGACCTGCACCGTATCAAGCGTGGCCGGATCCAGCCCTTCCGACGACGACGCAGCGCCGTCGCGGGTGGTGTCCTGGGCCCACGCCGGCCCGGCCAACACGGCGAGCAGCGCGGAAGTGAGCATTGCCTTGCGGGGTACGGCCTTGTACGTCTTCATTGCAGCTCCCTCCCCAGGGAAATCGGTAATGGCAGTCCTACGGCGTCTGACACGATTCAACAACGATGTGGGCGGATTGGGCCGATGCCTGACAGCGTTGTCAACAAACTGCCATGAAGCGCATCGTTCGCGGTGTCGCGCGTGGGTGTCCCTGCGTGTCCCGGGGCGGGTCGCTGTATACGCGCCAAACCCTGCAATGCGGGCCTTTCAGCCCTGTTTTACCGGGACGTCACGCGCCCGATTCAGTCGGGTCTGCTCGTTGTGCAGTGCAGAACGAAACTGCGCGAAACCTGTTTTCGGGCAGGTGACGGTGACTGTCGCGTGTTCTGACCGGTTGTCTGACAGCGCTGGACAACAGGACGCCAAGCAGGTTCCATGTCTGGCCGCCGCATGGCTGGCATTCCCATCAGAAGGACAGGCAATGGACACTTCCACCGTGGTTCGCGGGCAGCACGTACAGAGCACACGCATGGCACTGGCCGTGGTGACGGCGATCTTCTTCATGTGGGGCTTCATCACCTGCCTCAACGACATCCTGATTCCGCACCTCAAGGCCGCGTTCTCGCTGACCTGGGTGCAGGCCATGCTCATCCAGTTCACTTTCTTCGGCGCGTACTTCCTGATGTCGCTGCCGGCGGGCCGGCTGGTGGCTGCGGTGGGCTACAAGCGCGGCATCGTGGCCGGTCTTGCGATCGCCGGGGTCGGCGCGCTGCTGTTCTGGCCGGCGGCCGCGCTGCATGTATACGGACTGTTCCTGGGCGCGCTGTTCGTGCTGGCCACCGGCATCACCGTGCTGCAGGTCGCGGCCAACCCGTATGTGGCGCTGCTGGGGCCGGAGCAGACCAGCTCCAGCCGGCTCACCCTGGCCCAGTCGATGAACGCGCTGGGCACCACCATCGCCCCGCTGTTCGGTGGCCTGCTGATCCTGGCGGCCGAACCGCGCAGCGCCGACCAGCTGGCGCTGCTGCCGCAGGCCGAAGCGCTGGCTTACCGCGCCGCTGAAGCACAATCGGTGCAGGTGCCGTACTTCGGCCTGGCCATCGCGTTGTTCGTGCTGGCCGCGGCGATCTGGATGTTCCGCCTGCCCAGCATTGCCGGGGTGGAAGACAGCAAGGAACAGGGCACGCTCGGTGCGGCGCTGCGCCACAAACACCTGGCCTTCGGCGTGCTGGCGATCTTCTTCTACGTGGGCGCGGAAGTGTCCATCGGCAGCGTGCTGGTCAACTTCCTGTCCATGCCGGGCATCGGCGAAGGCCTGACCGAGCAGGAGGCCACGCGCTATGTGTCGCTGTACTGGGGCGGTGCGCTGGTCGGCCGCCTGGTCGGTACGTTCCTGCTGGCGCGCTTTGATCCGCGCCGCCTGCTCGGACTGTTCGCGCTGGTGGTGATGGGGCTGCTGGCGGTGACCATGCTCGGCACCGGCGAGCTGGCCAAGTGGAGCGTGGTCAGCGTGGGTCTGTTCAATTCGATCATGTTCCCGACCATCTTCGCGCTCGCCATCGGCGGCCTGGGCCCGCTCACCGGGCAGGGCTCCAGCCTGCTGGTGATGGCGATCGTGGGCGGCGCGGTGGTTCCGCTGGCGGTGGGCTGGTTGGCCGACCACTACGGGCTGCAGGCATCGTTCCTGCTGCCGATGCTGTGCTACCTGTTCATCGTGTTCTATGCATGGCGCGGGTCGCGCCGCTACGCCTGACCCCTCAACGGCGCCGGGGTGCGTGGGTGGATTCACGCACCAGCACCGCATGGTCCACGGTGACCATGCGGCCGGCCTTCGGCGAGCGGATGCGTTCGATCAGCTGTTCGGTGGCCAGCCGGCCCATCGTGTCGGTGGGCTGGCGCACGGTGGTCAGGGCCGGGTAGATGTGCCCGGCAATGGGCGTGTCATCGAAGCCGCACACGGAAAGATCGCGCGGCACGCGCAGGCCGCGCTGGCCAGCCACCCGGAACACCGCGGCGGCCATGTCGTCGTTGGCCGCGAAGATCGCGGTCGGCGGCTCGGGCAGGTCCAGCAGCGCATTGGCCGCGTCGATGCCCGACTCGAACGAGAACTGGCCGTTCACCACCAGCGCCGGGTCGTACTCGATGCCCGCGTCGCGAAGTGCCTGGCGGTAGCCGGCGAGGCGCCACTGGCACGCGCCATGCGCGCGCGGGCCTTTGATATGGGCGATGCGACGGTGGCCCTGCGCGACCAGATGGCCGATCAGTTCCACCACTGCGGTGGTTTCGTCCATGCGTACGCCGATGCGCCCTTCGGGATGGCGCGGGGCGATGCTGGAAAACGGAATCTCGTTGTCTTCCAGGTACGCCAGCACCACCGCATCGTCGGTCAGCGGCGGGATCAGCACCACGCCATCGGGCCTCGAGTTCTCGAACAGTGCGGCGAGGTCGGGCAGGGTGCGCCGGCCGATGCCGACCGGCCCCAGGATCAGGTTGTAGTGGTTGGCATGACAGGCTTCCAGCATGCCGTTCTGGATTTCCATCAGGTAGTTGCGCGAAGGATTGTTGTAGACCAGCGCCAGTGCATACGAGCGCTGCCCGGCCAGGCTGCGCGCCGACAGGTTCGGTTTGTATCCCAGCCGGGAGACCGCAGCGAGCACGCGGTCGCGCGTTTCCACCCGTACGTTCGGCTCGTTGTTGAGCACGCGCGATACGGTCTTGATCGAAACGCCCGCAATGGCGGCGACATCCTCGATACGACTACGCATGGTGCGATGGATCCTCCTGGAGAGCCCGGCCGGCCGCTGCCGATGGTAATGCGCCTGAGTCGTTTCGGGATTACCGAAGCAGGCGGATGGTGCCACGTTGCGGGGTATTCGTGCACGGTCCGGATTTCCATGCGGCGCTGCAACAGCAACTGCGGATTCCCGGCGTGCGCGAAAAGAGCCAGCCCAACAACGACGGGGATACCAGGACAAGCTGTTCGCCGACCGGTTGACAGCGCCCCGCCGGGCTTATATGACAGCGCTGTCACCGGAAGCGCTGAAGCAGCCCGCGCCCGGTCCATCATCCGTACATTTTCTTGGAGGTAGATGCACGTGAGCAGCGCCCGGAAGACTCTTCTTACCGTCTGTGTCCTGACGGCATTGGCCGCCCAAGCGCACGCCGCGCCCGCCGCCGAGCGCCTGCAGGACTGGCCGCAGGTGACCAGCGCGATCGCCTCCGACCCGGCCATCGAAAGCCGCGTGCGCAGCATCCTTGCGCAGATGACCCTGGCCCAGAAGGTCGGGCAGATGACCCAGCCGGAGATCAAGCAGATCACCCCGGAGCAGGTGCGTACCTACTACATCGGCTCGGTGCTCAATGGCGGTGGCTCGTGGCCGGGCATGGACAAGCACGCCAGCGTGGCCGACTGGGTGAAGCTGGCCGATGCCTATCACGCCGCCTCGCTGGCCACTGACGCACGCACCCCGGTGCCGGTGATCTGGGGCACCGATGCCGTGCACGGCCACAGCAACGTGTTTGGTGCCACGCTGTTCCCGCACAACATCGGCCTGGGCGCCACCCGCGATGCCGCGTTGATCGAGCGCATCGGCGCCGCCACCGGCAGCGCCACCCGTGCCACCGGCATCGGCTGGGTGTTCGCGCCCACGCTGGCCGTGGCACATGACCCGCGCTGGGGCCGCACCTACGAAAGCTTCTCGTCCGACCCATCCATCGTGCGCGAATACGCCACCGCCTACGTCAAGGGCGCGCAGGGCCGCTTCACCGGCGACGGCAACGTGGTGGCCACGGCCAAGCACTACATCGGCGATGGGGCCACCGACAACGGACGCGACCAGGGCGAGGCCACGGTGGACAAGGCCACCATGATCAACGTGCACGGCCAGGGCTATTTCGGTGCGCTGGGCGAAGGCGTGCAGACGGTGATGGCCTCGTTCAACAGCTGGAACGACCGTGCCGGCGGCGTGGACTACGGCAAGATGCACGGCAGCCAGGCGCTGCTTACCGGCGCGCTGAAGGAAAAGATGGGTTTCGACGGCTTCGTCGTCTCCGACTGGAACGGAATCGCCCAGGTACCCGGCTGCCGCAACGACAGCTGCGCCCAGGCGATCAACGCCGGTATCGACATGGTGATGGTGCCCGACGACTGGAAGGCCTTCATCGCCAACACCATCGCCCAGGTGGAGAGCGGCGAGATTCCGATGGCGCGCATCGATGATGCGGTGACCCGCATCCTGCGCGTGAAGCTGCGTGCGGGCCTGTTCGAGCACAAGCCGTCCGACAGCCGCTTCGCGGGCGACGCCAACGCCGTGCAGCACCGCGAACTGGCACGCGAAGCCGTGCGCGAATCGCTGGTGCTGCTGAAGAACCAGGACAAGGTGCTGCCGCTCAAGCGCGATGCACGCGTGCTGGTGGTGGGCAAGAGTGCCGACAGCCTGTCCGACCAGGCCGGGGGCTGGTCGCTGACCTGGCAGGGTACCGAGAACACGAACGCCGATTTCCCCAATGCCGATTCGGTGCTGGGCGCGCTGCGCGCCGAGCTGGGCACGCAGCAGGTGACCTACAGCGCCGATGCCAAGGGCATCGATGCGTCGGCGTTCGACGTGGTGGTCGCGGTGATCGGCGAAACGCCGTACGCCGAAACCAACGGCGACATCCTCGCCTCGGACACGGTCAGCCACAGCCGTGCGCAGCCGCAGGACCTGGCCGTGCTCAAGGCCGCCGCCGCCACCGGCAAGCCGCTGGTCACCGTGTACTTCTCCGGCCGCCCGATGTACACCAACGACCTGCTCAACCTGTCGCAGGCGTTCGTTGCGGCGTGGCTGCCGGGTACCGAAGGCAAGGGCATCACCGACGTGCTGGTGGCAGGCAAGGACGGCAGGCCCGCGCACGACTTCCACGGCCGGCTCAGCTTCCCGTGGCCGGGCGTGCCTTGCCCGGCACCGATCGACCGCCCGGACCCGAAGCGCCCGGACCTGTTCAAGTTCGGCTATGGCCTGAGCTATGCCAAGCCCGCGCAGGTCGCGCGCCTGCCCGAAACCAACCCGGACCATTGCGGTGAAGTGACCACGCTGCCGATCTTCAACCGCGTGGATAACGCGCCGTTCTCGCTGCACATCGCCGCTGGCGGTGCCACCCAGCCACTCGGCAACGATCTCAATGCCAGCCTGCGCTGGCCCGCCGCCACGCCGGTCGCCGAAGTGCGCACGGTGCAGATCAACACCCAGCAGGACGCCCGCGAAGTGACCTGGCTGGCCCCGGCGCAGCTGATCGCGCGCAGCACCTCGCGGCGCAACCTGGGCGCGCTGGCGCGCAGCAACGGCGCGTTGCAGTTCGACGTGATGGTGCAGCACCCGCCCGCCTCGCCGGTAACGGTGACCATGCAGTGCGGCACCGGCTGCGAGGGCGGGGTGGATATCGCCCCGGCGCTGGCAACGCTCACCGCGGGGCAGAAGCGCACCGTGACCATTCCGCTGGCCTGCTTCGCCAGCAAGGGCGTGGACCTGGGCGCGGTGGAAGCCCCGTTCGTGGTCAGCGCGGACAAGCCGTTCGCCGCGGCCTTCACCCAGGTGCGGGTCGCGACGAAGGCGGACAAGGCCGAGGGGGTGGTGGAGTGCCGGTGACGTGCGGGTCAGCCGGGCATTGCCCGGCTCTACCGCTGAGCTGATCGGCGCCGAGCTGCTACGGCCTTGCTGTCAGCGTCGGTGTCTGCTTGTTCCAGCAACAGGATTCGGATGCGGTTGCGGCGGCACTGAATGGTTCCGCCGTAGGCCAGCGGTCTTCCCGTCAGTCGTTCGATGGCTGCGGCCAGCGTCTCGCTGGAAAGGCTGTGGTGAGGGTCCTGTATGGAAACCGACACGACGATTCCCCTGATATCGGCCGATGCCCCGCAGCGTGCGCGGATATGTATCTGGCCCGGCTCGCGGTCCAGCAGCAGGGAAACTGCATCGATAATGGTGCGGTACGCGGCAAGCTGAAGGCCGACACTCAGCCTGCATGGGTCCCCCGTCAGTCGATGCGGTGCCAGGCGCTCCGTTGCCTTCCATGCTTCATCAATACCGCCAATCTGGAGGGCGAGGTAGAGCCCTACGTGTTCCAGCGACGTTGGGTAGACCATCGTGACCTGCTCGCGGAATTTTCGGGAGTGGAGAGCGGTAACCTTCAAGAGGCCGCCTGCGAGATCCTGGTGGCCTTTGGTCTTGAGCCACTCAGCAACGTCGCTCAGTGAGGCATCGAAACCCTCGCTGAGCTGCCGTATGTCCAGCACCCGCGAGCGGAGTTCCTTCTCAGTGGCGGTATGAGCCGCTCTGGAGTGGCAAAGGGCTCGCTCTTTCTCAAGCTTGTGGATTCTGAGCTCTTGGTAATAGTGGGAGAAGCATGTGCCAACGGCCAGAAGCGCTATCCCAACCAGCGCCAGGCTCTGTTGTGCCGAAAAGGCCGCGGGATCGAAGGAGTCCGCCATGCCCGACGCAGGCATGGTCAGGCGCACGATCAAGCTCCAGGTGGGCACGCTGACGGCAGCTCCCCTCCAGCCATGCATGCACGTCAAGGCGATGGCAGGCAGGGCGAGCAATAGAAGAATATTGGTTTTGGCCGGGCCAGGAGCCGCCGGGATCCAAAGCGCCGCGAATCCAACGAAGGCCATCAGAACGAGGCAGATCACTGTCGGCACCATCCGTCCGGTCTGCAGGACAAACGCCTCTTTCCGATGCGTCCAAAGCAGCGCCAGCGGCGCGATCGTGAGGATCCCTATGAAATCGCCTACCAGGAAGCGAACCGCGTCCGTACCAAACCCCGCCGCCGGAGGGTTGGGCCAGAGCAGGTATGGGATCAAAAGGTTCAATGTCGTCACCGTGACAGTCGACACGGCGGCTACACAAATGAGCCAGACACCTGCTCGTGAACTCATGATCCGCCGATGCAGGTGGGTGATCAACATGACCGCAGGCATCAGCACGGCCGAGCTGACGACGAACCACGTCCATCCGTAGCGGTCGATCAAGGGATATCGGGCGAACGCGAAGTAGCAGTACTCGCCGACGAGAAGGTAGGGCCAAAGTCGCAGCGGAGTGAGAAGGAGTGCTGCGATTCGTATGCCGGCGGGAAGATAGGACTGATCCATCGACACCTCGCGTGCTACCCAGTACGCAAATGCGTAGACAAGCGCGATGGCAAGGCCCAGTGGGTGAATGCGAAAGTTCAGATGCAGTCCGTTCTTCAGCCACTCCGTTTGCATGCGATTCTCCGTTCTGCCGAAGACGACACCCTGAGGATGCAGGTGGTCGTCGGGTGCGGACGGTATCGGCGAAATAAGCGCGATGCAATGGTTGTCTTGAATTATAGGAAAGATACGAGACTTGCAGAAATCGTGTGTTCTTGCGGGACGTCACACGCTGTTGGTGATGCTCGTTCGATCTTCAATCTGGGCGGGAAGATATCCCGGCGTCTGTATCGCAGGGGCACCGTGCATATGAATCAGAGGATCTTCAGGGGAACCCTCTGCTGAAGGAACTACGATTCATTCGGCACTCTTGCCACTCACCCAATGGAGGTCAAAGTGAGGTTTTTGCCCATCTGCAGCGCGACGTCCGTGCTGCTTCTCGCCATGGCGCCGATGTCGGCCGCGGCTCAGTTGAGTGACCATCATGGGAACGAGTTGGCGTCCCACGGATTGGGGCAATCTCACCCGATGGCCAGTAACGCGAGCCAGGATCCGAACTGGCAGGTGTACGGCTTTGAGCGCGATGGAATCTCGTACTTCCAGGTGAATGATCTTGCCGGTCGGGTTCACGTGATCATCGGGCGAGCCGGCGACACGTTCTGGGCGTTGCCTGCTGGCGACGTGCCATTCCGTGCGTCTGTCCCGACGCGTCGTGAGTCCGTGCCAGAGGGTGCTGATAGCGCCGTGGTATTCCGGCATGAGGACTTCTCGATCGTGCGCTACGGGGTTGGAAAAGAGGCAGTGTGGTCGGTGGAGGTTCCCTGAGCCGCCTTGGAAAAGGCAACCTTGGAGAATGGAGTGGCCGCTCGGGTTGATGCGTGGATCAGGGGCGTCACACGGCCGGCCAACGGCGCGCGCGACCGGGATCGAGCTGACCTGTCTCTGTCGGAGAGGTGACGCTTTAGGAACAGATTCAAAGAAAGCCTGCCGGTTCGCGGGTAGTGTGCTGGTCATACGCACGCGGGGAACCGGCAATGACACTAGTTCACGTCCTGGGTGGGGCATCGCTGCTGATCCTGGTGGCGGTGTCCACGGTGATCAGAGCCGGGCTCGGGTTGGATTGGGGAAGTCCGGGGCCCCCCGCGCCGGCCGCGGGGGAAGTAAACGCGGCGGGCGCGGGGGGGGCGGTGGGGGAGGCGGTAGCAGGGTTGGTTGCGCCACACTTCGGGCCATTGTTGGACCGGATGCGGCCTTGACGTGTGCCGACCAACGGTCGGCACCTACCGTCAGCCAGCGCTGATCGGTTGGGGCCCCCAACCATCAAAAAGGCCCCGCAGTGCGGGGCCTTTTCCTGTTTCGATGTTGGCGCCGGTCAGCGCTTCATCGAACCGAAGAACTCGTCGTTGGACTTGGTGTTCTTCATCTTGTCGAGCAGGAACTCCATCGCGGCGATTTCGTCCATCGGGTGCAGCAGCTTGCGCAGGATCCAGATCTTCTGCAGCAGCTCCGGTTCGATCAACAGGTCTTCGCGGCGGGTGCCCGAACGGTTGATATCGATGGCCGGGTACACGCGCTTTTCGGCGATACGACGGTTCAGGTGCACTTCGCTGTTGCCGGTGCCCTTGAACTCTTCGTAGATCACCTCGTCCATCTTGCTGCCGGTGTCGACCAGCGCAGTGGCGATGATGGTCAGGCTGCCACCTTCTTCAACGTTACGGGCGGCACCGAAGAAGCGCTTCGGGCGGTGCAGGGCGTTGGCGTCCACACCACCGGTGAGCACCTTGCCGGAGCTGGGCACCACGTTGTTGTAGGCGCGTGCCAGGCGGGTGATCGAGTCGAGCAGGATCACCACGTCCTTCTTGTGTTCCACCAGGCGCTTGGCGCGCTCGATCACCATTTCGGCAACCTGCACGTGGCGCGCGGCCGGTTCGTCGAAGGTGGAGCTGATGACTTCGCCGCGCACGGTGCGCTGCATTTCGGTCACTTCTTCCGGACGCTCGTCGATGAGCAGCACGATCATGTGCACGTCGGGGTGGTTGGTGGTGATCGCCGTCGCCACCTGCTGCATCAGCATGGTCTTACCGGCCTTGGGCGGGGAGACGATCAGCGCGCGCTGACCCTTACCCTGCGGTGCCATCAGATCCATGATGCGGCCGGTGATGTCTTCGGACGAACCGTTGCCACGTTCCAGGGTGAAGCGCTTGCGCGGGAACAGCGGGGTGAGGTTCTCGAACAGCACCTTGTTCTTGGACGCTTCCAGCGGCTCACCGTTGATGGTGTCCACGATCGACAGCGCGAAGTAACGCTCGCCGTCCTTCGGGAAGCGGATGCGGCCGGACAGGTGGTCGCCGGTGCGCAGGTTGAAGCGGCGGATCTGGCTGGGCGAAATGTAGGTATCGTCCGGCCCGGCCAGGTAGCTGGCTTCAGCCGCGCGCAGGAAGCCGAAGCCGTCCGGCAGGATTTCCAGCACGCCGTCGGCGGCCACGCCGTCGCCATGGCGGGTGAGCACCTTGAGCAGGGCGAAGATCACGTCCTGCTTGCGGGCGCGGGCGACGCCTTCGGAGATCTGCAGCTGCTCGGCGATTTCCAGCAGCTTCTGGGCCGGCATGCGCTTGAGGTCGCTCAGCGAATAGACCGGGAAGCCCTCGGGCACGTTGGCCTGCTGGCTGCGCACGAACGGCTGCTGTTCGCCATTGTCCTGCGGCATGCCGTCGTCGCGGAAGCCACCACCACCACCGCCGCGATTGCGGTCGCGGTCACGGCGATTGCGGAAACGGTCACGGCGGTTGCCCTGGCCCTGGCCTTGGTTCTGGCCCTGGCCCTGGTTCTGACCCTGCTGGTACGGGTTCTGGCCGCCCTGCGGGTTGTTGTTGTTGTTGCGCTGACCGCCGTCGGCGGCGTCCTGGCA
>NZ_JBNBBE010000009.1:0-15300 GCF_050031795.1 Stenotrophomonas sp. SrG
TTTCGGCAGGTGTCTGCGGCAGGCCGGGCTCGGGCTGCAGCAGGCCTTCCTGCTCGGCGCCCGGCGGCAGCACGTCCTGATGGCCGTGCAGCTTGGCCACCAGGTGGCGCGCCCAGCGCTGGGCTTCCCAGCCCTCGCGGCGCGCAGCCAGTTCGGCTTCGTCGAAGATGACCGTCAGCGACGGCGAGGCCAGCACCGGGTCGAGGCGTTCAAGCGCATCCTCGATGGCCGGTTCCAGCGCGATCAGCACCGCGCCGGCGTCCGCGCCGCCCAGGGTTTCCAGATCCACGCTGTTGGGATCCTCTTCCAGCACCACGGTCGCACCGGCCTGGGCCAGCGCTTCGCGCAGGCGCTCACGCGCCGGGCCGACCCGTGCCAGCAATGCCACCGACGGCAGCGGGTTCAGGTCATTCACGGGCACGGGCGATCCCCAGCAGGTCATACACGTTTCGCATCAGGTCCAGCTCCTGGTACGGCTTGCCCAGGTAACGCTGGACACCGATTTCAAAGGCGCGTTGACGGTGCTTGTCGCCGCTGCGCGAGGTGATCATCACGATCGGCACGCCCTTGTAGCGTGGATCGGCGCGCATGGCGGTGGCCAGTTCATAGCCATCCATGCGCGGCATTTCAATGTCCAGCAGCATCAGGTCGGGTACCCGCTCTTCCAGGCGCTCCAACGCTTCGATACCGTCGCGGGCGACGGCCACTTCGAAGTTGTGGCGTTCCAGGATGCGGCCGGTGACCTTGCGCATGGTCAGCGAGTCGTCGACCACCATCACCAACGGGGCCTGGCGGTCGGTTGCCTGCGCGGCCGGTGCGATCGGCTTGAGCGGGTTGGCCTGGTAACGGCGCACCAGCGGGGCGACGTCCAGGATCACCACCACGCGGCCATCGCCGGTGATGGTGGCACCGTAGATGCCCGGTACCGAGGCAATCTGCAGGCCGACCGGCTTGACCACGATTTCGCGGTTGCCCAGCACCTGGTCGATCGCCACGGCCGCACGCAGTTCACCGGCGCGCACCAGCAGCAGCGGCACCTGGTCCTGCCCTTCGGCACGGGCCTGGCCCTGGCCGACCAGCGTACCCAGGTCGTGCAGCGCGAATTCTTCGCCGCCGTAGTGGTAACCGCCGTTGGCCGATTCGAAGCGCTCGCGCGAGATCCGGCCGATACCGCTGACCGAGGCGACCGGCACCGCGAAGGTGGTCTCGCCGATCTGCACGAACACCGCCTGGGTGACCGCCAGGGTCTGCGGCAGGCGCAGGGTGAAGGTGACGCCCTTGCCCGGCACCGAGTGGATGTCCACCGAGCCGCCCAGCTGGCGCACTTCGTTGTGCACCACGTCCATGCCCACGCCGCGGCCTGCCAGCTGGCTGACCTGGTCGGCGGTGCTGAACCCGGGCGAGAAGATCATCGCGTCCAGTTCGGCATCGCTGAGCACGGCGTCGGCCTCGACCAGGCCGCGCTGTTCGGCGCGGCGACGGATCGCCTCGCGGTTCAGCCCAGCGCCGTCATCGGCCACTTCCAGCACGATTTCCGAGCCTTCGCGGCGCAGGCGGATGGCGATCTCGCCTTCCTCCGGCTTGCCGGCGGCACGACGCTGCTCCGGGGTCTCCAGGCCATGGGCCACGGAGTTGCGCAGCATGTGTTCCAGCGGCGCGACCATGCGGTCGAGCACGTTGCGGTCCAGTTCGCCGTGGGTACCGTCCAGGGTGACGTGGACCTGCTTGCCGGTGTCCTGGCCGGCTTGGCGGACCACGCGGCGCAGGCGCGGCACCAGGCCGTCGAACGGCACCATGCGCGCGCGCATCAGGCCATCCTGCAGTTCCGAGCTGACCCGCGACTGCTGCTGCAGCAGGACGTCGTACTGGCGCGACAGATCGTCCAGCACGCCCTGAAGGCCGCCAAGGTCGGCTGCGGATTCGTTCAGCGCACGGCTGAGCTGCTGCAGCGTGGAGAAGCGGTCCAGTTCCAGCGGGTCGAACTTGTGGTCGACCTGTTCCTGCTCGCGCTGGTAACGGGCCACGATCTGGGCTTCGGTTTCCAGGTCCAGGCGACGCAGCTGGTCGCGCAGGCGCGCATTGGTGCGGTCCAGTTCGCCCATGGCACCGCGGAAGGCACCCAGCTGCTGTTCCAGGCGCGACCGGTAGATCGCCACTTCACCGGCGTGGTTGACCAGGCGGTCCAGCAGGTCGGCGCGCACGCGCACCTGCTCCTGCTGCGGACGCGCCAGGGTGTCTTCGTCAGTGGACGCTTCCAGCGGCACCGGTGCGGACAACGGTGCCGACGCAACCGCCGTATCGACCACCGCCGGGACCTCGACCGCGGCAGCAGGCGCGGCGGGCGCGTCTTCTGCCTCGACGCGGCCGAGCGTGCGCGCCTCGAACGCGGCGATCAGGTCGTCCGGCATGGCCACGTCGCGGTGGCGACCGGTGCGGGTCAGCATCTGGTGCAGGCGGTCGAAGCCGCGTTCCAGCAGGTGGACGTCGCTGCGGTCGATATCGGTACGGTTGGCGGCGACCGCCTCCAGCAGCGATTCGATGCCGTGGCCCAGGTCGCCGATGGCGTTGATGCCGGCCATGCGTGCGCCACCCTTGAGGGTGTGCAGATCACGCTGCAGCCCGGCGATCGCTTCGCGATCCTGGGGCGCGGCGCGCAGTTCGCTGATCAGGCCATCGCAATGGTCGAGCAGGTCCTTGCCTTCCTCGACGAAGATGTCGACCAGCTCGCGGTCCAGCACGCTGAAGTCCAGCGAACCGGCGTCGTCGATTTCCTCTTCTTCGGCGGCCGCTTCGTCCGCCGCAATGGCGGCGGACAGCGGGGCGTCTTCCAGTTCGAACAGGGGTGCCGACGGCGACGATGCTTCGGCATCGGACAGGCCTGCTTCGGACTCGGCGAATGCATCGCGTTCGTCCAGAGCTTCGTGGCGCGCATCCAGGCCCAGCACCGGAGCGTCGTCGGCAGTTGCCTCCGCATCGGGACCGTCGACGATGGTCAGGCCATCGTCCAGCGCCTGCTGCAGCTCAACCGATTCGCCGAACGCGGGGGTCGACGGGATGACGTCTTCCAGCACCGCAGCGTCTTCGTGATCTTCGATGGCATCCAGGCTGTACCCGGCGCTGTCATCGGCGGTGACCGGTGCGTCGGCCTCCGATTCGATCGCGTCGTGCAGCGCCTCGACTTCCACGACCTCCAGTTCGATGGCCTGGATCTCTTCGGCCTGGATCTCTTCGGCCACGATCTCTTCGGCCACGATCTCTTCGGCCACGATCTCTTCGGCGACGATGTCGAGCGGCTGCGACGGTTCCGCGGCAGCTGCGTCCGCAACCTCCACCGTGTCCGGCAGGGTGTGCTCGTAGAAGCGCGACAGATCGTCCGCACCCGTCAGCTCCACGGTTTCCAGGCCTTGCTGGACGATGGGGGCGTCCACGGTTTCCGGCGTGGTATCGACCGGCGCGCTGGACGGCGCGTCGAACGGAGTCACCAGTTCGGCGTTGAAGTAGGCCGAAAGATCGTCGCTGCCCGTCAGCTCATCGACCACCAGGGCATCGTCGGCCGTTTCGCCGGCGTCGACCAGCGACAGCGCGTCGGCCTCGACGATGGCCTGCTGCAGCCCGGCGTCGGTGCTGTCGTCGGCAACGGCGTAGCCATTGCGCTCATCGAACTGTGCGGAGAACGCGGCCAGCTCATGGGCGGTGACATCGTGCGCGGCCTGGGATGCATCGGCCTCCGCGTCGTTGTCGGCATCGGCAACGGCATCCCGTTCGTCGGCGTCATCACCGTCCAGGTCCATGCCATCGTCGGCAACCAGTGCCGGCCAACGTGCTTCGGGCAGCGTTTCGGCCAGCGCCTGCAGGCGTTCGGCCAGCGCAGCCTGCGACGGAATGCGCGGGGCGTCGGCCTGCAGCGCCACCATCGTGGTACGGATCGCAACGGCGGCAGCGGCCAGTGCCTCGACGCCTTCGGTGCCCGGCACCGCATCGGCCGCCAGCGAGCGCTTGATGAAGCTCTCGGCGTTACCGGTGACTGCGGTGATTTCCGGCACGTCGGTCATCGCGAACGCACCATTCATGGTGTGCACCGCGCGCAGCAGGGTATCGGTGACCGGTTGCGGCGCCGCCTGAGCTTCTTCCAGCCAGGCCTGCAGCGTGGCGTGGTGGGCCTCGACTTCGGCCTCCAGGATTTCGCGCAGCACCTCGTCGATGTTGGCCGGGGTTCCGCCGGTTTCCTCGACCGCCTCGACGGCCTCGACGTCGGCGGCTTCCTGCGCGACGTCGGCCACGGCCACGTCGGTCGGCTCCACCGGCGCGGCGGCCGGAGTCGGCCGCTGCAGCGGCACATGGAAGGTTTCCTCGCCCGCGGCAACGCGGTCGGCGATGCCCTGCATGGCCTGCAGGTCCGCGCTCACGCGGCTGCCATCGCGCAGCGCAGCGTTGAGCTGCGGCAGTACTTCATAGGCCTGGGTGACCATTGCCACCACCGCCGGCGATGCCGGGCGGCTGCCGTCCAGCACGCGGTTGAGCATGCCTTCGATCTTCCAGCTGAACTCGCCCAGGGTGCGCGCGCCAACCAGGCGGCCACTGCCCTTCAGGGTGTGGAACACGCGGCGGATCGGACGCAGGCGGTCCATGTTGTCCGGGGCCATGCGCCACACCGGCAGCAGGTTGCCCAGGTTGACCAGTTCCTCGTCGAACTCTTCGATGAAGACGTCGCGGATATCCTGGTCGATGTTCTCGCCATCGTCCTCGAAGCCGGCGTCGATGGTGCCCGGCTCGTCAGCGGCAACCGGCGCGTCGACCACGGCAGGCGCCTCGACAGCCGGCGCGGTGGAGAACTGCGCGGCGGCGGCATCCAGCTCGGCAAGGAAGCGCGCGGATTCGTCGTCCAGCTCGATCTTGCTGATCACGGCTTCCTGCACGCCAGCGACGGAGCCCACGCCCGTTGCTTCGATGGCAGCTTCGTCTTCGCGAGCCTCGTCCTGGCGGGCCTCGATCAGGTCGTCGGCCGGTACGGCGACCGCTTCAACCGGTTCGTCTTCAACCGGCTCGGCCTGCTCCTGCAGGAACGCCGGCAGTGCCTGCACATCCAGCTCGCTGCTGTCGGTGGCCGGCGCGTCGTCGATCTGCAGCGAGAGTACGTCGCCCGCATTGTGCAGCGGCTCGTCGAAGGTGAATTCGATCGGCTCGTCGCTCAGTTCCAGTGCATCGTGTTCGGCGGCGACCGGGTCGAACCCGGTGGCGATCGGTGCTCCGGTGTCGGACGGTGTTGCGTCCACGCCATCGAGGGCGATCGGTGCGATGTCGGTTGCCGGTGCGGCCTGCCACGACGTGCCGACGCTGGCCTCTTCCGCCAGCACCGGATCGAAGTGGGCGAAGGTGGGAGCGTCATCGGTACGCACCGGTTCGCTGTGCAGCGTCCACTGTGGCGCGTCCGCAGCGACCGGGGCCGTCGACGCTTCGAACACCAGCGTCGGCGCGGGCTTGCTGGCCGGCGCGACGGGCGCGGCGGCAGCGAGCTCAGGCAGCGGCTCGAAGGTGAAGTCCGGCAGCGGCGGCGAAGGAACGTCGCCCGGTGCCGGGGCGGCCGGCGTGACCGCCGTTTCCACCGGGGCCACCACGGGGGCATCCCATCCGGTCAGCTCCACGTGTTCCGGGGCAACCGGCAGCGCTTCAGCGCTGGCATCGACCGGGGCGGCATTTTCGTCCGGCAGTGGCCAGTAACGCAGCGTTTCCAGGCTGGTGCGGGTGATGTCGAGAATGTCGTCGCGACCCTGGCGGCGTTCGCGCAGGGCTTCGAGGTAATACTCCAGGCTGGCCATGGCGTCGGCCAGGGTGTCCAGCTGGCGGCCGCTGGGTACGCGCTGGCGGCCGATCAGCTCGACCGCGATGTACTGGCGCACGCCCTGCAGGTAATCGGCCGGCGTGGAAAGGTCGAGCATGCGCAGCGCGCCGGCGACCTCGCCCAGCAGGCGTGGCACTTCGTGCAGCTGCTCGTGGTTCCAGTTGGTTTCGATGAACGCGACGAAATGCTCGCGCGCGGCCGAGAAGTTGGCGATCGCCTCGTGGGCAAGCACTTCAACGGTACGCCGGCCTTCGGCCGCACTCGGATCGTCTTCGCCACTGCCGCCGGCGCCGAGGTGGGCGACCTGGTCGTCCAGCGAGGCATCCACGTACAGCAGCGCACCGGCGATATCCAGCAGCAGGGTTTCATCGATCTGCTGCTGGCCGTCGACCACGCCACGCAGCGCATCGCGCTGCTGCACGACCACGCCGCGGGCCACGCCCAGGCCCATCATGCCCAGGGTGTCGGCGACCGCGCCCAGTTCGTTGACCTGGGTCTGCAGCTGGGCCGGCTCGCCGCCCGTACGCAGGTGCAGGTCCAGTGCGTCCTTGATGCGCAGCAGCTCTTCCTTGACCGCATTGCCCACGGTGTCGAGCAGCTCGCGGTTGCGGCCGCTCAGGCTGCCACGTGCGTGGTCCAGTTCGGCCTCGGTGGCGCTGGCACTGTCCGGCGCGAACGCGAACAGCACGCTTTCATTGATCACCGGCGCGGCGCGCGCCAGGCGGATGTCATTCAGCAGCGGCAGCAGCACGATCGGAATGTCGCGGTGACCGTTCTGCAGGCGCTCCAGGTAATCGGGCAGCAGCACGCTGCCGCGCATCAGGGTGGCGCAGGCTTCGTCGCGGTCGGGCACTTCCCCGGCACCGATGGCATTGGCCAGCTGTTCCATCTCCTCGGCCACCATCGCCGGGGCATACAGCTCGACCATGCGCAGGGTGCCCTGCACCTGGTGCAGGTAGCCGGCGCAGAAGCGCATGCGGCTGCCATCGGCAGGGTCTTCGGCGTAGTACTCGAGCTCGTTGCGCACCTGGCGCAGGGTCTCGTCCAGCTCCGGCTTCACCCAGCCCAGGGCGGCGTGGCTCATGGCATCGCGCAGCGTGCTCATGCCAGGTCTCCCGGCAGGTGGGCGCGCATGTCGTGCTGTGCTTTATCGCGATGCATCATCTGCTGATTCCTTCCCTCTCCGCCCTGCCCGCGGCTCACGCCGGCAGCTTGAAGTCGGCAACCGAGCGGCGCAGGTCGGCCGCCAGCTGTGCCAAATGACCGATCGACTCGGCGGTCTGTCCCGCGCCCTGCGAGGTCTGGCCGGTAATCTGACGGATCACGCCCATGGTGCGGGTGATGTCCGACGCGGCCGACGACTGCTGCTGGGCGGCGATCGAGATGTTCTTGATGAGGTTGTTGAGCGCGTTGGACACGCGTTCGATTTCGGTCAGCGCCGTGCCGGCATCCTCGGCCAGGCGTGCACCGGACACCACTTCGGCGGTGGTCTGCTCCATCGAGCTGACCGCTTCGTTGGTATCGGCCTGAATGGCCTGGACCAGGTTCTCGATTCGGCGGGTCGCACCGGAGGTGCGCTCTGCCAGGCGCTGCACTTCGTCGGCCACGACCGCGAAACCACGGCCGGCTTCACCGGCCGAGGCCGCCTGCACCGCGGCGTTCAACGCCAGGATGTTGGTCTGCTCGGAAATGTCGTTGATCAGTTCCACGATCGAACCGATTTCCTGCGAGGACTCGCCCAGGCGCTTGATGCGCTTGGAGGTTTCCTGGATCTGGTCGCGGATCTGGTCCATGCCCTGGATCGTTTCACGCACCACGCCGGCACCTTCGGCGGCGATGACCACCGAGCGCTGTGCCACGTCGGCCGACTCGGCGGAGTTGCGCGACACCTGTTCAATGCTCGACGCGATTTCGCCAATGCGGTCCGATGCCGAGGTGATCTGGTTGGCCTGGTGGCCCGCCGCTTCGGCCAGCTGCATGGCCGTGGCCTGGGTTTCCTGGGTGGACACGGCGACCTTGGCCGACGTGTCGTTGATGGTGGTCACCAGGTGGCGCAGTTCGTCCACGGCGTAGTTGATTGCGTCGGCGATGGCGCCGGTCATGTCCTCGGTCACCGAGGCCTTGACCGTCAGGTCGCCTTCACCCAGCGAGCTGATTTCGTCCAGCAGCCGCATGATGGCCTGCTGGTTGCGGCTGTTGAATTCCACCTGGGTCTGGTAGCGCAGTTCCTGCTCGCGCGAACGGCTGCGCACGGTGCTGCTGACGAAGCCGATGATGGCGATCAGCGACAGCGCACCGGAGATCACGCCCAGCCAGAAGTTCGGGAACAGGCGCGTGTCGCGCACCGAGCCGAACGAGGAGAACGCCTCGAACAGCTTCTTGCTGTCATCCAGCATCTTGTTGGAGCCGGCGGTCAGCGCCGCGGCCGAGGACTGCGCCGAGAACAGCTGGCGCGAGCTGGCCAGGATCGCGTCAGCGTCCTGCTTCATCGTGTCCCACTGCTTCTGCGACTGCTCCAGCGCGCCCAGCGCGGCGGCGTTGCGGACCGGGGCGATGCCCAGTTCGTCATTGCCGTTGCGCAGCGCATCCAGCACCTGGGTGAACACCACGGAGTCGCGGGCCAGCGCATCGCCCGCAGCGGCCGCGTTGCCACCACCGGCGCGCATTTCGGTCACCCGGCGGGCCATCGAGCCCACCACCACGACCTGCTGCAGGGCGTTATACACCTGCGAGGCCGGGGCGCCGCTGGCCGACATGGCACGCACAACTTCGTTGAGCTGGGCCTGCAGGGCAGGCACGCCGTTGACGAAGTTGTTGGCGTTGCCGGCCAGGGCCAGCACCGCCGGTTCACTCGCCACCAGCTGCGCCGCGCTCTTGCCGAGCGGCTCCCAGGTCTGGGTCAGCTGGTTGAGCGGACCGGACACGTTGGCTTCGCTGCCGTAGCGGCCCTGCAGGCTGCTCACCGTGCTTTCGATGCGCGCCTTGGTGTCCTTGAAGGCGGTGAAGGCCTGGGCGTTGCCCGAGACCGCTTCACGGCCCTGGTTGGCCAACTGCTGGGACAGCACCTGGAGATCGGCCGCGCCGGTACTGGCACCGGCCAGGCGGCTGCCCTGCCAGGTGGCCACACCGGTGTTGACGCCGAACACGATCATCGACAGGGCCAGCAGACCCAGCCAGAAATTGGTTCCTACCGTGCCCAGCTTGCCGGCCTTGGCGGTTTCCGAAGAAGTACTCATCGTTCAACCTCGATCTTCAATGCAGTGAGGCAGGCTGCAGCGTTCACGCCGCGGCCTGCCTGAATTCGGGGGTACGGGACAACAGCGAGAGCGAGAACACGCCCCAGTCGTGGCCGTCGCCATGGAACGCGCGGTCGATGAAATGGGCGTAACGGCCGCTGGCCAGATCGCCGCTCTCGATGTCCTGGTCCAGCTGGAAGCTGCGCTGGCCGAACAGTTCATCAATGGTCAGGGCAACGTCGCCGCCGGCCTGGCGCATGATCAGCACCCGCTGGCCTTCCTGCTGCACGGTGCGCTCGCCTTCCATGAAGTACTTCAGGTCGACCACCGGGAACAGGTTGCCGCGCAGGTTGCCCACGCCCAGCAGCCACGGCTGCGCGCCAGGCACCGGGGTGATCGGCGGCATCGGCACGATTTCGACCACCTCGCGGAAGTCCGAGACCAGGTGGCGCTTGCCAACCCGGTAGCCGACGCCGCGCCACAGGTCCTGGGCGAACTGCCGCTCGGGCAGCTGCACCGCATGGGCCAGGCTGCGCCGTTCGTAGGCTTCAAGGATGTCGAAGGGAGAACGCATCAGGACACCAGCAGTTCATTGATCTGCGCGATCAGGTCTTCTTCGCGCGGTGGCTTGACCACATAGGCGGCCGCGCCCTGGCGCAGCCCCCAGGCCTTGTCGGTTTCCATCGCCTTGGTACTGACGATGATCACCGGGATGGCCTTGGTCTTCTCATCGCGGTTCAGCGCGCGGGTCGCCTGGAAGCCGCTCATGCCCGGCAGCACCACGTCCATCAGCACAAGCTGCGGCTGGTGTTCCTGGACGAGCTTGATCCCGTCCTCGGCGTTGCCGGCCTCGAGCACTTCGTGCCCGGCCTTGGTCAACCATTGGATGAACACCGCCCGGTCGGTCGGTGAGTCCTCGATCAGAACGATTCGAGCCATTGTGCCTTTCCCCCCTGGTCAGGCGTTTACGTATGTGCGGATGGCACCCAGCAGTTCTTCACGCGTGAAAGGCTTGGTCAGGTACTGCTCCGAGCCCACGATGCGACCGCGCGCCTTGTCGAACAGGCCGTCCTTGGACGACAGCATGATCACTGGCGTGGCCTTGAACAGCTGGTTGTTCTTGATCAGCGCGCAGGTCTGATACCCGTCGAGACGGGGCATCATGATGTCCACGAAGATGATCTGCGGCTGTGTGTCGGCGATCTTCGCCAACGCCTCGAAACCATCGGTCGCGGTCACTACTTCGCAGCCTTCACGCTTGAGCAGCGTTTCGGCCGTTCTGCGGATGGTCTTCGAATCATCGATGACCATCACCCTGAGCCCTGCGAGTTCCCCACCCGCAGCCATGTTTTCAGTCATTACCTTTCCCCGAGCGCGCGACGCTTCTGCTTTGGTCCGGCGCCGCTGCGAAAGCGTATCTATATCCCACCACGCGGCCGTCATCAAGGGTGTGCTTCCCAAGCCAAGCCGGGAGCGCCCCCCGCGAACCGGCCCGGCCCGGAACTGCGCAAAGCGTGAAGACCGCCGGACGCTGCGTTCCGCCGCTCCGGGCAGGCAATACGGGCGCATTGCCGCTACCATCAGCGCCTGCCCGCCAGGTTGCGACCATGCCGTTGAACGTCATCGTGGTGATGGATGCCATCGCCCATATCAAGATCGCCAAGGACACCACCTTCGCCATGCTGCTGGAAGCCCAGCGCCGTGGCCATGCCCTGCACTACGTCAGCCCCGGCGGGCTGGCGCTGCGCGACGGGGTGGCGATGGCCCGTACCGCCCCGCTGCAGGTGCGCGACGACAAGCATGACTGGTTCACGCTGGGCGAATTCGGCCAGACCACCTTCGGCCCCGGCCAGGTGGTGCTGATGCGCAAGGATCCGCCGGTGGATGCCGAATTCATCTACGACACCCAGGTACTGGGCGTGGCCCAGCAGGCGGGGGCGCTGGTGGTGAACGACCCGCAGGGCCTGCGCGACTACAACGAGAAGCTGGCCGCCCTGCTCTTCCCGCAGTGCTGCCCGCCGACCCTGGTCAGCCGCCGCCACGCCGACCTGAAGGCGTTCGTGCTGGAACATGGCCAGGCCGTGCTCAAGCCGCTGGACGGCATGGGCGGGCGCTCGATCTTCCGCAGCGGCACCGGTGATCCGAACCTCAACGTGATCCTGGAAACGCTGACCGATGGCGAGCGCAGGCTGACCCTGGCTCAGAAATTCATCCCCGACATCACCGCCGGCGACAAGCGCATCCTGCTGGTCGACGGAGAGCCGGTGGATTACTGCCTGGCGCGGATTCCGCAGGGCGACGAGTTCCGCGGCAACCTGGCCGCCGGTGGTCGCGGCGAAGGCCGCCCGCTGAGCGAGCGCGACCGCTGGATCGCCGCCCAGGTCGGGCCGGAGATGAAGCGCCGTGGCATGCGCTTCGTGGGGTTGGACGTGATCGGTGATTACCTCACCGAGGTCAACGTCACCAGCCCCACCTGCGTGCGCGAACTGGATGCGCAGTTCGGGCTGAACATCGCCGGCACCCTGTTCGACGCGATCGAGGCCAGCCTGGCGCAATGAGTACGGCGGTCGCTCCGATGGTGCCCCTGCAGGCCCGCGAATCGCAGCGCCTGGGCGCGACCCTGGCGCTGTCGGCGCTGGTGCATGCGCTGCTGATCCTGGGGGTGGGCTTCGCGGTCAGCGACAATGCCGCGCTGGTGCCGACCCTGGACGTGATCTTCAGCCAGACCCAGACCCCGCTGACCCCCAGGCAGGCCGACTTCCTGGCCCAGGCCAACCAGCAGGGCGGCGGCGACCACGACAAGGCGCAGCGCCCGCGTGACAACCAGACCGGGATCGTGCCGCAGCCCCAGGCCGGGCTGTCGCCGGTGCCGCAGCAGCGCCAAGATGCGGCGCGCCCGCCACCGCCGCAGGCGCGGGTGGTGGCCAGCCGCAACAGCCCCGACCCGATCGCCGAGGCGCAGCCACAGCCACTGCCGGAGCATCCGCAGCCGGACGCGGCGATGACCGCGCGCGAACAGCGCGATGCCGAAATGGCCCGGCTGGCCGCCGAGGTGCACCTGCGTTCGGCACAGTACGCCAAGCGCCCGAACCGCAAGTTCGTGTCGGCCAGCACCCGCGAATACGCCTACGCCAATTACCTGCGCGCGTGGGTGGACCGCGCCGAACGCGTGGGCAACCTCAACTACCCCGACGAGGCGCGCCAGCGCCGGCTGGGCGGCCAGGTGGTGATCACCGTGGGCGTGCGCCGCGATGGCAGCGTGGAAAGCAGCCGGATCCTGCGCAGCAGCGGCACGCCGCTGCTGGATGAAACCGCGCTGCGGGTGATCCGCCTGGCCCAGCCGTTCCCGCCGCTGCCCAAGACCGATGACGGCGTGGATATCCTGCAGGTCACCCGGACCTGGGTGTTCCTGCCCGGCGGCGAGCTGCGCGACGACCGGTAACGGCGGCTCCGGGCGCTCTGATTGATCAGCGCTGCTTTGCCGCCCGCGCGGCCTGCTGTTCGACCAGGGTCAAGGCGACGTTGTTGCGCAGGTAAGCCGGTTCGACCAGCTCCGGGGCCATCGCCTCGCCGCGCTCGAACATCGGCACCGCCAGCGCCAGCAGGTCGGAGGCACGCGGCAATGCCTGCGCGTCGACACCGTCCAGCTGATCGGCAAGCCGCGTGGCCAGCACGCCCTCGGCCGCGCCGAAGCCCGTACCGACACCGAACCAGCGGCTGCCATCGGGCAGTTCCACAGCCTCCGGCGCACACACCACTTCCTCGCCCTGCAGTTGCCACTGGCCATCCACGCGCACGTGGCGCGCCGCATAGACCTCGCCCATGCGCGCATCGATGCTGCTCAGCACGTGGGTGGCTTCAGCCGGCGCGCGCAGCGCCAGCACCTGCAGGGTGGAGACCGGGATCAACGGGCGATCCAGCGCCAGCGCGATGCCTTGTGCGATGGCAATCGCCAGCCGCACGCCGGTGAACGCGCCCGGCCCCCGCCCCAACGCAACCGCATCCAGCTGCGAGCGCGCCAGCCCGGCCTCGGCCAGCAGTTCCTCGGCCCAGGGCAGGCTCAGTTCGGCATGGCGGCGCGGGGCGATCTCGAAGCGCTCACGCACCTGCCCATCCACGTACAGGGCAACGGAGCAGGCTTCGGTGGCGGTTTCAAAGGCGAGCAGTTTCATGGGGATCAGAACAGGGAAGTAGGAAAGGCATCGGCAACCGGGGCGGGACTGGCAGTCCCGGTGTCGGCAGCAGCGGCAGGCCATTGTGGCGCAAAGAAGGTCTGCACATCGCCCAGCGACCGCGTGCGCCGGAACGGCGGCAGCGAATCCAGGAAGGTGCGGCCGTAGCTGCGGCTGACCAGGCGCGGGTCGCACAGCACCAGCACGCCCCGGTCGGTCTCGCTGCGGATCAGCCGCCCCACGCCCTGCTTGAGCGCGATCACCGCCTGCGGCAGCTGCTCGTCGCGGAACGGGTTGCCACCATCGCGGCGGATTGCATCCAGCCGTGCCTCGAACACCGGGTCATCGGGGGCGGCGAACGGCAGCTTGTCGATCACCACCACGCTCAACGCGTCGCCCACCACGTCCACGCCCTCGCGGAAGCTGGCCGAGCCCAGCAGCACGCCGTTGCCCGATTCGCGGAAGCGCTGCAGCAGCGTGGCGCGCGGCGCCTCACCCTGCACGAACAACGGCCACGGCGCGTCGCGCAGTGCTTCGGCGGCTTCACGCAATGCGCGATGCGAGGCAAACAACAGGAATGCGCGCCCGCCCGATGCCTCCAGCACCGGGGTCAGCGCGCGGATCAGCGCGGTACCAAAGCCGCGCGCGGCCGGATCCGGCAGGTCGGTCGGCAGATAGCACAGCGCCTGCCGGGCCCAGTCGAACGGACTGGGCTGCAGCAACGTGATCGGGTCGTCCAGGCCCAGCCGCTGGGCGATGTGCTCGAACCTGCCGTCCACCGTCAGCGTGGCCGAGGTGAATATCCACGCCGCCATCGAACGCTGGCGGTGCTCGCGCAGCGGCCCGGACACATCCATCGGCGTGCGCTGGCAGCGGAAGCCACGCGGGGTGAGCTCATACCAGAGCACCTCGGCCGGTGCTGGAACCTGCTCCGGCTCGGTATCGAAGTCCAGCAGCGGCGCATCATCGCCCAACCAGCGCGACAACCGCGACACCGCCTCCATCGCCCGCGCGTGGCAGGCATCCAGGCCGGGCGACGACGCGCGCACGCCATCCAGTACGTCGCGCAGCGCCACCAGCGCACTCATCGCGGCATCGAAGCCATCGCGCACCTGCGGCACCGCCAGGGCGCGCCACTGGGTACCGCGCGCGGGCAGGCCGTCCATCGCCGTGCGCAGCTCGCGCAGGGTCTGCTCCAGCGCGCCGGCATGCGCGTGCAGCGCGGCCTGCGCACCGGCCACGCTGCGGCTCTCGGCCAGGCAGTCGCGCGCCAGCTCCTGCCACGGCCGCATGCCGAATCCTTCGCCGAAGAAATTGGCGGCCAGCTCCGGCAACTGATGCGCCTCGTCGATCACGAACGCCTGCGCGCCCGGCAGGATTTCGCCGAAGCCCTCCTGTTTGAGCGCCAGGTCGGCCAGCAGCAGGTGGTGGTTGACCACCACCACGTCGGCCGCCTGTGCACGCTGGCGCGCCTGCACTACGAAGCAGTCATCCCAGAACGGGCACTCCGTACCCAGGCAGTTGTCCACCGTGGAGGTGACCATCGGGTACAGCGGCGAATCGTCGGGCAGCGCTTCCAGTTCGGCCATATCGCCGAATTTCGTACGCCCCGACCAGGCCAGGATGCGCTGGAACTGCGCCACTTCCTGCGGCGAAGTGAAGCGCGGCTCGCCGCGCGCCTGCTGCAGCCGGTACCGGCACAGGTAATTGGACCGCCCCTTGAGCAGCGCGCTGCTGTGCCCCACCCCGAGCGCGGCACGCACGCGCGGCAGGTCGCGGTGGTACAGCTGGTCCTGCAGCGCGCGGGTACCGGTGGAAATGATGGTCTTCAGGCCCGACAGCAGCGCCGGCACCAGGTAGGCAAAGGTCTTGCCGGTGCCGGTGCCGGCCTCGGCCAGCAGCACCTCGCGCTGGTCGAAGGCTTCGGCGATGGCCGTGGTCAGGCGCAGCTGCGCCGGACGGGCGACGAAGGCATCAAGTTGGCTGGCGAGCGTGGGGGCCCCCCGCGGGGGGGGCCCGCGGGCGGGGGGGGCGGGGGGCCCGGAGCCCGAGG
>NZ_JBNBBE010000009.1:15310-165194 GCF_050031795.1 Stenotrophomonas sp. SrG
TCCTTCCAGCTGGGCGTGCGCCGATGCCGCGTTTTCCTTCTCGCCGCGCGCCAGGCGCGCCTGTTCGATGGTCGCCCAGTGGCGGCGGCACAGCGGGCCGGTCTTCGAGCCCAGCTCCACCGCCTTGCGGGCCAGCGTTTCGGCGCGGGCCCAGTCGCCCTGCAGCAGCGCGATCTCCGCGCGTTCCTGCACGATCGACGGATCACCTTCGTTGATCAGCAGCGCCTGGTCCAGCGCTTCGGCCGCACCGGCCAGGTCGTTGGCCTGGCGCTTGGACTTGGCCACCACGCGCAGGTCCTCGATGCCGGCATCGCGCAGCGGCTGCACATCCAGCTCCTTGTCGTCCTTGCCTGCGCTGGCATCCACGGCCGCCATGCGCTGGGCCGGCGTGGTGGTGTCGACTGGCGGCTTCACCGGCGGCGCGGTGGACACGCAGGCGGCCAACGCCAGGCCGAGCGCGAGCACGGAAGCGGTACGGATCACGGTGCGGGAAGTCGTCATGCGGAGCTGCCTTGCGTTGCGCTTCATCGAGCGGGGGGAGTGGCCGCGGGGGCGGCCTGGGCCGGCTCGGCGGCCGGTTCGGGCTTCTTGTCCAGGCCAAACCAGCTGCGCCAGCCACCGCCTTCGCCACCCTCGCCGCCTTCGCCTTCCGGCAATGCGGTGGGGGCCACGCAGGCAGTGTAGGCCGGCGCGTAGCCGACCACGAACGGGAAGCGGCGCGCGCCCGGGCAGGACTCGTCGGTGGCGGCGGTGCCGCCGGCTTCCACCGGCTGCCAGTCCAGGCCCTTGTTGCTGACCTTCAACGGCGCGCTCGGCAGGCGGCTGAAGATGCCCGACCAGACCCGCATGGCGCCGGTGGCGCCGAACAGGCCGGTCTGCTCGTTCTGGTCGTTGCCCATCCAGACCACCGCCAGGTGGTCGCCGGTATAGCCGGCATACCAGCTGTCACGACCATCGTTGGAGGTACCGGTCTTGCCGGCCGCCTGCAGGCGCGACAGGCCATCGGCGTTGAGGCGCGCGGCGGTGCCGCTGGACACCACCTGCTGCAGGCCGATGCTGATCAGGTTGGCGGCGATGGAGTCGCCTTCCTGGGCCGGCGCCGGGGTCTTGTCATAGCGCTTGAGCAGCTTGCCCTGCGGATCGAGCACGCCGCGCACGGCGTGCAGCGGCTGGATCTCGCCACCGGACGCCAGGAACTGGTAAAGCTGCGCCATCGCATAGGGGCTCTGGTCGGTCGCGCCCAGGATCACCGACGGATTGCTCTCGGCCTTCAACCCGGCCAGCACGTGGATCAGCTGGGTGACCCGCTCCGGCCCCACCTGCATGCCCACCCGCACGGTGGCCTGGTTGTAGGAATTGGCCAGCGCATCGACCAGGCGCACGGTGCCGTGGCTGCGGTTGTCCGCATTGCCCGGGGTCCAGCGCTTGCCGCGGCTGAGCTGCACGGTCACCGGCGAATCATCGACGAAGGTGGCCAGCGAATACTTGTCCGGTTGGGCCAGCGCCAGCAGGTACACGAACGGCTTGAGCAGTGAGCCGACCTGCCGCTGCGCTTCGATGGCGCGGTTGAAGCCCGGCTCGGACACATCGCGGCTGCCGACCACGGCCAGCACGTCGCCGTTGTGCACGTCGGTCAGCACCAGGCCGGCCTGCAGTTCGGGGCGGCGCTTGTTTTCCAGCGACTTCAGCGTTTTGGTCACCGCACCTTCGGCATAGGCCTGGGCCGAGGGCGCCATGCCGGTCATCACGCTCAGGCCAGCGCCCTGCAGCACGGCTTCGGGGTAGTCATGGCCCAGCTGGCGGCGCACCAGGTCGACATAGGCCGGGAACCGGTTGGCGGCGATCAGGCCGGGGTTCTTCGGCACGCCCAGCGGCGCCTTCAGCGCACGCTGCAGCTCGGCGTCGTCGATCAGGCCGTTTTCGTGCAGCTTGCCGAGCACGAAGTTGCGCCGGTCCAGCGCGCGCTCGGGGTTGCGGCGCGGGTCGTAGTAGGACGGCCCCTTGACCAGCCCGATCAGCAGCGCGATGTGTTCGGTGTTGAGCGAGGACAGGTCACGACCGAACCAGAATTCGGCGCCGGAGGACATGCCGTGGATCGCCTGGCTGCCGCGCTGGCCCAGGTACACCTGGTTGAGGTAGGCCTCCAGGATGGTGCGCTTGTCGTAGCGCGCCTCCATGATCAGCGCGTACAGCACCTCGTTGAAC
Organism: Stenotrophomonas sp. SrG; assembly: GCF_050031795.1. Classification (NCBI taxonomy): domain Bacteria; kingdom Pseudomonadati; phylum Pseudomonadota; class Gammaproteobacteria; order Lysobacterales; family Lysobacteraceae; genus Stenotrophomonas; species Stenotrophomonas sp. SrG. The sequence goes on from NZ_JBNBBE010000009.1 coordinate 17,516, forward strand.
TTGCGGGTGACGGTCTGTTCCTTGCCGATCCCGAGCAGGCCGCTGCGGGCCAGCTGCTGGGTCAGCGTGGAAGCGCCCTGGCGGCTCTGGCCGCCGGAGCGCACGGTCACCCAGACCGCGCGCGCGATGCCGCTCAGGTCGATGCCATGGTGCCGGTTGAAATCCTTGTCCTCCACCGCCTGCAGGCCGGTGACCAGCAGTTCGGGGGTGTCTTCGAGCCGAACCAGGCGGCGCTCTTCCTGCTTCTGGCCGTACAGGGTGGCGATACGCGCCGGGTCCAGCCGCGCGGCCTTGAGCGCCTTGCGGCTGTCTGCGTCGCGCAGCGAGGCGATCTGGCCACCGGACAGACTCAGCTCGATCCGGCGCGGCGCGACCTTGCCGTCGACGTCGTTGTAGCCGCGGCTGGACACCACGAAGCGGCCGCCGTCCTGGCTGAAGGTGGCCGGCGCCTTGCCGGTGCCGTCATCGCGGTAGGCCGATGCCGCCAGTTCGGTCTTGAGCGTCTGCGTATCCATGGCCACGCCCGGCGCCAGCGCCAGCGGCCGTGCGTAGACACGGGTGGGAATCTGCCAGCGCAGTTCGCCGAAGCGCTGGGTGACCTGGGTGTTCAGGTACACCGTATAGGGAATGAGGAAACCCAGCGCCAGCGCCACGGCGGCCATGCCCCAGGTGATCAGGCGACGGCGCCACAGCGGCCAGCGGCTGTCGGTGTCGTCCTCGAACGCGTCGTTGTCGTCGGAATCGTAGCGTGGGGGCACGGGCATGCAAGAATGTAAAAGTCCGGCGAGTCTAGCGCAGCCACGGTAGCGCGCGTGTCCCCCGGTTTTCCCCGCTTAGCTGGAGTTGTAACGGGATGTCGACATCCTTGGCCGATGCACGCTACTTCCTGAACCGCATGATCGGCCTGTTCCGGCGCAGCGTGGCCAGCCTGCGCACCCGGGGCTGGCGGGCCACCTGGCAGCGTATCCGGGTCCATGCGCAGCCCCTGCCCGAGCTGCAGCGCGCCCCGTTGTACCTGCCAGCGGCCGCCCCGTTCGCGCCGTTCGCGGTGCCGTGCAGCGTTGAGCCACGGGTCAGCATTGTGATCCCGGTGTACAACCATGCCGCCCACACCCTGGCCTGCCTGCGCGCTCTGGCGGCCCACCCGCCGCACGTGGCCTGCGAGATCCTGGTCATCGACGACGGCAGCAGCGACGAGACCCTGCAGTGGATGCCGCAGGTGCAGGGGCTGCGCTACGAAGTCCGGGCGGCCAACGGCGGCTTCATCGAGGCCTGCAACGACGGCGTGGCGCGCTCGCGCGGCGCCTTCGTGGTGCTGCTCAACAACGACACCGTGCCGCAGCCCGGCTGGCTGGATGCGCTGCTGGAGACGTTCGACAAGGTCCCGCAGGCCGGCCTGGTCGGCTCACAGCTGCTGTATCCCGACGGCCGCCTGCAGGAGGCCGGCGGCGTGGTGTTCAGCGACGGCAGTGCATGGAGCTACGGCCGCTTCGAATCGCCTGACGACCCGCGCTATCGCGCGCTGCGCGATGCGGACTACTGTTCCGGCGCCGCGTTGATGCTGCCGCGTGCGCTGTGGGACCAGCTGGGCGGGCTGGATACGCGCTACCGTCCGGCCTATTACGAAGACACCGACCTGGCCTTTGCCGTGCGCGCCGCCGGCCGCCGGGTGCTGGTGCAACCGGCCAGCCGGGTGGTGCATGACGAAGGCACCAGCAACGGCACCGATACCGGCAGCGGGATCAAGGCCTACCAGGTCCGCAACCAGGGCGTGTTCGCGGCCCGGTGGGCGCAGGTGCTGGCCCGGCATCCGGCCCCCGGCAGCGTGCCGTCGCCGGCGTTGCTGCACCGCCACCAACGCCAGGTGCTGATCCTGGACGAACGCGTGCCGCAACCGGATCGCGATTCCGGTTCGCTGCGCCAGTACAACCTGATCCACATGCTGCTGGCCGAAGGCCTGCACGTGGTATTCGTGCCAACCCTGCGCGAACATGCCGGCGCGCCCACCGAAGCACTGCAGGCGCTGGGCGTGGAAGTCTGGTACGCACCGTTCCTGGAGGGCGTCGGCGCGTGGCTGCGCGAGCACGGGTCGCGCTTTGCGGTGGTGATGATGGTGCGCCACCACGTGGCCAGCGAGTGCCTGCCGCTGCTGAAGCGCTACGCACCGGATGCGCGGCGGGTGTTCGATACCGTGGACCTGCATTACCTGCGCGAGCGCCGCGGCGCCGAACTGGCTGGCGATGCCGGGCTGCTGCGCAATGCCGGGCGCACCCGCACACGCGAACTGGCGGTGATGGCCGCCAGCGACGTGACCGTGCTGGTCAGCGAGGCCGAGCGCGTGCAGCTCCAGGCCGACGCCCCGGCGGTTCACGTAGAGCTGATTTCCAACCTGCATGAAGTGGCTGGAGGTGGCGCCAGCTGGGCGGAGCGGCGCGATCTGGTGTTTGTCGGCGGGTTCCGCCATCCGCCGAACGTGGATGCGATGCACTGGTTCATCGGTGAGGTGTTCGCCCGCATCCGCGCGCAGCTGCCGCAGGTGCGTTTCCATTGCATCGGCGCCGACGTTCCGCCCTCGCTGCAGGCCCTGGCCGCCAGCCAGCCCGGGGTGGAAATCCATGGCTTCGTGCCAGTGGTGACGCCCTACATGGAGGAGGTGCGCATCGCGGTGGCGCCGCTGCGCTTCGGCGCCGGGGTGAAAGGCAAGGTCAACCTGAGCATGGCGCACGGGCAACCGGTGGTGGCCACCACCGTCGGCGTGGAAGGCATGCACCTGCGCGATGGCGAGGATGTGCTGGTGGCCGATGATGCCGAGGCCTTCGCTGCCGCCGTGGTGCGGCTGTATCGCGACGAGGCGCTGTGGCAACGGTTGTCCGCTGCTGGCCTGCACAACGTGGCCGACCACTTCTCGCTGGACGCCGCACGCGACACGGTGCGGCGGGTATTCGTCGGCTGACGCCGCAGTTTACCGGCCTGCTTCCCGCCAGGTGGCGGGCGTGGGCTGGAACGCGCGCGGCGTCACGCCCAGGCTTCGGGTCAATGCGCTGTTGTCGGCCACCAGGTCCTGCCCCAACCGCGACACCGGGCCACGCGCGCGCGGCACCGTCGCCGCAAGCAGCCGCAACGCCGCCCCCGGCAGGTACACCGGCAGCGTGAACATGCCCATGCTGGCCCGCACGCGCTGGAACATCTGCTGGTAATCCAAGCGCTCGCCGCCCCCGATCTGCAGCGTCTGGCCCGCAGCGGCATCGCTGCGTAGTGCGGCCATCACCGCCTGGGCGATGTCGTCGGCGTGTACCGGCTGGCGCAGCCCGTGCGCCATCGGGATGGGGAACAACCGGGTGCGACGTGCGCGTGCAACGATCGGGGTCAGGCTGCGGTCGACGCCGGCACCGTAGACCAGGGTCGGGCGCAACACGGTCCACTGCATGCCCAGGCGCTCGGCCTGCGTGGCCAGGTTGTGTTCGCCCCGCTGCAGCAGCGCCACCAGTGCCTGTTCGTCCGCCTGCGCCGATCCCTGCTTGGTGAGCACGCTCATCGAACTGGTGACGATGATCTTCGCTGCCGGCGCGGTGTGCTGGCGGGCCAACCAGTCGCCCCACGCATCCAGCGGCGCGAAACTGACGATCGCCTGCAACGGTTCCTGCGGGAACGGCAGGGCGCGCATGTCCCCCACCTGCCAGTCCACGCCGGGCTGCGGGGCCTGCGCACGGCGGCTCAGCGCCACCACGGGGAGCTGGGCGGCAACCAGCCGCGGCAGCAGGAACCGGCCAATCTGGCTGGTGCCGCCGGAAACAAGAACCGTCATCGTCCATCCACGTCAAAACGTGCGCGCACTATACCCGACCCGGTCAGCGCACCGGTTCGACGTCGCCCAGGCGCTGTTGCAGCGTCTGGTATTCGGCCGCCGTGGGCGGGACACCCCAGCGCGCGGCCTGGCGCAGGGCCTCGCGTGCGAATGCCACGTCGCCGCGGCCCAGGCGCTCGCTGCCGATCGCCAACCAGCGCTGTCCCAGGCGCAGGCCGGCGTCGGCCTGGCTGCCGCTGCGCGACAATGCCTGCCATGCCTCCAGGCAGGCGCCCGCCGCCTGCACCCGGTTCTCACGCAGGCGATCATCGACGCACTGCTGCGTGGCGGGCAGCATCCGCTGCGCGGCCGCACGCACGCGCGCATCCTGCGGTGCCAACGCCTGCGCTTCGCGCAGTGCGTCATAAGCGCTGCTTCCGGGTGGTGAAAGCATGTCGCCACGCGCCTGCGCGTCCTCGAAACGCGCCAACAGGTCGCGCAGTGCCTGTTCGCGGCGTCGATGCGGCGTGGCTGGCGCGGTCAGCGCACGCTCGGCCTGGCGGGCCTGCGCCACCCCCTGGCGTGACGCGGCCAACTGGCGTTCGGACGCACCGAACCCCTGCGCGGCATCCAGCGCCTGCCCGGCAAGGTCGAAGCGGAAATCGGCGGCCTGCCGTGCCGCCGATGCCAGCAGCGCCTCGACCACCTGCTGCCGCCCCTGCTGCGCGGCCGCATCGTCCGGACGCACCGCGAGCACCGCCTGGAACGCGTCACCTGCGGCCTGCCAGCGCTGCCGCCGCAGCAGCTGCTGGCCGTCACGCACGCGCGCCTCCAGCGCAGCGTTCAACGCGGCCTCGCTGGCCGGGAGATCGACATGTCCGGCATCGAAGGCGCGCGCACGCTGCACGCGCGAGGCCGCCACCGCCACATCGCCCTGCGCCGCCGCGTCGCGCGCCTGCTGCAGCAGGTCTGAAAGCGCATCCTCGCGCCCTTCCAGCGCGCGCAGGTGGTTGGGCGCGCGCGCCAGCACCTGCTGGAACAAGGGCAACGCACTGTCATCACTGCCATCCAGGCGCTGCGCCTGCAGCGCGGATTCGGCACGGCCCAGCAACGCACCGATCCCGGCGCCATCCTGCTGGTGCTCGCGCAGGCGACGCGCCACCGCATCGTAGTCGCGCTGCGGCACCTGCAGTTCGCGGGCCAGGGCCAGCGCCCGTTGTGCGGTCGCCAGGTCACCGGCATCCAGCGCCGCACCTGCCTGCCGCAGCGCCGCGCGCGCGGTGCGCGCCAGGCCGGCGCGGGCCTGCGGACGATCGCTGTCCAGCGCCAGCGCCGCCTGGTACCACTCGCGCGCGCCGCTGCCATCGGCGGCGCTCAGGCGGCCCGCGGCCAGCGCACGGTCGCCCCTGTCCAGCAGCTGCTCCACCTGCGGCTCATTCCAGAACCAGTTGGCCAAGGGGCGCCCGAACGCGACCAGCAGTACGAACACCACCACCGCCACCAGCAGCGCCCAGCGCCAGATGCGCCGCGACTGCCAGGCCTGCACCCACCACCAGCGGCCTTCGCGGCGCACGCGGCGCAGGGCGGCATGCGCGGCGTCCTCATGGTCGGGATGGCGGCTCATTCCGTGAGCGTAGCGTGGGTCACGTGAGGTCAGCCCAGACGCCGCGCGTCGCTGACGCCGGGCAAGGCATCCAGCTTCCCCAACAGTGTCGAAAGCTGGCCGTAATCGCTCACTTTCAGCCGCAGGCGCAGGTGCGCACGGCCGCTGTTGCGGACGTTGTCGCTGTGGATGTCCAGCACGTACGCATCCTCCTGCGCGATCAGGTTGGTGATGTCTTTGAGCAGCCAGCGGCGATCCACCGCGTCGACCACCACGTCCACCTCGTAGCCTCCGCCTGCCTGGCCCCATTCGACCGGCAGGATGCGCTGCGGGCTGGCGGCGGACAGCCGCGCCAAAGCGGCACAGTCGGTGCGGTGCACGGTGACCCCGCGGGTACGGGTCAGGTAACCGACGATGGGCTCGCCGGCCACCGGCTGGCAGCAGCGCGCCAGCTGCACCAGGAGGTTGCCCACGCCCTGTACGGTGAACTTGGACTTGCCCAGGCTGTCGCGGCGCGCGGTGGGCCGTGGCAACGCGGGCACCGCCGGCTGCGTGGCGGCACGTTCGGCTTCGAGCAGTGCCCGGCTGACCTGGTGCGGGCCGGTGTCGCCCAGCGCCACCTGGATGTACAGGTCATCGACGCTGTCGGCATGGAACTTCTTCGCCGCCACGGCCAGGTCCGCCTGCGCCAGCCCGAGCCGCTTCAGTTCGCGGTCGAGCAGGTCGCGCCCGGCCTGCACGTTGCGCGCCCGGTCCAGCTTGTGGAACCAGCCGCGCACCTTCTCGCGCGAGCGGTTGCTTGCGAGGTAACCGTTGGAGGCCAGCAGCCAGTCCCGGCGCGGGTCGGCTTCCTTGCCGGTGAGGATTTCCACCCGGTCTCCACTGCGCAGGCGGTAGGTGAGCGGCACGATGCGCCCATTGACCTTCGCACCACGGCAGCGGTGGCCGACCATGGTGTGCACGTGGTACGCGAAATCCAGCGGCGTGGCGCCCTGCGGCAGGTCCATCACCTCGTCCTTCGGACTCAGCGCATAGACCCGGTCCTCGGTCAGCTCGGCGTCCAGCGCGCCTGCCAGCTCCCCGCCATGACCTTCCTGCGACTGCTCCAGTAGCTGGCGCATCCAGGTGATCTTGCGGTCGAACGCCTTTTCCGCGCCCTTGCTGCCTTCCTTGTAGCGCCAGTGTGCGGCCACGCCGAGCTCGGCCTGGGCGTGCATGTCGTGGCTGCGGATCTGCACTTCGATGGTGCGCCCTTCCGGCCCCACCACGGCGGTATGCAGGGAGCGGTAGTCATTGGCCTTGGGCCGGGCGATGTAGTCATCGAACTCGCTCGGCACCGGTGCCCACAGCGAGTGCACCACGCCCAGCGCGGCGTAGCAGGCCGCCACGTCCTTGACCATCACCCGCACCGCACGGATGTCGTAGAGCTGCTCATACGCGAGCCGCTTTTTCTGCATCTTCCGCCAGATGCTGTAGATGTGCTTCGGGCGCCCGCTGACCTCGGCCTCGATGCCCTGCGCCAGCAGCTCGCGCGACAGCACCTTCTTGACCGACTCGACATAGCGTTCGCGCGCCAGCCGTGTTTCGTCCACTTCACGTGCGATGCGGCGGTAGGTCTCCGGCTCCAGGTGCCGGAACGCCAGATCTTCCAGTTCCCACTTCAGCTGCCAGATGCCCAGCCGGTTGGCCAGCGGTGCATGGATGTCGCGGGTCAGCTGGGCCAGCGCGCGGCGCTCTTCCTCGGGCAGCCTGTCGGCAGCGCGCATCCGCGCCAGCTGCCGGGCCAGCAGGATCGGCACCACCCGCAGGTCCTGGATGATCGACAGCAACAGCCGGCGCAGGCCTTCGCTGTTGCGCCCGGCATCGCGCCCGGCGTGCAGCGCCCAGACTTGGTCGGCCGCGTCCAGGCCCTCGAGCAGGCCGACCACGGCCGTTTTGTGGCTGCCCAGCGGAAGTGCGTCCAGCCCGGCACGCAGCCACGGCAGGTCGAACAACAGGGCCGCCAGCAGGGCGCTGTCGTCGGCCGACAGCAGGGCCAGCGCATCCAGGGTATCGGCCAGCACCGGCCAGGGGGCGGACTGGGCGTGGTCGGCATCGTCGGCCTGCCAGCGCTGCAGCAGCGCCTCGCGCACTGCGGGGGACAGCGAGGCCGCCGAGGGTCGGTTCAACAAGCCATCCAGGCCGGGGACAGAAGCGCGGTTCACAGCATCATGCAGACAAGATAGAGAGCCCTACACTAGCGCTGGTATCGTTGCCGGACAATCAGAACCGGTTCCATCGTGCATTCCTGGAGAGCTGCCATGCGTTTTTCCCGTCTTAGAGTGTTGGCCGCTGCGGCCGTCCTGCTGGCCATGGCCGGGCCCGCCCTCGCCCAGCGCGTGGTCGAAGGCGACCTGCAGCAGCAGATGTCCCCGGCCGAATTCAAGGCAGCTGGCCTGGACAAGTTGAGCCCCGCCGAACTGGCCGCCCTCAACGGCTGGCTGCAGGGCAAGGTGGCCGCAGTCACCGCCGACGTGCGTGAGCAGGTGCGCGAAGAAGCACGCGAGGAAGGCCGCCAGGAAGTCATCGTGAAGAACCGCGGCTTCTTCGACTTCGGCAGCAAGGAGCCGATCGTCAGCACGCTGCAGGGCGAGTTCCGTGGCTTCGGCAAGGGCCGCCGTTACGTGCTGGCCAACAATCAGGAATGGGAACAGACCGACGACACCACGCTCTCGGGTGTGCGCCGCACCGATCCGGAAGTGTCGATTGCCCCGGGCGTGATGGGCGCCTGGTACCTGCAGGTCAAGGGCACCAACACCCGCGCCAAGGTCCAGCGAATCAAATGACCCGCATGTCCCGCGCGGTTGCCGCGCGGGACATGCCTGTTCACGCCTGGCGCAGCGCCGCCACCCGCTGGGCCAGTTTCTTGGCCGAAATGCCGGTCCTGGCCCCCAGTTCCTGCGCGAACAGCGATACCCGCAGCTCTTCCAGGTCCCAGCGCAGCGCCTGCCATTGCGTGCGGTCGCGCAGGCCGCGCGCCTGCGCCTCTTCCAGGGCATCCAGGAACGGACGCAGTTCCAGCATCCGCGCCTGGTCACGCGGCGGATCGCGCTTGGCCCGTTCGCTGCGCAGGATCATCGCGCGCAGGTACCGCGGATACTGCGCCAGTGCTTCAGCAGGCGTCTCTCGCAGGAACCCGGGATGGACCAGCGCCGCCAGCTGCTGTTCCAGGTCATCCAGGTTGCCGCGCGCCCAGCCCATCAGCGGTGCTTCCAGCAGCGGCTTGAGCTCGGCCACGTGCGCCAGGATGTTCTCGGCCAGCTTCAGCCGCGCCATCGCCTCGCCGAACAGGTCGCGGCCGGCGGCATCGCGCCGCTTGGCAAAGGCCGCCGGGTCGCGGATCTCGCCCAGGCCGTCGGCCAGCACGGCATTCATCGCCGCATCCACCAGGTCACCGCGCAGGCGTTCCTGCGATTCGATCGAGGCATACAGCAGGCCGGTCTTGGGCGGTACCGGCAGCTGCTTGCGGGCCTGCTTGGCCTTGTCGGCCAGCGCGATATCCATCAGCCGGCGTACGCCACGCGGATGCTGCTCCAACGCTTCGTTGCGGTCGGCGAAAATGCGCAGCGAGGCGGATTCACCGGCATCCACCAGCGCCGGATACGCCGGCACGCCGGCTTCACCGGGTACCTGCAGCGGAATCGGCGCCGCCGGGAAATCACGCAGCCCTTCGGCTGCCAACGCACGGCCAGCGCGTGCGGCGAATGCATCGCCGGCCTGCGCGCCGAAGCGGGCGCGCAGCGCCTCCAGGTCGCGCGAGGCGGCCAGCAACCTGCCCTGCGCATCGTGCAGGCGCAGGTTCATGCGCAGGTGCGGGTCGAGCGCGCTTTCATCGAAATCGATGGCCGCCACCTGCGCCCCCGTCGCGCGCGACAGGAACCGGGCCAGTTCGCCACGCAGATCGTCGGCGCTGGGCGCGGGGAACGCCTCGGCGAAGGCACGCCCGAAGTCCGGCGCCGGCACGTAGCTGCGGCGCATGGCCTTGGGCAGGCTGCGGATCAGCGCGGAAGCCTTGTCGGCCACGAAGCCCGGCGCCAACCACGACAGACGTGCCGGGTCCAACGCGTTGAGCAGGTGCAACGGCACATCCAGGCTGACCCCGTCTTCGTCGCTTCCGGGTTCGAAGCGGTAGTGCAGCGCCAGCCGCGCATCGCCCAGCGGCAGGTACGTCGGGTAGCGCTCGGCATCGCTGCCCTCGCCCGGCAGCAGGTCGGCCAGCGTCCACGCCAGCGCGCGCTTCTTCTCCGGGGCCAGCGCCTTCCACCAGGTATCCAGCCCGGTGGCCGAGTGGATCTCGGCCGGAATCCGGTCCAGGTACCAGCGCGCCTGCCAGCCTTCATCGGCCACGATGCCGGCGCGGCGCAGCTTGGCTTCTTCTTCGCGCGCCTGCTCCAGCACCTTGAGGTTGTCGGCGATGACACTGGCGCGGGTGTTGATCTCGCCGGTGACCAACGCCTGGCGCACGAAAATGTCGTGCGCCTCGCCCGGGGCGATGCGGCCGTAGTGCACCGGCTTCTTCGGTGCCAGCACCAGCCCGAACAGGCTGATCTGCTCCGAGGCCAGCACCTGGCCCTGCGCACGCGACCAGTGCGGATCAAAGTGCTTGCGCAGCAGCAGGTGCGGCAGTTCGGCGATCACCCAGTCCGGTTCAATCGCCGCATTGGTCAGGCCCCATACCTTCTGCGTATCCAGCAGGGTGGCGGCCAGCAGCCACGGCGGCGGCCGCTTGGCCATCACCGAGCCGGGGAATGGCAGGAAGCGGCGCTGGCGCGGGGCCAGGAAATCGCCCTTGTCGCTGCGGTGGCCGATCTGGGTTGGCAGGCCGGCGATCAGTGCACGGTGCAGGGTCTGGTAGGCCGCGGCACGCACGCGCTCGCTGAAGGCATTGCGGGCCTCTACGGCCACTGCGGGGGCGGCCGGCACAACAGTGGTAGCCGGCGGTTCGGTCTTGCCCTCGCGGGCCAGGCGGGCGGCACGATGCTGCTGGCCACGGGTGGCCTTGGCCTTCTCGGCATCATCGCGAACGGGCGCAGGGGCCGACGAACCGGCCAGCAACGGCGCCATCGCACTGTCCAGCGGCTCTTCGCTCCAGCCGAGCTCTTCGCACAGCACACGCAGCTGGCGGTGCAGCTCGCGCCATTCGCGCATGCGCAGGAAGCCGAGGAAATGGCGATCGCACCAGTTACGCAGCTTGGATTGGGTCAGGTCTTCGTGGGCCTGGCGATAGCCTTCCCACAGGCGCAGCACGCCGACGAATTCAGAGCGCCCATCGGCAAACAGCGCGTGTGCGTTGTCAGCGGCGGCACGCGCTTCGGGCGGGCGTTCGCGCGGATCCTGGATGCCCAGGAACGAAGCAATGACCAGCATCGGGCGCAGGCAGCCCTGCGCCTGCGCGGCGACCAGCATGCGGGCCAGCTTCACATCCACCGGCAGGCGCGCCATCTGGCGGCCGATCGGGGTAAGCCGGCGATCGTTGTCGATCGCGCCCAACTCGCCGAGCTGCTGCCAGCCATCAGCAATGGCGCGCTCGTCGGGGGCTTCCAGGAACGGGAAATCCTCGATCCGGCCCAGGCCCAGCTGCAGCATGCGCAGGATCACCCCGGAAAGGCTGGAGCGGCGGATTTCCGGATCGGTGAACTCGGCGCGCGACTGGAAATCCGCTTCGGAGTACAGCCGGTAGCAGATGCCTGCGGAGACGCGACCGCAACGGCCCTTGCGCTGGTTGGCGCTGGCCTGTGAAATCGCCTCGATATGCAGCCGGTCCAGCTTCTGGCGTGGGCTGTAGCGCTTGACCCGGGCCAGGCCCGGATCGATCACGTAGCGGATGCGCGGCACCGTGAGCGAGGTTTCGGCCACGTTGGTGGCCAGCACGATGCGGCGCTTGCTGCCCGGGTTGAACACCGCGTCCTGGTCCTTCACCGACAGCCGCGCGTACAGCGGCAGCACTTCGGTTTCGCGGTATTTACGCCGTTCCAGCGCCTGGTGCGCGTCGCGGATTTCGCGTTCACCCGGGAAGAACAGCAGGATGTCACCGCGCGGGTCGAGCCGGGTGATTTCATCCACTGCCGCCACCACCGCATCGTTGACGGTGCGTTCGCCATCGCGGCCGCCGTCCTCATCGCCACCGCCCTCGCCTTCCAGCGGGCGGTAGCGTACTTCCACCGGGAACGTGCGGCCTTCCACGCTGATCACCGGCGCATCGTCGAAGTGCTGGGCGAAGCGGGAGGTATCAATCGTCGCCGAGGTGACGATCAGCTTGAGGTCCGGGCGCTTGCGCAGCAGCTGCTTGAGGTAGCCGAGCAGGAAATCGATGTTGAGGCTGCGTTCGTGCGCCTCGTCGACGATGATCGTGTCGTACTGCGACAGCCAGCGGTCGCTGCTGATTTCGGCCAGCAGGATGCCGTCGGTCATGAACTTGATGCGGGTATCGTCGCCAACCCGATCGGTGAAGCGCACCTGGTAGCCGACCGTGGTGCCCAGCTCGGAGTGCAGCTCCTGCGCCACGCGGGTGGCCACCGCACGTGCGGCAATCCGTCGCGGCTGGGTGCAGCCGATCATGCCGGCCACGCCGCGCCCGGCGGCCAGGCACAGCTTCGGCAGCTGGGTGGTCTTGCCCGACCCGGTTTCACCCGCGATGACCACGACCTGGTGTTCGCGGATCAGCGCGGTGATGCGCTCGGCTTCACGCGCGATCGGCAGGCTGTCGTCCAGACTGATCGACGGCTGGTTGAGCGCCCGCGCTTGGCGCCGCTGCACCGACGCGTGCAGGGCCTGCTGGAATGCCGCCGCCACGCCGGCATCGGCCGGTTTGGCCCGCCAGCGCGAGAGCATGCCGAGCAGACGACCGCGATCACGGCTCATGGCCCCGTCAATGGCGGCCTGCTGCGAAGACAGGGACGAAGCATCGGGTTGTTTGATAGCAGTCATCAATCGGATCGTTTAGAACTTATGAGTACAACTGAAGGTTAGTCTGACTTATTGTGAAGGCCATCCCATCCAACACGAGGATTTCCCCCATGGCGAAGACCAAGACCCCGGCCAAGCCCAAGGCCACCAAGCCCCAGGGCGCCAAACTGAAGCTGGCAGCAGCGGCGCCCTCGGCCCCGAACATTGATATCGGGATCAAGGAAGCAGATCGCAAGAAGATTGCCGAGGGCCTGTCGGCCTTCCAGGCAGACGCGTTCACGCTCTACCTGAAGACCCACAACTTCCATTGGAACGTGACGGGCTCGATGTTCAACTCGCTGCACCTGATGTTCGAGACCCAGTACACCGAACAGTGGGCGGCCCTGGACGACGTGGCTGAACGCATCCGCGCCCTGGGCTTCAACGCGCCGGGCTCCTACCGCGAGTTCGCCGCCCTGACCTCGATCGCCGAGGAACCGGGCCTGACCGACAGCGCCGACTGGCGTGAGATGGTACGCCAGTTGGTTGCCGCCAACGAGGCCGTGTGCCGGACCGCCCGCAAGGTGCTGGACGTGGCCGACGACGCCGACGACGCCCCGACCGAAGACCTGATGACCCAGCGCCTGCAGACCCACGAGAAGTACGCCTGGATGCTCCGCTCGCTCCTCCAGTAACGCCGGCCCCGTTCCCCCGATGCTCCATCGGGGGAGTTCCGGACGGGGAACGCTCCCCGGAACCGGTAAACTAGCGCGATGTCTTCCCGCCCCGCGCACGAACTGCTGCACCGCATCTTTGGTTACGACGATTTCCGCGGTCCGCAGCAGGCGATCGTCGAGCATGTCGCGGCCGGTAATGACGCGCTTGTGCTGATGCCCACCGGCGGCGGCAAGTCGCTGTGCTACCAGGTGCCTTCCCTGCTGCGCGAGGGCACCGGCATCGTCATCTCGCCGCTGATCGCGCTGATGCAGGACCAGGTCGAAGCCCTGCGCCAGCTGGGCGTGCGCGCCGAATACCTGAATTCGACCCTGGATGGCGAAACCGCCGCCCGGGTCGAGCGCGAGCTGGCCGCCGGCGAGCTGGAACTGCTGTACGTCGCGCCCGAGCGGCTGCTCACCGGCCGTTTCCTGTCCCTGCTGGCGCGCAGCCGAATTGCGCTGTTCGCCATCGACGAAGCCCATTGCGTCTCGCAATGGGGCCACGATTTCCGACCTGAATACCGCCAGCTCACCGTTCTGCACGAGCGCTGGCCGGACGTGCCGCGCATCGCGCTGACCGCCACCGCCGACCCGCCGACCCAGCGCGAGATCGCCGAGCGGCTGGACCTGACCAATGCCCAGCACTTCGTCAGCTCCTTCGACCGCCCCAACATCCGCTACACCGTGGTGCAGAAGGACAACGCCAAGCGCCAGCTGCTGGATTTCCTGCGCGGCCACCGCGATGAAGCGGGCATCGTCTACTGCATGTCGCGGCGCAAGGTCGAGGAAACCGCCGAGTTCCTGTGCAAGGAGGGCATGAACGCCCTGCCCTACCACGCCGGCCTGCCGGCCGAGGTGCGCGCGGCCAACCAGCGCCGCTTCCTGCGCGAAGACGGCATCGTGATGTGCGCCACCATCGCCTTCGGCATGGGCATCGACAAGCCCGACGTGCGCTTCGTGGCGCATACCGACCTGCCCAAGTCGATGGAAGGGTATTACCAGGAAACCGGCCGTGCCGGCCGCGACAGCGAACCGGCCGAAGCCTGGCTCTGCTATGGCCTGGGCGACGTGGTACTGCTCAAGCAGATGATCGAGCAGTCCGAGGCGGGCGAAGAGCGCAAGGCGCTGGAACGCTCCAAGCTCGACCACCTGCTGGGCTACTGCGAATCCATGCAGTGCCGCCGCCAGGTGCTGCTGGCCGGGTTCGGCGAAACCTATCCGCAGCCGTGCGGCAACTGCGACAACTGCCTGCAGCCACCCGATGCCTGGGATGCCAGCGTGGCCGCGCAGAAGGCGCTGAGCTGCGTGTACCGCAGTGGCCAGCGCTTTGGCGTGGGCCACCTGATCGACATCCTGCGCGGCGGCGAGAACGACAAGATCCGCCAGTTCGGCCATACCGAACTGAGCACCTACGGCATCGGCAAGGATCTTGATGCCCGCACCTGGCGCAGCGTGTTCCGCCAGCTGGTGGCCGCCGGCCTGCTGGAAGTGGACAGCGACGCCTACGGCGGCCTGCGCCTGACCGACGGCAGCCGCCAGGTGCTCAAGGGCGAGCGCAAGGTGATGATGCGCCGCGAAAGCCCCAGGACCCGCGAACGCGAGCGCGGCGGCCAGCGCACCGGCCTGTCGGTGCTGCCACAGGACCTGGCCCTGTTCAACGCCCTGCGCGGCCTGCGTGCCGAGCTGGCGCGCGAGCAGAACGTGCCGGCCTTCGTGATCTTCCACGACAGCACCCTGCGCAACATCGCCGAACAGCGCCCCACCAGCATCGACGCGCTGGGCCGCGTAGGCGGCATCGGTGGCACCAAGCTGTCCCGCTACGGCGAGCGGCTGGTCGAGATCGTCCGCGAAGAAGGCTGATGCGCGCGCGCCCCGCCAGACCCACGTCCAACGTTGAACCTGCCGTTCAGGCACAGGTGCGTGGTGCGCGCTTTGGCGCTAAGGTGGCGCCCATGTCCGCCAGTGGCCTGCTCCTGCGAGTGGTATTGATGCTCAGCCTGTTGCTCAACGGGCTGAACGCGGCCATGGCCGGCCCCATGGTGCTGGCGATGGCCACGCCCGCCGCTGCCGAAGACGCACCCGCGCCGCCCTGCCATGGCCAGGAGCATGCCGCCATGCACGGTGCCCCGGCCGAACCGCCGGCCCAGGCACCGGACGACGGCGAGCACTGCAGGATCAAGGACTGCCTGCGCAACTGCGCCCAGCAGCCCAGCCTGACCGTGCAGATCGCCTGGATTCCGGTACCCCCGCCGCCGTCGCAGGTGCTGCTGCAGGTTGCCCACCCGTCCCTGCCCAGCCCGCCGCTGGACCGCATCACCCGCCCTCCCATCGCCTGAGCGCGCGTTCGCTACGAACGCCTGCGTAACGCGATGCCGTGCTGACGCACGCGCGTCCTGCTGGCACCTGCGCGTGCCCCTCGGATCCGATTCGGAGTTGCAATGTCACACCCCTCTTCCCCCGGCGCGGGCGCCCCGCCCGTACCGTCGCGACGCCTGTTCGTGCAGGGCCTGGCCGCCGGCGGCGTGGTTGCCGGCCTGGCAGGCGCCGTGCCCGCGCGCGCCCTGGCCAACGCCGCCCCCCGCGTGGCCACCGCCCCGCAGGTGCTCAGCGGCCAGCAGTTCCAGCTGAGCATCGGCGAATCACTGGCCAACTTCACCGGCCGCACCCGCCCGGCGATCACCGTCAACGGCAGCCTGCCCGCACCGATCCTGCGCTGGCGCGAAGGCGACACCGTCAACGTGCGCGTGGCCAACGCCCTGCAGGGCCACCCCACTTCCATCCACTGGCACGGCATCCTGCTGCCGGCCAACATGGACGGCGTGCCCGGCCTGAGCTTCAACGGCATCGCCCCGGGCGAGGCCTACCAGTACCGGTTCACCCTCAAGCAGTCCGGCACCTACTGGTACCACAGCCATTCCATGTTCCAGGAACAGGCCGGCCTGTACGGCGCGCTGATCATCGACCCGCTGCAACCGGCCCCTTACCGGTTCGACCGCGAGCACGTGATCCTGCTGTCGGACTGGACCGACATGGACCCCGGCGCGCTGTTCCGGCGCATGAAGAAGCTCGCCGAGCACGACAACTACTACAAGCGCACGCTGCCCGATTTCCTGCGCGACGTGCGCCGCGATGGATGGAGCGCGGCCACGGCCGACCGCGGCATGTGGGGAAGGATGCGGATGACCCCCACCGACATCTCCGACATCAATGCCCACACCTACACCTACCTGCTCAACGGCACCGCCCCGGCCGGCAATTGGACCGGGCTGTTCCGCAGCGGCGAAAAGGTGCTGCTGCGCTTCATCAACGGCGGCTCGATGACCTACTTCGACGTGCGCATTCCCGGCCTGAAGATGACCGTGGTCGCCGCCGACGGGCAGTACATCCACCCGGTGAGCATCGATGAATTCCGCATCGCACCGGCGGAAACGTTCGATGTGATCGTCGAGCCCACTGGCCAGGATGCGTTCACCATCTTCTGCCAGGACATGGGCCGCACCGGCTACGCCGCCGGCACCCTGGCCGTGCGCCACGGGCTGCAGGCGCCGATCCCCGCGCGCGACCCGCGCCCGCTGCTGACCATGAGCGACATGGGGCATGACATGGGCCATGGCGCCAGCATGGCCGGCCATGACATGAAAGGCATGGAAGGCGGCTGCGGCGCCAACATGGGGCACGGCGGCCATGGCAGCGCCGGCAAGGCACCGCGCCACGCGCCGAGCGAGACCGGCAACCCGCTGGTCGACATGCAGAGCGCGGCCACCGAGCCCAAGCTCGACGACCCGGGCATCGGCCTGCGCGACAACGGCCGCCAGGTGCTCACCTATGGCGCGATGCGTAGCCTGTTCGAGGATCCCGATGGGCGCGAGCCGTCGCGGGAGGTCGAACTGCACCTCACCGGCCACATGGAAAAATTCAGCTGGTCGTTCGATGGCATTCCGTTTGCCAGCGCCGAACCGCTGCGCCTGAACTACGGCGAGCGCATGCGCATCGTGCTGGTCAACGACACCATGATGCAGCACCCCATCCACCTGCACGGGGTGTGGAGCGACCTGGAAAACGCCGATGGCGAATTCCAGGTGCGCAAGCACACCATCGACATGCCGCCGGGCACGCGCCGCAGCTACCGCGTGCGCGCCGATGCGCTGGGCCGCTGGGCCTACCACTGCCACCTGCTGTACCACATGGAAGCAGGGATGATGCGCGAAGTGAGGATTGAAGAATGAAGATGCTCACCGTCGCCCTTTTGAGCGCCATCGCCGGGCCGGCGTGGGCGCAGTCGCATGCGCACGCACACACCGATACTGCACCCGCGGCCGTACCGGCTGCGGTGGACCATTCGAAAATGGACCACTCGACCATGGATCACGGCAGCGCCAACCACGCGCAGATGGATCACTCGACGATGGATCACGCCGCCATGGGCCATGGCACCGCGCCGGTTGCTCCGCGCGAACCCATTCCCGAAGTCACCGACGCCGACCGAGCGGCCGCCTTCCCGCCCATCAACCATGATGCGATGGAGCACGCACCGAATGTGCACAGCCTGCTGCTGATCAACCGGCTGGAACACTGGGATGGCCAGCACGGCACCGGCCAGGCCTGGGAAGCCAGCGGCTGGGTCGGCAGCAACATCAACCGCCTGTGGGTACGCAGCGAAGGCGAACGCAGCGGCCGGCGCACGGAGTCGTCCGATCTCGAAGTGCTGTACGGGCGCAGCGTGTCGCCGTGGTGGGACGTGCTGGTCGGCGTGAAGCAGGATTTCCGCCCCGCGGATTCGCGCACCTGGGCGGCGTTCGGCATCCAGGGCCTTGCCCCGTACAAGTTCGAAACCTCGGCGACGGCGTATGTCGGCGAAGGCGGACAACTGGCTGCCACGATGGAGGTCGAGTACGAGCTGCTGCTCACCAACCGCCTGATCCTGCAGCCACTGGTGGAGGCCACGCTCGCCGCCAGGGACGAACCCGAGCACGGCATGGGTGCGGGCCTGAACAAGGTCGAGGCCGGGTTGCGCCTGCGCTACGAGTTCAGCCGCCGCTTCGCCCCGTACATCGGTGTCAGCCACGAGCGCCTGTTCGGTGACACGGCCGATTACCACCAGGCAGCGGGCGAGCACACCCGTGACACCCGCTGGGTGGCCGGGGTGCGGGTCTGGTTCTGATGGCACTGCAGATCCGCCGTGCAACGCCTGCCGATGCAGAGCTGCTCTCTGCATTGGCCATGGCCACCTACACAGAGACCTTCGGCGACTCGTATCCGCCGCAGGACCTGCGCGACTTCCTCGACGCGCACTACTCACCTGCACCCCAGCGTCGTGAGCTGGAAGATCCGCTCAGCGCCGCATGGCTGCTGTTCGATGGCGAGCAGGCCATCGGCTACCTCGCGGCCGGGCCGAACAGCCTGGCCCATGCACTGGCGACGGAAGGTGATATCGAACTGAAGCGGCTGTACGTGCACGCCAGCCACCAAGGCGGCGGCCACGGCGCACGGCTGATGGACGCGTTGCTGGACTGGCTGGACCAGCCCCGGCGCCGCACGCTGTGGGTGGGCGTGTGGTCGGAGAACTTCGGCGCGCAGCGCTTCTACGCGCGCTACGGCTGTGTGCAGGTAGGCACCTATGAATTCCCGGTGGGCGAAAGCCGCGACCTGGAATTCATCCTGCGCCGGCCCTGAGCAGGACCGGCGCGCGGACCGCGTGGGCGATCAGAAATCGAACAGGTCGGACAGGAAGCTTTCTTTCTTCTTCTTGCGGTAGCCCTGGCCATCGCCATAGTGCTGCTGGCCAAGGTGGCGCGTGTCGCGGTGCTGCACCTGCGGGTGGACCTGCTGCGGCGGCGGAGGCGGCGCGGCGGCACGCACCGGGGCGGGCGCGGCCGCACCGGCCGAGCGCTCGATGATCTTGTCCAGCTCACCACGGTCCAGCCACACGCCCCGGCATTGCGGGCAGTAATCGATTTCGATGCCCTGGCGCTCGGACATCACCAGCGCTTGGGTCGTACATACGGGGCATTGCATCGATTTGGCTCCATTCGGGGTCAGATCCCGACTGTACCGTGGCCTACCTGACCCGCGCACAACAGAACAACGTTCGGCTGACGGTTTTTGCACGATCCCCTCACCTTCTGCTGCCCATACTGCCGCGCCTTTCCACCCAAACCCTGCAGGGGAACCCGCGTCATGCTGTTGTCCAAGCGCCATGTTGCACCGCGCGTGCTGTTGATCGAAGACACCGAAGACACCCGTGAACTGAGCCGCATGGCGCTGGAAAGCCAAGCCTGCGACGTGGCCGCCGTCAGCTCGGCCGAAGCCGCCTTGGGCCTGCTGCAGGCCGGCGAGCGCTTCGACCTCGTATTCACCGACGTCTGCCTCGGCGGGCTGAGCGGCATTGAAGCTGCCCACCGCATCCGCCAGCACCAGCCCAGCCTGCCGGTACTGGTCACCTCCGGCCTGCAGCCGGACCGGGTAACCCCGCAGCTGGCCCCGGGGATCCACTTCCTGCCCAAGCCGTATTCGATGAGCGAGCTGCTGGATGCGATCCGCGCCTGCTTCGGCGACCAGGATGTGGATCGGGCGGCCTGAGCCCGGAAGCCGACAGGGCGCGCTGGTCGCGCCCTGCTTTCATCAGGATTTCATCAAACCCTGCGCATCGTTCGGCAAGTGAACCTTCCTTGCCGGAATCCTGATCATGCAGACCCGATTGCTGCTTGGCACGCCCCTGCTACTCCTGGCCACGCTGACCGACGTGCGCGCGGATGACTTTGTCACCTGCGAAAGCCGCGACAACCGCTACCAGTCCTGTGCATTGCCCTACGCCGGCTATGTCACGCTGGACCGCAAGCTGTCCGGTGCCGACTGCCGCCAAGGGCGCAGCTGGGATTATGACCGACGCAATGTGTGGGTCGACGACGGCTGCCGCGCCTCGTTCCGGGTGCGCGGCGATGATCGCCACCATGGCCGCGACGACGACAACCATGATGCGAAGGTGGCGGCCGGCGTGCTGGTCGGTGCGGCAATCCTGGGTGCGCTGGTGCACAACGCCAACAAGCAGGACGAGCGCTACGACGATGACAACTACCAGGGCGCGCGTCATACCTCGTACGTGCCGCAGTGGATGGTGGGCGAGTTCGAGGGCTACAACCCGATGTACAACACCGACATCCGCATGCGCATCGAAGCCGATGGCCGGATGTCGGCACAGGCCAGCGGACAGAACCTGTCGGGCTGGGTCAATGGCGGCCAGCTCAACGTGGGCAGCAGCGTGTTCGACATCAACCAGAGCCGCGATGGCTTCGTGACCACCGAAGTGGGCGATCGTCAGAACGAAGTGCGCTACCGCCGCGTACGCTGAGCGGTGAGTCGGTGCCGGCCTGTGCCGGCACCCACTTCACTTTAGTTGCCTGCCACCTTGCAACTCAGGCGCGTGCCGTAGAACTCCAGTGTGGCCTCACCCTGGTGCTCCCAGAACTCCACGCCCTCGCGGGTGTAGCGGCTGCCACTGGCTGACGGTGCGGCAAACGCGATGGCCTGGTCACGGCCCACCCGAATGACCGCAACCTGCGGGTCAAGCTCGTTGTAGAACACCACCGAGAGCGGCTTGCTGGCGTCATCGCATTGATACTGCGTCGCGGCCGGTCCCGGCCCAGTGGCCGCGGCCAGCCGGAGCTCGACGATGCGGGTCTGGTACGACTCGAGCAGGCACCGGTTGGCGTCCACCGCCTGCCAGCAGGCATCGCGGCCCTTGATCCAGCCGCGCTGTTCAGCGGCCACATCAAGCTCGCCCGGACCGGCCTGCGCCGCCTTGTACAGCCCGGCCAGCTCCCGATCCAATGCCGAGAGCCGTGCGTCACCGCATACGGTCTTCTCCGCATCCGAGCCGGCCTTGGCGCAATCGAACGACGGGCCCTCGGAACCCGCCGCCGGCAGCGCGGCTGGCGCGGGTGCCGGCTTCGGCGATTCGGACGCGGCCTGGCTCGTGGCGGGCGCGGTGGGTGCAGCCGTCGTATCGGTCGGCGTGGGTTTGCAGGCCGCCAGCGCCAGTGCGCCCAGGCCAATCAGGACAAAACGGTTCATGGCACCTCCACAGCGCCTGCTACTCAATCTACCTAGTCTGCGCCATGCCGCGCTCAGGCGGCGTGTAAGTGCACTATTCAATGGTGCAGTCATCGACGCGGGCGGTATCGGGCAGGACTTCGATACTGCCCACCGCCAGTTGCTCCAGGATCGTTTCCGGCCCGCGCCAGCTGCGCCATTGCAGGCCGACACTGGCGGCGCGCGCGTCGTGGATGCGATCCACCACCGGCAGTGACCAGCCGCGACGGTCGTACTCGGCCAGCCATTGCGGGCACCGCTGGGCCAGAACGTCACGCGGGTGCGTCACCAGCGCCTCGCAATCCTCCCGCTGGAACGGCGTCCAGCCACTGACCAGGTAACGCTGGAACGCCGGGCCGTGATTGGTCAGCGCAGCCACATGCGCGTCCGCCACGTCACGGACATCGATGCCGCGATGCAACCGGTACAGCATCATGCGTTCCGGCGGCTCCGGGAAGCAGCGCGACATCCGGATCACGCGCACATCCAGGTCGGGTCCAGCGGCCTCTTCCAGCCACTGTTCGGCGGCCAGCTTGGAGCGGTGGTAAACGGTGCGGGGCTGGGGCGTGGTCTGCTCATCCACCCAAGTGCAACGCCCCGGCACGATGGCGTGCCCGTACAGCGCGGTGGTGCTGGTGAACACCAGCCGCCGCACGCCCGCCTCGCGCGCCAGCATCGCCAGCGTGCGGGTTCCTTCCACGTTGATGCGCTGGAATTCGCTGTCGCTGAAAAGGCCCACATGCGGCGCGTGCAGCGCAGCGGCATGGATGACCGCATCCACGCCCTGCAGCACCTTGGCCAGCATCCGGGTATCGGTGAAATCGGCCACGTGACGCGTGGTCGCGAAGGGACTGCGGTCAATGCCCACCACTTCGTGGCGGGCGGCCAGGGCGCCAAAGATGGCGCGACCTACCCGGCCTGAACTTCCTGTCAGGAGAATCTTCACTGGAGAGCACATGTCAGCGCCCGGGAGCTACCGGGATCGATGGATTGTATCCATCGGGAACACGCTCTGGCGTACAACGGAGATGACACCGGTGGCGAGTGCTGCGTGTCCTGACGGATGTCTTCGCCAGCAACAAGAAGGCGCCCATCGGGCGCCTTCAATCGTTTGGTGCAGTGGTGGGCCGTGATGGATTCGAACCATCGACCAAAAGATTAAAAGTCTTCTGCTCTACCGACTGAGCTAACGGCCCATTGCATGCCCCGACTTCGCGCCGGGGGTGCGCATTCTAACCCATCTTGCGGCGCAGGCGTAGCCCGGCGATCAGGCGTAGCGGGTCGGGTCGGCCACGCCGGCGTCGGCGAAGCCCTGCGCGCGCAGGCGGCAGGCGTCGCAGTGGCCGCAGGCGGCGCCGCTGTCGTCGGCGTTGTAGCAGGACACCGTAAGACCGAAATCCACGCCCAGGCGCACGCCTTCACGCACGATGTCTGCCTTGCTCAGGAACTGCAGCGGGGCGTGCACCTGGATGCCCGCCCCTTCCACGCCGGCCTTGGTAGCTAGGTTGGCCAAGGTCTGGAAGGCGCTGATGAACTCGGGGCGGCAGTCCGGGTAGCCGGAGTAATCCACGGCGTTGACGCCGCAGAAGATGTCGTTGGCGCCCAGCACTTCGGCCCAGCCCAGCGCGACCGAGAGCATGATGGTGTTGCGTGCCGGCACGTAGGTGACCGGAATACCCTCGCCGCCCGCTTCGGGCACGTCGATGTCGTCGGTCAGCGCCGAGCCGCCGATGCTGCGCAGGTCCACGTTGACGGTCTTGTGCGCGACCACGCCCAGCGCCTTGGCCACGGCCGCGGCGGCGTCCAGTTCGGAGGTGTGGCGCTGGCCGTAGCGCACGCTCAGGGCGTGCACGGCGAAGCCCTGCTCGCGGGCCATGGCGACGACGGCGGCGGAATCCATGCCGCCGGACAGGAGGACAACTGCGTTCTTCATGAGGGTGTTTCCGGTGGGTTGCGGGAAAGCCAGCACGCTGTCCCGCGCCGGTACATCAAGGGGCAACGAACGGGCTCAGCGGCCCGGTTCGTCGTCCCACAGAATCTTGTGCAGCTGCATCTGGAAGCGGACCGGCAGGCGATCTTCCACGATCCAGTCGGCCAGCTCGCGCGGGCTGACCTGGCCCTTGCTGGGCGAGAACAGCACCATCGAGCGCTCGTTCAAGCGGTGCTCGCGGACCATGCCTCGCGCCCAGTCGTAGTCCTCGCGGCTGCACAGCACGAACTTGATCTGGTCGCGGCGGGTCAGCAGCGGCAGGTTCTCCAGGCGGTTGCGCGCCATCTCGCCCGAGCCGGGGGTCTTGAGGTCGACCACGCGTGACACCCGCGCGTCCACGCCGCTCACATCCAGCGCGCCGGAGGTTTCCAGCGAGACGTCCAGGCCGGCCTCGCACAGCTTCTCCAGCAGCACCAGGCAGCGCTTCTGCGCCAGCGGCTCGCCACCGGTCACGCACACGTGGTGGACGCCCTGGGCCAGCACTTCGCGCACGATCTCGTCGATGTCCCACCAGGTGCCGCCGTGGAAGGCGTAGGCGGTGTCGCAGTAGGTGCAGCGCAGCGGGCAGCCGGTCAGGCGCACGAACGCGGTCGGCCAGCCGGCGGTATCGGCTTCGCCCTGCAGGGAGGTGAAGATCTCGGTGATCTTCAGCCGTGGCAGGGGCGACTGCACGATCTCGCTGGGGAGCGCGGCGGCGGCGGACAGGGGGGTGGTCATCGTGGGCGTCTGGTGTGCGGTTACGGAAACGAGAGCAGCCAGGCAGGGCCTGGCTCTACGGTGCCCGAAACAGTCGGGCCAACCTTTGATTATACCGGCCTTGGCCGGTCGGGGCCTCAGCGGATCTGCTGGCCGAGGCGGATGGCCTGCAGACGGTCCTGCGCGGTGCGCGCGGCGTCCGAGCCGGGATAGGTGTTGACGACCTGCTCCAGGGTGGCCTGGGCTTCATCGATCCTGCCTTCGCCGTACTGGGAAAGGCCGATCTTCAACAGGCCACCAGAGGCCTTGTCGTGGGTCGGGTAACGCGCGATGAGGTCGCGGAACTGCGCCTCGGCGAGCGGGAAATTGCGGGTGGCGTAGTAGCTTTCACCCAGCCAGTAAAGCGCGTTGGGGGTGTAGACGCCATTGGGATAGAGCTCGAGGAAGCTCAGGAACAGCTGGGCCGAGTCGTCGTACTTGCCGGCCTTGAGCGAATCAAAGGCTACGTTGTACGCGGTACGCTCATCGCCACTGGCGGCAAGGCTGCCCGCGTCGCCGTGCACGGAGGGCGGCCGCTCGGTGGCGGCCACTGCCGGTGCGGCGGGCTTGGGGGCAACGGCCGGGGCGTTCGCGGCCGGAGCGGCCGGAAGGATCGGGGCCGAGCCACCTTCAATACGGTTCAGACGCCCGTCCAGGTCCAGGTACTGGTCCTGCGAGGTCTGTTTCAACTGGGCGTTTTCGTGCTGGAGCTGTTCGACGGTGCTCTGCAGCTGCTGCATCTGCTGACGCAACTGGGTGACCTGGTTCAACAGGTCCTGGTTGGAGCTGTTGTTGTAGGCCTGCTGCTCGAGCGCGCCAACGCGGTCGGCCAGGCTCTGCCGCTGGGCCTGCGCCGGTGCGGCAGCCACGAGGGCTGCCGCAACGACCAGCATCAGGGATGTGATGCCGATGCGCATGGATTACTGCGCGGTGTAGACGATTTCGACGCGACGGTTCTGCGACCAGCAACCTTCGTTCGACTCGGTGCAGGTCGGACGCTCTTCACCGTAGGACACGACGGTGATCTGGCTGGCCGAACCACCGTTGGCCTGCAGCGCCGAGGACACGGCGTTGGCACGACGCTCACCCAGGGCCTGGTTGTAGGCGCGCGAACCGCGCTCGTCGGTGTGACCCTGCAGGGTCATGCGGGACGACGGACGGTCACGCAGGTACTTGGCGTGGCAGGCCATCTGGGCCTGGAATTCCGGCTTGATTGCATCCTGGTCCAGGTCGAAGAACACAACGCGCTGGCGCAGGCAGGCGTCGGTGTCCAGGTCGCCCGGGCCGTACAGGCCGGAGGTCGACGGGCCGGTCGGCTGCGAGGTGCTGCCGGTGTCGACCGGAGCAGCAGGCTGTTCCTTGACCTTCTTGGAGCAACCGGCCAGAGCGGCCACGGACAGCAGGGAGACAAGCAAAACGCGGGTGGTCTTGTTCATGTAGTTACCTTTGAGGCTCCTAAAGCCGGATGTAGGGATGAATACGTGCGGATCTTAACACTCTGTTAGCGCTTTGTACGGTATGGCGACCAAGAAGGTTCGCGGACATCACCGTCGGCCAGTACCAGCCGCTGGCGCACGCGCGCATCAGCCGACACGGCATACAACACTCCACGACCACCCTCGCGGGCGGCATACAGCACCATGCTTGCGTTGGGCGCAAACGTGGGGGACTCGTCAAGCGAACCCGGCGACAGCGTGCTCCAGCGCGGCGAGCCCAGGCTGCTGTCCATCATCGCGATCTTGTAGGTATTGCCGCTGCCCTGCGCCACGACCAGCTTCTTGCCGTCGTAGGACATGCTCGGGGTCGCGTTGTAGTTGCCCTGGAAGGTCACGCGCGAGGCGCTGCCACCGCTGGAGGAGACCTGGTAGATCTGCGGGCGGCCGCCACGGTCGGAGGTGAAGTAGACGCTGGAACCGTCTGCGCTCCAGGTCGGCTCGGTGTCGATGGCGAAATGGTTGGTGAGCTGGGTGAGCTGCTTGCTGCCCAGATCCATCACGTAGATTTCCGGGTTGCCACTGCGCGACAGCGACAGGGCCAGGCGGCGGCCGTCCGGGGAGAACGACGGGGCGCTGTTGATGCCGCGGAAGCTGGTGACCAGCTCACGGGCGCCGGTGGCGATGTTCTGGATGTAGATCGCCGAATTGCCACGCTCGAAGCTGACGTAGGCCAGGCGGTTGCCGTCCGGGCTCCACGAGGGCGACAGCAGCGGTTCGGCCGAACGCACGATGGTCTGCGGGTTGAAGCCGTCCGAATCGGCCACCATCAGCGCGTAGCGCATGGCATCGCCCTTGCCGCTGGCGGTGACATAGGCAATGCGGGTCCAGAAGGCGCCGCGCACACCAGTGATCTTTTCGTAGATGGCGTCGGCCATCTGGTGGGCGACGTCGCGCATGGCATTGCCACGGGCGGTCATCGCCAGGCCCAGCAGGCGCTCGCCCTTGGGCACGTCATACAGCTCGTATTCGACGCGGTAGGCGCCGGCACCGGCGTCCATGACCCGGCCGACCACGATGTAGTTCTGCTTCAGCGCGCGCCAGGTGGCGAACTGGATCTCGCCGCCACGGGTGGGCTTTTCGACGATCTGCGCTTCGGGGAGGGTGCGGAACTGACCCGAACGCTCCAGGTCGGCGCGGACCACCTGCGCCACGTCGGTCTGCGGGGCGGCGGCCGAGCCCTGGTAGGGCATGGGCACCACGGTGATGGGCAGCGCGGAGGCGTTGCCGCCGATGATGTCGATGTCCAGGCCCCTCTGCTGCGCAGCGGCGGCAAGTGGCAGGAACAACAAAGCCGCGAACACGGCAAACCAGCGAGGCATCTTCTTCATGGGCGCTCTATAGGGGGAAAACCAGAACGAGGGATAACAGCAGTGCGGTGAACGGTTTCGCAATCATGAACCAACCGGGTGTGAAATCCGAGTGGTCATGCCACGAAAAATCACGTGTCATTAACGAAACCGGGCACGACCTGCCCGCCCGGGATCAGTTGTCCTGGGCGGTAAAGGTGAAGTTGAGCTGGCGCGAGAACACCTCTTCGAAGCCGCGGTACGGCAGCGGCTGGGCGTTGAGCACGGCCGCTTCGATCGAACGGCGGCCGGCTTCGTCGAACGGGCAATCCGGGCTGACCTTGGCCGAGTTCACGTTGCCGCCGGGCAGCTGCACGATCACGATCTTGCAGCGCTGGCCGAACGGCACGTTGTCCGGGCGGGTCCATGCCGCCAGCACCTTCTGCTGGATCGCTGCCGCGTATTTGGCACGCAGGTCGTCGCTGGTGCCGCCGCCACCGGCGGCCGGCTGGGCGGCGCCGCTGGCACCGGCGGTGGATTGCCCTGCGGCCGCCCGCGCCGCAGTGACCTCGCGAAGTTTCTGTTCGGCGCGCTTGATCTCGCTTTCCTGCTGCGCGCGCTTGGCGCGGATCTCGGCCAGCCTCTTCGCGGTTTCCGCGGCCTTGGCGTCGTTGGCCTTCTGCTCCTGCTCGGCCAGCTTCTTCTTCTGCGCGGCCTCTTCCTGCTGCTTGGCCAGGCGCAGTTTCTGCTCGGCCTCTTCCACGCGCTTGCGCTCGGTGAGGTCGATCTGCTCCTGGCGGCGCTTGGCTTCCTGCTCCTGCTTGGCCTTCTCGGCCGAGATCGACATCGCGTTGACCGCAGCCTGGTCGACGGTGTCGGGCTGGGCGATGCGTTCCTGGGCGTTCTGCTGCTGCGGAGTGGGCGCGTCCTGCGGGCGCGGCTCGGGCAGCGGCTGTGGCGGCGGCACGGTGTCTTCTTCCACCGGGATCGGCTCGGCCACCGGCTCGGGCAGGTCAGGCAGTTTTTCCGAGGCGCGCAGCGCCTGGCGTGCCGCAGCGGCTTCCGAGGCCGACAGCTGCAGGCTGGCTTCAATGGCCGGATCGCCGGCGGCCGCTTCGGTGCTGCGCTGGGGTGACCACAGCCAGGCGGCGATGAACACCAGCGCAAGCAGCACGTGGACCAGGATCGCCAGCGCGATCGGCAGGCCCCACTCGCCTTCCGGCTGGCGCTGCGGTGGCAGGGCTTCAGCGTGCATCGGTCGCCAGGCCCACCTTTTCCACGTTGGCGCGCTTGATCACGTCCATCGCCGCGACCACCTTTTCATAGGCCACGGCCTTGTCAGCGGCCACGATCACGCGCAGGTTCTTGTCCTGCGCGGCGAGCGCGCCGAGCTGGGCCTGCAGCTGGCCGGCGTCCATCGGCGCCGGCTCCTTGGCTTCCGGCAGCTTCAGGCTGAGCTGGCCGTCCAGGCGCACCGAGACAATCACCGGGTCCTGCTTGCTCTCCAGCGCCTTGGCCTGCGAACTGGGCAGGTCCACTTCAAAGCTCAGGGTGAGCAGCGGCGCGGTGACCATGAAGATGATCAACAACACCAGCATGACGTCGATGTACGGCACGACGTTGATTTCGGATTTGAGCTTGCGGCGCTTGCGGCGGCCGATGGCAGCGGTCATGGCGTGATCCTTGTGCTGGGCGCTTACTCGTCGCCCGCGGACTGGCGCTGCAGGATCGAGCTGAACTCTTCGGCGAAGGTCTCGAAGCGGACCGACAGGCGCTCGACGCGGGTGGTGAAGCGGTTGTAGGCCCACACCGCCGGGATGGCCACGAACAGGCCGATGGCGGTGGCGAACAGGGCTTCGGAAATACCCGGTGCAACCGAGGCGATACCGGCCTGCTCACCGCTGTTGATCATGTCGTGCATGGTCACCATGATGCCGAACACGGTGCCGACCAGGCCCACGTAGGGGGCGGTGGAACCGATGTTGGCCAGCAGCTCCAGGCTGCGCTCCATCTGGTCCACTTCACGGGTGAAGGTGGTGCGCATGGCGCGCTGGGCGCCTTCGAGCTGGGCGCGGCCATCCAGCCGGCGCTTGTCGCGCAGGCGGGTGAATTCGCGGAAACCGGCCTCGAAGATCGCTTCCAGGCCGCCCACCTTGCGGTTGCGGTCGGTGGCAGCGCTGTACAGCTTGCCCAGGTCGGCACCGGACCAGAAGCGGCTTTCGAACTCATCGGCTTCGCGGTTGGCGGCGTTGAACACGCGCGCCTTGCGGAAGATGATCACCCAGCTGATGAACGAACCGGCCAGCAGCAGCAGCACGATGATCTTCACCGGCAGGCTGGCCTTGATCATCAGGTCCAGGTAATTGATGCCACCGCCGTGCGCGGCTTGGGCGACGGTCTGCGACGCGGCGCTGGTGACTTCCTGCGGCAGCGCTTCGACCACCGTGGCCTGCAGGGCCAGGAGCATTCCGATCATCCGTTGTTCCTCAATATGCGGCTATTTGAATTACGTGGGGTTTCAGCGCGGCGTGGAGAGCATCGTCCATGCCGCGCGGCTTGAATGTGGCAGCGTCCAGTGCCGCGATTTTCACCTGCGCGGTCAGCAGCGTTTCATCGCCGCGACACACCGCCTGGTCGAACACCATGCTGGCGCGCTTGCACTGCACCAGCGTGGCGGTCACCGCCAGCGCGTCGTCCAGCCGCGCCGGCTTGAGGAACTCCATGGTCATCGACCGGACCGCGAACACCAGGCCATGCTCGGTGCGGGTGCGTTCCTGGCCGTAGCCCAGGGCCCGCATCCATTCGGTGCGCGCCCGTTCCATGAAGGCCACGTAGCGGGCGTGGTAGACCACCCCGCCAGCGTCGGTATCTTCCCAATATATGCGTGTCGGCCAACTGAACCGCAGGTCAACCGACATCCGGCACCTCCGCGAACAGGTCGGCCGGGGGATTCTTCGGCTTCAGGCCCAGGTGGCGGTAGGCCTTCTGGGTAGCCATGCGGCCGCGCGCGGTGCGCACCAGGAAGCCCTGCTGGATCAGGTAGGGCTCGACCACATCTTCCAGGGTGCCGCGCTCTTCGGACAGCGCCGCGGCCATCGATTCCACGCCCACCGGGCCGCCGTCGAAGTAATCGATCAGCGTGCGCAGCATGCGCCGGTCGAGGTCGTCGAAGCCTTCCGGGTCCACTTTCAGCATCTGCATGGCGGCCTGCGCCACGTCCTGGTCGATATGGCCGGCGGCCTTGACCTGGGCGTAGTCGCGCACCCGGCGCAGCAGCCGGTTGGCGATACGCGGGGTGCCGCGCGAACGCCGCGCGATTTCCGCCGCGCCATCGGCGGTGCAGTCGATGCCGAGGATGGCTGCCGAACGCCGGACGATCCTGGTCAACTCTTCGGGGGTGTAGAACTCCAGCCGGTGCACGATGCCGAAGCGGTCGCGCAGCGGCGCGGTCAGCAGGCCGGCCCGGGTGGTGGCGCCGATCAGGGTGAACGGCGGCAGGTCGATCTTGATCGAGCGGGCCGCAGGCCCCTCGCCGATCATGATGTCGATCTGGAAATCTTCCATCGCCGGGTACAGCACTTCTTCCACCACCGGCGACAGGCGGTGGATTTCATCGATGAACAGCACGTCGTGCGGCTGCAGGTTGGTGAGCAGCGCGGCCAGGTCGCCGGCTTTTTCGATCACCGGCCCGGAGGTCACCCGCAGCGCCACGCCCAGCTCGTTGGCGATGACGTGGCTCAGGGTGGTCTTGCCCAGGCCCGGCGGCCCGAAGATCAGCACATGGTCCAGCGCATCGCCGCGGGCCTTGGCCGCTTCGATGTAGATCGACAGCTGCTCGCGCACGGGCGCCTGGCCAAGGTAATCGGCCATGCGCTTGGGGCGGATGCTGGCGTCGGTGGTGTCATCCTCGCGGGTGGCACCGGCGCCGATGATGCGGTCGTCGGTCATCCCGCGATTATGCGGCAAAAAGCGTGACGACCAACGGTCGTCACCTACCCGGGATCGAGAAAATGGCGGGTAGCGGCCGACCGTTGGTCGGCCGCCCGGTCAGATCTCTACCTGCGCGCCGAGTTCTACGAGGCGATTTCCGGGAATCCGGAAGAACCCGGTCGCCGGCGCCGCGTTCCGGTGCATCAGCGCGAACAGCTTGTCGCGCCAGATCGGCATGCCGCGGTTGGCGGTGGCCACGATGGTTTCGCGGCTGGCGAAGAAGGTGGTGTCCATCGGGTCGAAGTAGATCCCGCCGTGGTCGCACGAGCGCATCAGCGCCAGCGGCACGTCCGGGGTTTCCATGAACCCGAAGCGCACGAACACGCGGTAGAACTCATCGCCCACCGATTCGATCTTCAGGCGCTTGCCCTCCATCGCATACGGAATGGGCAGGGTTTCCACGTGCAGGAACACGTTGCGCTCGTGCAGCACCTTGTTGTGCTTGAGATTGTGCATCAGCGCGTGCGGGGCCACCGAGGGGTCGGCGGTGAGGAACACCGCCGTGCCCGGCACCCGTACCGGCGGGGCCAGCATCAGCCCGGGCAGGAAGGTATCCAGCCGGATGCCGTCCTTGCGGATCTCATCGCGCAGCAGCTCGCGGCCACGCCGCCAGGTGCGCATCATGGTGAACAGCACGATGCCCAGCACCACCGGGAACCACGCGCCCTGCAGCAGCTTCGCACCGTTGGCGATCACAAAGCCCAGGTCGATGATGAAGAACACCACGCACAGCGGGATGATCCAGTAACGCGAGGTCGGCCACAGCGCGCGGGCCACCAGCGCCAGCAGCAGGGTATCGATGAGCATGGTCGCCGACACCGAGATGCCGTATGCCACCGCCAGGTTGGAGGAGCTGCGGAAGGCCAGCACCAGCCCGATGACCATCACCGCGATGCCCCAGTTGATGCCGGGGATGTAGATCTGGCCGATGGTGTCGTGCGAGGTATGGGTGATGCGCATGCGCGGGATGTAGCCCAGCTGCATGGCCTGGCGCGAGACCGAGAACGCGCCGGTGATGACCGACTGCGAGGCGATCACCGCGGCCATGGTGGCCAGGATGATCATCGGGTACAGCGCCCACTCCGGCACCGCCTCGAAGAACGGGTTCTTCACCGCCTCGGGGTTGTTGAGCACCAGCGCGCCCTGCCCCAGGTAGTTCAGCACCAGGCACGGCAGCACGAAGAAGTACCAGGCGTGGCGGATCGGCTTGGCCCCGAAGTGACCCATGTCCGCATACAGCGCCTCGCCACCGGTCACCGCCAGCACCACCGCACCGAGGATGAAGATGCCGTGCCAGCCGTGCTCCATGAAGAAGCGCAGCGCCCACATCGGGTTGAAGGCCTTGAGCACTTCGGGCGAATCCACGATGTTCCAGATGCCGATCGCGGCGAGCGAAATAAACCAGATCGAGGTGATCGGCCCGAACAGCTTGCCGATCTTCTCGGTGCCGAAGCGCTGCACGGCAAACACCGCCAACAGCACCACCACGGTGATCGGCACGATGAAGGCATGCAGGCCGGGGGCTGCCACTTCCAGGCCTTCGACCGCGCCCAGCACGGAAATGGCGGGGGTGATCACGCCGTCACCGAAGAACAGCGAGGCACCGAAGATGCCCAGGATGCCCACCACGTAGGCCGAGCGCGACCCGTGGCGCAGGGTGCGCTGGGTCAGCGCCATCAACGCCATGATGCCGCCCTCGCCGTCGTTGTCGGCGCGCATGATGATGGTGACGTACTTCAGCGTCACCACGATGTTCAGCGCCCAGAACGCAAGCGACAGCACGCCCAGCACGGTGTCGTGGTCGCTGTTGAGGCCGTAATGCGGCGAGAACGCTTCCTTCAGGGTATACAGCGGGCTGGTACCGATGTCGCCGAACACCACGCCGATGGCGCCGACGATCAGGGCCAGGCCGCTGGCGGCCGGCGCATGGCCGTGCCCGTGCTGGCCGCTGTCGTGCTGGGTGGAAGAGGTGGACATGGGACTCCGGGAGGGCGTCGGTCGGTAGGGAAAAAGGCCGGCGCGCTCAGCGCAGCGCGGCCTGCAGGGCCTTGCGGATCACGGTGGCGACATCATCGCCCTCGGCGTTGGCATCGCGCGCCATGCGCGCGGCCTCGGTCGGCTTGTAGCCCAGCTGCTGCAGGGCCACGGTGGCTTCGGAGACCGGGTCGGTGGCCGGCGCTGCGCCAGCAATGGGCGCGCCGCCGCCGCCAAAATTGGCCGCGCGGTCGCGCAGTTCCAGCACCATGCGCTCGGCGGTCTTCTTGCCGATGCCCGGAATGCGGGTCAGCGCGGTGATGTCACCGGCCTGCACCATCTTCGCGAACTCATCCACGCTCACCCCGGACAGCACCGCCAGTGCGATCTTGGCGCCGATGCCGCTGACCTTCTGCACGTCGCGGAACAACCGGCGCTCGCCCTCGCGCAGGAAGCCATACAGCGACACGCTGTCTTCCTTCTGCGCGTAGTGGGTGAACAGGGTGACCTCGCGGCCCAGTTCGGGCAGGTCGTAGAAGGTGCTCATCGGCGCCTCCAGTTCGTAGCCGACGCCGTTGACGTCGATCAGCAGCCACGGCGGCGCCTTGTACGCCACGATCCCACGCAGACGACCAATCATGCAGATGTCCTCATTTCCGGCTCCAGGCCTGGCGGGCATTGACGCCCAGGCGCTGCGCCGTTGCCCTTACGTGGGCGTGGGTGATCGCCACGGCCAACGCATCGGCGGCGTCGGCCTGCAGCCTGGTTTTCAGGTTGAGCATAAGCCCGACCATGTGTTGGACCTGTTGCTTCTCCGCCCCGCCCCGGCCCACCACCGCCAGCTTGATCTCGCTGGCCGCGTATTCGTGCACCGGCAGGTCGCGCATGACCACCGCCGAGATCGCCGCGCCGCGGGCCTGGCCCAGCTTCAGGGCCGAATCCGGGTTGCGCGCCATGAACACCTTCTCGATGGCCACTTCGTGCGGGCGGTATTCCTCCACCAGCGCGTTGAGCCCCAGCACCAGCAGCTTCATGCGGTTGGGGAAGTCGTCGGCGCCCAGCAGCACCAGCGGCAGGTGGTGCACGTGCAGCACTCTGCCGGTGGGGTCCACATCAATGATGCCCACCCCGGTGCGTTGCGAACCGGGGTCGATGCCGAGGATGCGGATCATGCGTGGAACGTCGGGAGTCATCATGGTCCGCATTGTCCGCCCCCGACGTCGCACTTGGCGAGACGGGGGCATGGACGTCAGGCGTAGGCGTCCGCGCCGAGGTCGGCGTTGGAGAACACGTCCTGCACATCGTCCAGGTCTTCCAGCATGTCCAGCAGCTTCTTGACCTGCAGGGCGGTGTCGCCCTCGACCTTGATGTCGTTGTCGGCGCGGAAGGTCAGCTCGGCGTGGTCCGGCTTCAGCCCACCGGCCTCCAGCGCATCCTTGACCGCGTGGTACATGTCCGCCGCGGTCAGCACGTCGATGGCGCCGTCTTCCGGGTACACCACGATGTCATCGGCGCCGGCTTCGATGGCCGCCTCGGTCACCGCGTCCTCGTTGGCGCCGCCGGCGAAGTGCAGCACGCCCATGCGCTTGAACATGAAGGACACCGAGCCTTCGGTGCCCATGTTGCCGCCGCACTTGCTGAACGCATGGCGGACATCGGCCACGGTGCGCACGCGGTTGTCGGTCAGGCAGTCCACGATCACGGCCACGCCACCGGGGGCATAGCCCTCGTAGCGGATCTCTTCGTATTCAACGCCTTCCAGCTCGCCGGTGGCCTTCTTGATGGCCCGTTCGATCACGTCCTTGGACATGTTCGAGGCCAGGCCTTTGTCCATGGCCACCCGCAGGCGCGGGTTGTTGTTGGGGTCGCCTCCACCGCCGCGCGCGGCTACGCCGATCTCACGGATGATCTTGGTGAAAATCTTGCCGCGCTTCGCGTCAGACGCGTTTTTGCGGTTTTCGATGGAAGGGCCTCTACCCATGGGTGTTTCCGTGCTTGCGTCAGGAACAGGGCGCGGATTCTACCTGATCGGCCGCCCTCACCGTGTTAGCCGGGGCTCAGGCGGCGTGCGCGGCCCGATCCGGGCGGAAGCAGCCATCGCGCAGGAACGCGGCGGTCTGGCGGGCGGCGTCCGGGGAAAACACCAGCCCGCTGTGGCTGGCGGCCACCACGCAGTGGTCGGCCAGGCCCGGCAGGCGGGTCTCGTCCAGCGCCACGGTGCCGTCGGAGGCGTCGCCGCAGGCACCCAGCAGGCTGCCCAGCCCATGCGGCACGGAACCGGCGATCAGCCCGACCTGCGCCCTGCCCTCCCAGGCCGGCAGACCATCGAGCAGCAGTTCGCTGCTGCGGCCCAGTGCCAGTGACCAGCCATGCTCGGCCAGCGAACGGGCAGTGCCGCTGCCGCGCAGCGGCGAGCCTAGGCACACCACCCGCGACACCGGCAGGTCCGGCTGGCGGCGCAGCGCCTCCAGCGCCACCAGCCCCCCCAGGCTGTGCCCGACCAACGCTACCGGGCCGCTGTCCTGCAGCCGCTTCAACAGCTGCGGCACGGCCACGTCGGGGCCGCCGAACACGCTGGCGTAGCCGAAGGTATCCACGCTGAAGCCGCGCGCGCGCAGGCGCCAGGCCAACGGGCCAACCCAGGCGCGGGCATTCCAGATGCCGTGCAGCAGTAAAACGGGGGGAGTCATGTGCTCAGCGTAGCCGGTGCGAAACCGTTCCAGAGGTAGCAAACGGTGCCATTAGACAAATGGACGAAGGAACGGCGGGTGAAACCCGCCGCCGTTCAGGTCGCCTGCGGCGGGCGGCGCAGGATGAATTCAAGGTCGCGCACCTGGCCGACCGGGAATTCGTAGGTGCCCACCTTGCTGAACCCGTAGCGGGCGTAGAAACGCTGGGCGCCGAAGTTTTCCGACCAGACCCCCAGCCACAGGGTGCGCGGGCCATTGCGCTCCAGCCAGGTCAGCGCGGTTTCCAGCAGGCGGCTGCCCCAACCGCAGCTCTGCTGTTCCTTGATCAGGTACAGCCGCTTGAGCTCGCCGTCGCCCGGTTGCACGTCCGGATGCGGCAGGCCACAGGGGCCGGCGGCGGCATGGCCGACCGCCACGCCATCCAGCTCGAGCAGCCACACCGCGTAATCGGGGTGGGACAGGATCACGCGCTGGCGGTCTTCGGCGTAGGCCTCGTCCAGGAAGTCGTGCAGGTCCTGGGCCGGGTACAGGTGGCCGAAGGTTTCCACGAAGGTACGGGTGGCCAGCACCGACAGGGTCGGTGCGTCCTCGGGGCCGGCGCGGCGGATGGTGTACATGGACGGGTACGGGGCAGGCCTCAGGCCTGCGTCCCCTTGGCGGCGTCTTCCTCTTCGCCGTCTTCTTCGTCCTCTTCCTCGTACTCCTCCTCGTCTTCCTCGTCCTCTTCGTACTCTTCGTCCTCGCCCTCTTCCTCTTCGTCGTCCTCGTAATCCTCGACGCCGAAGTCCTCACCGTCCCAGCGGCCTTCGCCATCGGCGACGAAGGTCAGCGCCATCCCGGCCGGGTTGGTGCCCACGCGCACCAGCCAGCCGCCGAACACGCGGGCGCGCTCGGTCACCAGGTTGGCATCGGTGCCTTCATTGCCCAGCTTTTCCCATTCCAATACGAACGCGAACTCGGTCATTACCTGGATCTCCTGAGCGATGTGACGGTGAGGGGGGGCGGCCAACGGCCGGCGCTACCGGGAGGGTGCGATCTGACGATCGCGGAATCAGTTTTTGCGCGGGCGGACCTGGATGTGCACTTCGGCCAGCTGCTCGTCCGGGATCGGCGACGGGGCGCCGGTCATCAGGCACTGCGCGCCGGTGGTCTTCGGGAACGGGATCACGTCGCGGATCGATTCGGTGCCGGCCATCAGCGCGGCGATGCGGTCGATGCCGAAGGCGATGCCACCGTGCGGCGGCGCGCCGAAGCGCAGCGCGTCGAGCAGGAAGCCGAACTTCGCCTCAGCCTCTTCCGCACCGATGCCCAGCAATTCGAACACCGTGCTCTGCATGTCCGAGCGGTGGATACGGATCGAACCACCGCCGATCTCGTTGCCGTTGAGCACCATGTCGTAGCCGCGCGACACGGCCGTTTTCGCATTGGCGCGCAGGTCGGCGATGTCATCCACCGCCGGGGCGGTGAAGGGGTGATGCAGGGCGACGTAGCGCTGGGCTTCGTCGTCGTACTCGAACATCGGGAAGTCGGTGACCCACAGCGGCGCCCAGCCGTCGGCGACCAGGTTGAAGTCCTTGCCGGCCTTCAGGCGCAGCGCGCCCATGAAGTCGGACACCTTGTTGTAGCCGCCGGCACCGAAGAAGACGATGTCGCCGTTACCGGCGCCGACGTGGGCAACCAGCGCGGCGAAGGCCTCTTCGCTGAAGAACTTGGCGATGGGCGAGCTGACTTCGCCGTTCTCGGCGATCTTGATGTAAGCCAGGCCCTTGGCGCCGTACTTGGCGGCGTGCGCGGCGTACTCATCGATCTGCTTGCGCGACAGGCTGGCACCGCCCGGGATGCGCAGCGCGGCGACGCGGCCATCGGCATCGTTGGCGGCGGCGGTGAACACCGGGAATTCGCTGGCTTTGACCAGCTCGGCCACGTCCACCAGCTCCAGCGCGATGCGCAGGTCCGGCTTGTCCGAGCCATAGCGACGCATCGCCTCGGCCCAGGTCATGCGCGGGAAGCTGGCAGCCAGTTCCACGTCGACCACTTCCTTGAAGATCGCGCGGATCATGCCTTCCACGTAGTCCTGCACGTCGCGCTCGCGCACGAAGGCGAATTCCATGTCCAGCTGGGTGAATTCCAGCTGGCGGTCCGCGCGCAGCGCTTCGTCGCGGAAGCAGCGCGCAATCTGGTAGTAGCGGTCGAAGCCGGCCACCATCAGGATCTGCTTGAACAGCTGCGGCGACTGCGGCAGGGCGTAGAACTCGCCCGGGTGCATGCGCGCCGGCACCAGGAAGTCGCGTGCGCCTTCCGGGGTGGCCTTGGTCAGGATCGGGGTTTCGATGTCCTGGAAGCCGTCGCCATCGAGGTGGCGGCGCAGCGCCTGCACCAGCTTGATACGGGTGCGCTGCATGCGCTGCATTTCCGGGCGGCGCAGGTCCAGGTAACGGTACTTCAGGCGGGTTTCTTCGCCCGGGTTCTCGTGGGCATGGAACGGCAGCGGCTCGGCCTTGTTGAGCACGGTGATGCGGGTGGCGACGATCTCGACCTGGCCGGTACGGATCTTGTCGTTCACCGCATGGCGCCTGCGCACCACGCCTTCCACCTGCAACACGTCCTCGTAGCCGAGGCTGGCGGCGACCTTGAACACGTCCGCGTTCTCAGGCTCCACCGTCACCTGCACGATGCCCTCATGATCGCGAAGATCGATGAAGCACACGCCGCCCAGGTTGCGGGCAACGTCGGTCCAGCCGGCGAGGGTGACAGTCTGGCCAATCAGGGTCTCGTCGACCAGGCCACAGAAGTGGGTACGCATGGGGGTAAAGCTCCGCAGGAGATTGCCGGCGCCAGGCGGCACCGGTCAGCCCGTTATTCTGCGGCCGGCGACCCGATCGGGCAAATCCGGACGGTCACACGGGCTTAATACGACCCGTACCTATAGTCCGCGCACCACCATGCGCAAGGGGATTTGCCATGAACCGCCTCGCTGTCGCTTGTTTCACCGCCCTGCTGGCCTGCGGCGCCCCGTCGCTGCAGGCCCAGGCCCAGGTCAATGCCCGGGCCTACGCCCCGGAGAACCTCCGCACCCTGTCGGTCCAGGACCAGCAGCGGGTCATTGCCCAGGAATACGCCGAACAGTCCGGGGGGCGGCGCATCCCCGACGACCAGATGCGCTTCTACCTGGACCAGGTGAACCGCTCGTCCTGGGGCTTTTCCCGCATCAAACAGGACATCGCCACCTCGCTGGGTGGCTCCGGCGGCGGCTGGAACCCGGGCGGCGGCAACAACGGGGTGGTCCGCTGCGAGAGCAACGACAACCGCCAGCGGGTCTGCACCACCGGCTGGCGCAGCGCGCGCCTGTCCCGGCAGATCTCCGGCACCCGCTGCGTGGAAGGCAACAACTGGGGCTCCCGCAATGGCCAGGTCTGGGTCAGTGGCGGCTGCCGGGCCGAATTCGTCGAAGGCCGTGGGGGCGGCTGGGGGCCGGGTACCGGCGGCCCCGGCACCACCATCCGCTGCGAAAGCAACGACAACCGTGAGCGCAGCTGCCCTACCCCGTGGCGCAATGCCGCGCTGGTCCGGCAGATCTCCGGCTCGGCCTGCGTGCAGAACCAGACCTGGGGCATGCGCGGCAACGCCATCTGGGTCACCCGCGGCTGCCGCGGTGAATTCGCCGAATCGCGCGGCAACTGGGGCGGCGGCGGGGGCGGCAGCAATTACAGCGTGACCTGCAGCAGCAACGGCAACCGCCAGCAGACCTGCGCGTGGGATTCACGCCAGGGCCGGCCGGTGCTGCTGGAGCAGCTGTCTGGCAGCAGCTGTGTCGAGAACCGCAGCTGGGGCTATCGGCCGAGCATGGTGTGGGTCAGCAACGGGTGCCGGGCGAGGTTCGGCGCGCGTTGACGGGACCGCGGCCCGACCAACGGTCGGGCCCTACCGGCGCGGTTACTTGTTGGTCGGTTCGGTGTCCGCGCCCCAGGGCGCGGGCGGCAACGCGACGGGGTGCGCGAGGTCGAACACCACCTGGAACCGGCGGCCACCCGGACGGGTGAGCTCGTACACGAACGTCTTGTCCGGCTCGATTTCCATCGCCCACGTATTGGTCACCGACGCCTCCATGCCGGCCTTGCGGAACATCGCCACCGAATCGGCATCCACCGGGAACGACTGGCGCTGCGCGGTGCCGGGCGGTGCACTGTCGCCACCGTACATCGTGACCGCGTCCGGACTGCCATCTGCATGGCGGTGATCGTGCTTGAGGCGCAGGCCGGTATCGGTGCGGCTCAGCACCCAGGTGCGCGAATGATCGTCACCCACATGGAAGGGAATGCGCAGCGTATGCGAGGCGTCATCGCAGCCGCGCACATGCATCACCAGGCGCTTGCCGTCGAACGGGTCAGGCCCGGCGCCCTTCGGCTCGTTGACGGCGATATGGCCTTCAAACGCCTTTCCGCAATGCGCGGCGACAGCGGCGAGAAACGCGTCGGCCGGGGCCATCGCAACATCGTGGGCCACGCTGTCACGCTGGCCACCACACGCGGCGAGCAACGACGCAGCCGCGAGCGGCAGGAACTTGTACACAGTCATGCGGACACCGTAGCCCGCGTGGGCGTAATGCGCAAATCCGCGCCAACCGCGACAAAGGATTAATCACGTCTGTGTTAGGGTCGTTGTCGTGACCGGTTCGCCTTCCCCACGAAGGTCGCACGCGTGTTGCGGCTGACCGCCCTGCTGTCGGGAGTAGCGCTGCTGTTGACCGGCAGCGGGCTTCTGGGCACCTTGCTGGCGGTAAGCGGCGGTGAAGCCGGCTTCGGTGCCGGTACGTTGGGCCTGGTGATGTCCGGTTATTTCGCCGGCTTCTTCATGGGCACCTTCTTCGCCCCGTCGCTGATCGGCCGTATCGGGCATATCCGTGCGTTCGCCTTCTTTGCCGCCCTCGCCGCCATCGCGGTGCTGCTGCACCCACTGTGGCTGAATGCCTGGCTGTGGGGGCTGCTGCGCATCATCACCGGCATCGCGCTGGTGGGCCTGTACACGGTGATCGAAAGCTGGCTCAACGCCGAACCCGACCCGCGCCAGCGCAGCCGTGCGTTCTCGCTGTACATGGTGGTCAATCTTTCCGCGCTGGCACTGGGCCAGATCCTGCTGATGGTCAGCAACGCGCCGGCCATGTCGATGTTCATGCTGATCGCCATGCTGGTCTGCGCCGCGGTGCTGCCGATCACCGCCACCCGGCTCACCCCACCGGACGTGCCATCGGTGCCGCGCCTGACGCTGTCGCGCCTGTATGCGATGGCGCCGGTGGCCACGGTCGCCGCCGGGCTGTCGGGCCTGGCCATGGGCGCGTTCTGGGGGCTGCTCCCGGTGTATGCCGGCGAGGTGGGCCTC
The DNA here is from genome assembly GCF_050031795.1 of Stenotrophomonas sp. SrG. NCBI lineage: Bacteria > Pseudomonadati > Pseudomonadota > Gammaproteobacteria > Lysobacterales > Lysobacteraceae > Stenotrophomonas > Stenotrophomonas sp. SrG. The sequence goes on from NZ_JBNBBE010000009.1 coordinate 58,168, forward strand.
GACAATGACGGCGTGGCCCGCTTCATGCTCACCGCGATTGCCGGCGGCGCGCTGCTGCAGTGGCCGCTGGGGCACATCAGCGACGGTCATGACCGGCGCGTCGGGCTGGTGGCGCTGTGCCTGGCCGCCGCCGGCATCGCGCTGGTGGCCGCGATGCCGATGATCCAACAGCAGACCTGGCTGTTGTTCGGGCTGTTCTTCTTCTATGGCGGCCTGGCGTTCGCGCTGTATCCCTTCGCGGTGGCGCACATGCTCGATTACCTGCCGCGCCAGGACCTGCTCTCGGGCTGCTCCAGCCTGCTGCTGGTGCACGGCGTGGGCGCGGCGCTCGGCCCGGCGCTGGCCGGTGCGGCCATGCAGCAGTTCGGCCCGGCCGCCCTGCCCCTGTATTTCGCCGTGGTGCTTGGCGTGCTCGCCCTTTTCACCACCGCGCGCCTGCTCAGCTTCGACCGGCTGCGCACGCACCCGGTGGTGTTCCGGCTGATGCTGCGCACCACGCCGGCGGCACTGGAATTGATGCCCGAAACGGACGTCGCTCCGCCGCCGGACACCCCTTCTCCCTCACCCAACGACACCGATAAGGAAGTGCATTGACTGTTTTGACACCCACCCCGTCCACCTCATCCCGCACGCCGGCGGCTCCCCCGGCCCAGCAACTGATTCTCGCCACCGACCTGGATGGCACCTTTCTCGCCGGCGATGCCGCCGCGCGCCACCGTCTGTACCGGCTGGTCGACCAGCACCCCGGTATCCGCCTGATCTTCATCACCGGCCGCGGCCTGGAAGCGGTGATGCCGCTGCTCTCCGATCCCGCCATTCCGCGCCCCGATTACGTTGTCTGCGATGTCGGCGCAACCGTGGTCGATGGCCACACCCTGCAGCCGCTGCAGCCCCTGCAATCGATGATCGACGCGCACTGGCCCGGCGAACAGGTGGTGGCCGCTGCGATGCGGCGGTTCACTGCACTGCAGCGCCAGGACGTGCCGCAGGAGCGGCGCTGCTCCTACTTCTGCGACCCGGCCACGCTGGCGCCGCTGCGCGCGCAGATCCAGGCGGCCGCGCAGGCGCTGGGCTGCGATGTGCTGTATTCGGCCGACCGCTACCTGGACATCCTGCCGCCGGACACCGACAAGGGCCGCACCCTGGCTGCGCTCGCGCGCCTGCTGGACCTGCCGCGTGACCGCATCCTGGTGGCTGGCGATACCCTCAACGACCTCTCGATGTACACCGCTGGCTTCCGCGGCGTATGCGTGGGCGATTCAGAACCGGCGCTCACCGCCGCCACCACCGGGCTGGCGCACACCTACCATGCGCAGGCGCCGGGCTGCGGCGGCATTCTGGAGGCGATCGAGCACTTCGCCCTGCTGCCGGCTGATGATGCATGGCTGAAGCCGCCAGCAGCCAAGCGCGCCGAAGGCGCCGACCTGGTGATGCTTTACCACCGCATGCCCTTCGATGAAGTGATGGAAGACGGCGTGCTGGTGCAGCGCCCACCGCGCTCGCCCAACGGCATCATTCCCTCGCTGCTGAGCTTCTTCCAGGGCGGCCAGACCGGTTCATGGGTGGCCTGGGGCATCGACGACCCCAAGCGCGGCCCGTTCCAGACCCATATGGCGGTGGACGCCGAGCGCTACCCCACGCTTACGGCCGCGCGCGTGCCGCTGACCCGGCAGGAAGTGGACATCTTCTACAAGCGCTTCTCCAAGGAAGCGTTCTGGCCGATGCTGCATGTGTTCTGGGAACGCGCACGCTTCCGCGAGGATGACTGGCAGGTGTTCCTGAAGGTCAACCGGCGCTTCGCCGAAGCCACCGCCGCCGAAGCCGCACATGGCGCCACCGTGTGGATCCACGACTACAACCTGTGGATGGTGCCGGCCACCCTGCGCGAGCTGCGCCCGGACCTGAAGATCGCCTTCTTCCACCACACCTACTTCCCGTCGGCTGATGTGTTCAACGTGGTGCCGTGGCGCCGCGAGATCATCGGCAGCCTGCTCTGCTGCGATTACATCGGCTTCCACATCCCGCGCCAGGTGGAGAACTTCGTGGATGTGGTGCGCGGTGCGATGCCGGCGGAGCGGTTGTCCTGGGAAAGCTGCGCGCCACGCTTCCTGACCTATGGCTGCGCGGTGGGGCTGGATACCATGACCACGCGCATCCGGGTCGGTGACCGTGAGGTGGCACTGGGAGCGCACCCGGTCGGCACGGATCTGCGCCGCATCCACGATGTGCTGGCCCGGCCCAGCGTGCGCAACGACATCTTCAAGCTGCGCCGTGAGATCGGTGCGCGCAAGCTGGTGCTGTCGGTGGAGCGGCTGGATTACACCAAGGGTACGCTGGCCAAGCTGGAAGCGTTCGAGCGCTTGCTGGAGCAGCATCCGGACCGCCAGGGCAAGGTCACCCTGCTGATGGTGTGCGTGCCGGCCGCGCGCGAGATGACCGTGTACCGCACGCTGCAGAACCAGATCGAACAAGCGGTGGGCCGTATCAACGGGCGCTTCTCGCGGCTGGACTGGACCCCCGTGCGCTTCTTCGCACAGGCATTGCCGTTCGAAGAGGTGGTGGCGCATTACGCGGCCGCGCAGGTGATGTGGATCACCCCACTGCGCGATGGTCTGAACCTGGTGGCCAAGGAGTTCGTGGCCACCCATGGCATCGAAGGCAGCAATGGCGTGCTGGTGCTGAGTGAATTCGCTGGCGCGGCGGCCGAGTTGAAGGGCGCGGTGCTGACCAACCCGCATGATCCGGCCGATCTCAGCGCCGGCCTGTTGCAGGCGCTGTCAATGCCCGACGAAGAAGCCAACGGCCGCATGCGCCAGCTGTTCGGCACCGTGGAGTACCACGATGTGGATCGCTGGGGGCGCGAGTTCCTTGATGCGGTCAAGGAAACCGGCACCGCCTGACGCCGCAGTGATCAGCGCGCGTGCGCGCTGATCATTTTCTCGGCGATCACCGCCACCTGGCGCAGCGTGTCGTTGCGCCCGGCATCATCCACCGTGGCACCCTGCAGGTAGCTGGTCAGCACCCACGGGGCGCCGCCGGCCAGTGGCCACAGGATGGCGATGTCGTTGGTGGTGTCCTCGCCATTGCTGCCGGTCTTGTCGCCCACCCGCCACGCCGGCGACAGTCCGGCACGCAGCCGCGAATCACCGGTTTCGTTGTCGATCAGCCAGTCGGCCAGCTGCAGCCGCGAGGCTGGCGTGAGCACCTCCCCCAGCACGAACCGCTGCAGGCTGGCGGCCATCGCGGCGGGGCTGGTGGTATCGCGCGGATCATCGGGCGCGAACCGGTTCATGTCTGGCTCCAGGCGATCGTTGCGGGTCACCGCATCGCCATTGGCGCGGAGGAACGCAGTCACCCCGGCCGGCCCGCCGACCACCCCCAACAGCAGGTTCGCCGCCGGGTTGTCGCTGGTGACCATGGTCGCGCGGCACAGGTCGCGCACGGTCAGGTCCTTGCCCACGTGACGTTTGGTCACCGGTGCGTGGGAGAGCATGTCCTGCTGGCGCACCGGCAGCCGCCGGTCCAGCGACAGCGTGCCCTGGTCGGCCAGATGCAGCACCGCCGCCGAGAGCGCGAACTTGAAGGTGCTGCACATCGGGAAGCGCTCGTCCTGGCGATGGCCGATGCGGTGGCCGCTGGCCGTGTCGAGCAGGGTCACGCCCAGACGCCCGCCACTGGCTTTTTCCAGGGCGGCGAAATCGGCTGCCTGCAGCTTGTCACCCGCCAGCGCGGTCGGCGGGGTCTTGGCCAACACGGTGGCGGCCAAGGCGGAAGCTGCGGCGGCACCGGTCATCTGGAGGAACTGGCGGCGGGCGAGCATGGGGCATCTCCGGGGCTGGGAAGTGGCCATGGAAGCATTTCGGGCCACATGCCACCAGCGAGTATTCTCAGCAGGAGACATGAGCAGGATTGATGGCGTGGTGGTAAGGGCAGGGTTACCTCGCATGGCGTCCGCGCGTGGTAGCGCCGACCGTTGGTCGGCCCACGGAGTGCTGCATCGACCACGGAGGGTCACGGCCCGAGATACTTCCAGCACCGCCTGGGTCGACCAACGGTCGACGCCACCCTCGCACGGCGGGCCACCCTTGGTGGCGCCGACCGCAGGCCCTGCCGGCGTTACCATTACCCATCAAGATTCCTCACGGCTCGCCCATGCTTCGTCCCCAGCTCCCGCTCAACGCATTGCGTGCCTTCGAGGCAGCCGCGCGCCACCAGAACTTCACCCGCGCCGCGCTGGAGCTGTGCGTGAGCCAGGCCGCGCTGAGCCACCAGATCCGTGGGCTGGAAGAGCGACTGGGAGCCGTGCTGTTCCACCGGCTGCCGCGCGGGGTGGCGCTGACCGACGAAGGGGCTCGCCTCTACCCGGTGCTCAACGACGCCTTCGACCGCATCGCGGTGAGCCTGGACCGGTTCGTCGGCGGGCATTTCCGCGAAGTGCTCGGGGTCGGCGTAGTGGGCACGTTCGCCACCGGTTGGCTGCTGCCGCGGCTGGCCGATTTCAACACGCGGCACCCGGATATCGAGCTGCGCCTGCAGACCCACAACAACCGCATCGACCTGGCCGGCGAAGGGCTGGACCTGGCGATCCGCTTCGGCGATGGCGACTGGCAGGGCCAGGTGTGCACCCCGGTGCTGGCGGCGCCGTTCGCACCAGTGTGCGCGCCGGCACTGGCGCGGACGCTGCGGCAACCGCGCGACCTGGCCAGCGTGGCACTGCTGCGCTCCTACCGCAGCGATGAGTGGCCGCAGTGGCTGCTGGCCGCTGGCGTGGGCGAGCTGGAGGCGCGCGGGCCGGTGTTTGATTCGTCATTGACGCTGGCCAGCGCGGCCGCCGCCGGTGCCGGCGTGGCGTTGCTGCCATTGAGAATGTTCGAACAGGACCTGGCGCAGGGACGGTTGGTGCAGCCGTTCGCGCAGACGCTGGAGCTGGGGAGTTATTGGCTGACGCGGTTGCGTTCGCGGGCGGAAAGCGAGGCGGGGAAGCGCTTCAGGACATGGTTGGAAGCGCAGGCGTAGAGCCACGCCCTGCGTGGCTGCTCTTCGTTCCGGCATCGCGAAGCCACGCAGGGCGTGGCTCTACGCGGACGTGCCTGTGCCGACCAACGGTCGGCACGGGCCTTCAGGCCATCAATTCCATCCACGCGGCTTCGGCTTTTTCCAGCTGCTGCGCGGTGGTTTCGCGGTCGCGGCCGAGCACCGCCATGCGGGTGGCGTCGGCGTAGTTGACCGGGTCGGCCAGCTGGCGGTCCAGCTCGGCCAAGCGGGCTTCCAGCTCGTTGACCTTGGCTTCGGCGCTGGCCAGCTTGACCGGGTTGACGGTCTTCTTCGGCGGCAGCGGCGGGGTCGGCGGCACCGGCTCCGGCGCGGCAGCCGCCATCTTTTGCTTGGTGCCCTGCGCGGCCGGGCGCGAACGCAGCCACGCTGCGTATTCGTCCAGGTCGCCGTCGAACGGCTCCACCACCCCGTCGGCCACGCGCCAGAAGGTGTCGCAGACCAGGCCGATCAGGTGGCGGTCGTGCGAGACCATCACGATCGCCCCTTCGAAGGTCGCCAGCGCTTCGGCCAGCGCTTCGCGCATTTCCAGGTCAAGGTGGTTGGTCGGTTCGTCGAGCAGCAGCACGTTCGGCTGCTGCCAGGCAATCATCGCCAGCGCCAGGCGCGCGCGCTCACCACCGGAGAAACCATCCACCGGCTCGAACGCCCGGTCGCCGGCGAAGTTCCACTTGCCGAGGAAATCGCGGAAGGACTGGTTGCTGCCATCCGGGGAGATGTCCCGGAAGTGGTCCATCGGCGACTGGCCTTCATGCAGCGACTCCACCGTGTGCTGGGCGAAGTAGCCGATGCGCAGGTCCGGGTGCGCCGAGCGATCGCCGGCCACCGGGTCCAGCTCACCGACCAGGGTCCGCACCAGCGTGGTCTTGCCCGCGCCGTTGGGTCCCAGCAGGCCGATGCGCTGCCCCGCCTCCAGGCCGAAGCCCACGTTGTGCAGGATCACCGCGTCCGGGCTGTAACCGGCCTCCACATCGTTGAGGCGGATCAGCGAGAACGGCAGCTTGGCCGGAGGCGCGAACTCGATGCGGAACTCGCGCTCGGCACGCACCGCTTCGGTGCCGGTCAGTTTGGCCAGGCGCTTCATGCGGCTCTGTGCCTGCGTTGCCTTGCTGGCCAGCGCCTTGAACCGGTCGATGAAGCTCTGCAGGTGGGCACGCTCGGCCTGTTCCTTTTCGTGCGCGATCTGCTGCTGGCGCAGCTGTTCGGCGCGCTGGCGCTCGAAGTCGGTATAGCCGCCCGGGTACAGCTTGGCGCCACCCCCATGCAGGTGCAGGGTGTGGGTGGCCACGTTGTCGAGGAACTCGCGGTCATGCGAGATCAGCAGCAGCGTGCCCGGATACTTGAGCAGCCACTGTTCCAGCCAGAACACCGCGTCCAGGTCGAGGTGGTTGGTCGGTTCGTCGAGCAGCAGCAGGTCGCTGGGCATCATCAGCGCGCGCGCCAGGTTCAGTCGCGCGCGCCAGCCACCGGAGAACGTCGCCACCGGCCGTGAATGGGTGTCGGACGGGAAGCCCAGGCCATGCAGCAGCTTGCCCGCACGGGATTCGGCATCGTACGCACCGATCTCGGCCATCTTCTGGTGCGCATTGGCCACCGCTTCCCAGTCCTCGCGCGCGGTCGCCTCGGCTTCCTCGCGCAGCACGGCCGCCACTTCGGTGTCGCCTTCCAGCACGAACTGCAGCGCCGGGTCCTGCAGCGCCGGGGTTTCCTGGGCCACGCTGGCGATGCGGATCTTGCCGGGCAAGTCCACATCGCCCTTGTCGGCCTCCAGCTCGCCCTGCACGGCCGCGAACAGGCTGGACTTGCCGGCTCCGTTGCGGCCGACCACGCCAACGCGGTAGCCCGCATGCAGGGTCAGGTCGACATTGGACAACAGCAGCCGCTCGCCGCGGCGCAAGGCGAAGTTACGAAGGGAAATCATCTGGGGGGTCCATATAACGGAATGGAATGTGCTGGTGAGCACCTTTCCTGCGACGCAATTCTAGCGTTAACGAATACTTGACGCGCCCCGGGATGCGCGGCAGGCCTCGTCTCTCTCCCACGAACCTGTCTGCGCTTTCCCCGGGACCCTCCCCCGCCTGATTGACCGAATGTTGCTAAACCGTTGCTTTTGCAACGTTTTTTCAATTTGACAGCCAATAAAAATACCGTTAATCCGTTAATTGCGCACCGCAACACCCGCCCTCGCTGACCCGCTTTCCCGCAGTCGTGATGTCGCCCGGTGCCGCCTCGTCCCAACCGGAGCCACATCCTGATGAACCGCAAGACCCGTACGCTTGCCGCCGCCGTCGCCGTCGCCCTCGGGGCCTCCGCCTTCAGTGTCGCCGCCCAGGACGCCCCTGCCCGCGCCACCGCCAACACCCTGGACACGGTCATCGTGACCGGCACCCGTGTGGCCGACCGTACCGTGGCCGAGTCGCAGTCGCCGATCGACATCATCACCCCCGAGGCGCTGCAGTCCACCGGCACCACCGAACTGGCCACCGCGCTGGCGCGTGCACTGCCCTCGCTGAACTTCCCGCGCCCGGCGCTGACCGACGGCACCAGTGGCATCCGCCCGGCGCAGCTGCGCGGCCTGTCCCCGGACCAGGTACTGGTGCTGGTCAACGGCAAGCGCCGCCACACCTCGGCCCAGATCAACGTCAACGGCAGCATTGGCCGCGGCTCGTCGGCGGTGGACATCAACGCCATTCCGATCGCCTCCATCGAGCGCGTCGAAGTGCTGCGCGACGGCGCCTCGGCGCAGTACGGCTCGGACGCCATCGCCGGCGTGATCAACATCGTGCTCAAGGGCTCCAGCGCGGGCGGCAGCCTGGCCCTGGATGCCGGCCAGTACTCGGCCGGCGACGGCAACAAGTACCAGCTCTCCGGCGATACCGGCATCGGCTTCGCCGACGGCCGCGGCAGCGTGCACGTGGCCGGCCAGATCACCCAGCAGGACGAAAGCAACCGCGCCGGGCCCTACCAGGGCACCACGCCGAACACCGGCAACTTCCCCAGCGTGGGCCAGACCACCTTCGTGGTCGGCGACCCGCAGGTGGATGCCACCGCCGCCTCGGCCAATGCCAGCTTCCAGTTCAGCGACCACGTCTCGGCCTACGCCACCGCGCTGGCCAGCAACCGCGACATCACCTCGTTCGCGTTCTACCGCTCGCGCACCAACAGCGGCCAGGGCGCGCTGCTGGCGCAGACCTACCCGGACGGCTTCGTGCCGGAAATCAACCAGTACTCCAAGGACCGCTCGCTGGTGGCCGGCGTGAAGGGCGACACCGAAAGCGGCTGGACCTGGGACGTGAGCTACAACCACGGCACCAACAAGATCGACTTCCACACCCGCAACAGCATCAACTACGCGTTGGGCGTGGACAGCCCGCGTTCGTTCTACGCCGGCGCGCTGGAATACACCCAGGACATCGGCAACGTGGACATCACCAAGCAGCTGGACTGGGGCCTGGCCTACCCGGTCACGCTGTCCTTCGGCGGTGAGTACCGCCGTGAGAAGTGGGAACAGAGCGCGGGCGAGCCCAATTCCTACTTCGGCACCGGTGCGCAGGGCTTCGGCGGCTTCACCCCGCTCAACGCCGTCGATGCCGACCGCGACAACTACGCCGTCTACGCCGGCCTGGAAGCGGACCTGACCGACAAGTTCTCGGCCGGCGTCACCGGCCGCTATGAGGATTACTCGGACTTCGGCGACAAGTTCTCCGGCAAGCTGTCGGCCCGCTACGCCTTCACCGACAAGGTCGCGCTGCGTGCCACCGCCTCGTCCGGCTTCCGCGCGCCCTCGCTGGCCCAGCAGAGCTACCAGGCGGTGACCAGCACCATCGTCAACGGCGTGTTCGTCGAACGCGGCACCTTCCCCACCACCAGCACCGCCGCGCAGGCGCTGGGCGCCAGCCCGCTGAAGGCCGAAAGCTCCACCTCCTACAGCGTGGGCCTGGTGGTGCAGCCGATCGACCGCCTCTACCTGACCGTGGATGCGTACCAGATCGACATCGACGACCGCATCATCCTGTCAACCAACATCACCACCAACGCTGCCACCAATGCGCTGCTGGCCGACCTGGGCCTGCCGCAGGTCACCGCGTTCTCCTACTTCACCAACGGCGTGGATACCCGCACCCGCGGCGTGGACGCGGTGTCCAGCTACACCATCCCGTTCAGTGCCAGCTCGCTGGAACTGACCGCGGCCTACAGCTACAACGACACCGAGGTGAAGAAGTTCATCGCCTCCCCAGCCGTGTTCGGCTCGCTGGGCCTGACCCAGTCGCTGATCGGCCGCGATGAAGTGGGCCGCATCGAAGACAGCTACCCGCGCGACAAGACCATCCTGAGCGGCACCTGGCGTTCGGACCACTGGGACCTGAACCTGGCCGCCACCCGCTACGGCTCATTCACGGTGCGCAATTCAGCCACCCCGACCCGCGACCAGACCTACGATGCCTCGTGGGTGCTCGATGCCTCGGTGGCCTACAAGCCCAACGAGAACTGGACCCTGACCCTGGGTGCGGACAACCTGCTGGACGAGTACCCCGACCGCACCGTGGACCTGCAGAACTCCACCTGGGGCATGCTCCCGTACAGCAACTACTCGCCGTACGGCTTCAACGGCGCTTACGTTTACGGTCGCGTGACCTACAAGTGGTGATGATCGGCTGACACCGGATCCGGCAGGCCGCAGCGCGGTTTGCCGGATCGGGCCGCATCGGTGAAAATCGGGGCATCCCCCAAGTTGCGAGCCCCGATGCACCATGACACCGACCTGATCAACATCGTCGCCGTTGGCCTTGGGCTCGCCTTCATCCTGGGTGCGCTGGCCAACAAGCTGCGTTTGTCTCCGCTGGTCGGTTACCTGGTTGCGGGCATCTGCGTAGGACCGTTCACTCCCGGCTTCGTCGCCGACCAGGCGTTGGCCAACCAGCTGGCCGAAATCGGCGTGATGCTGCTGATGTTCGGTGTCGGCCTGCACTTCTCATTGAAAGACCTGATGGCGGTCAAGGCGATCGCCATTCCCGGCGCGGTCGGCCAGATCCTGGTCGCCACCCTGCTGGGCTGGGGCCTTGCCTGGCTGATGGGCTGGCCGGTGATCCACGGCGTGGTGTTCGGCTTCGCGTTGGCCACCGCCAGTACCGTGGTACTGCTGCGCGCAATGGAAGAACGCCGCCTGCTGGAAACCCAGCGCGGCAAAATCGCGGTCGGCTGGCTGATCGTCGAAGATCTTGCCTGCGTGCTGGCCCTGGTGATGATGCCGGTGCTGGCCGGCGTGTTCGGCCCGGATGCCGCCAATGAAACCCACACCGTCGGCAGCGTGCTGGCCAGCATCGGCTGGACCTTCGTGCAGCTGGGCCTGTTCGTGGCGGTGATGCTGGTGGTCGGCCGGCGGGTCATTCCGTGGATCCTGGAGCGCATCGCCGGTACCGGCTCGCGCGAACTCTTCACCCTTGCGGTGCTGGCCATCGCACTGGGCGTGGCGTTCGGCTCGGCCATGCTGTTCGGCGTCTCCTTCGCATTGGGCGCGTTCTTCGCCGGCATGCTGCTCAACGAATCCGAACTCAGCCACAAGGCCGCCAACGATTCACTGCCGCTGCGCGATGCCTTCGCGGTGCTGTTCTTCGTCTCGGTGGGCATGCTGTTCAACCCGGCCATCCTGGTCGAACACCCGTGGCAGGTGCTGGCCACCGCCGCCATCATCATGTTCGGCAAGTCCGCCGCCGCGTTTTTCATCGTGCGTGCGTTCGGCCACCCCAACGGCACCGCGCTGACCATTTCGGCCAGCCTGGCGCAGATCGGCGAGTTCGCCTTCATCATCGCCGGCCTGGGCGTGAGCCTGAAGATCCTGCCGCCCACCGGCCAGGCACTGGTGCTGGCCGGCGCGCTGATCTCGATCATGCTCAACCCGCTGGTGTTCGGCCTGCTCGACCGCTGGCTGGTGAAACACCAGGAGACCCCCGCCGCCGCCGTGGAAACCGAATTGCCGCCCGGCCCCTCGCTGGACCTGCACGACCACGCCATCGTGATCGGCTACGGCCGGGTCGGCAGCGCGCTGGCGCAGGTGCTGCGTGACCGCGGCGTGCCGGTGCTGGTGATCGATGACAACAAGGAGCATGTGGCCGAAGCACACGCCGCCGGCCTGCCGGCGATCCGTGGCAGTGCCGCCTCCGACCGCGTGCTGGCCGAAGCCCATCCCGAACGCGCCAAGATCGCGGTGCTGGCCATTCCGCAGCCGCTGGAGGCGGGCGAAACCCTGGCCAAACTGCGCGCGCTCAACCCAGGCCTGACCCTGCTGGCGCGCGCGCACAGCGACGCCGAGGTCAAGCACCTGCTCGAACACGGCGCCGACGGCACGGTGATGGCCGAACGCGAACTGGCGTACTCGCTGGCCGAAATGGTCATGGCCACCCCGCCCTACCGCAACATCGGCAAGCACACCATTCCGGTGGTTTAACGGGCCGCCAGCGGCACGCAGATATCGGCGCGCAGGATCGCCTCGGGGACGTCCTCCGGGTCGTCCAGATAGTGGTAGTACAACGGCGCGTCGCGCAGCACGCGCCCGCTGTCGGGCAGCCACTGCCGCAGCAGCGCGTCGGTGGCGGCTTCAAGACCGGCGTAGCTGCCCACGTGGCGCAGCACCGCATGGTCGCCGCCGCCCAGCCGCAACACCCGCATCGGCGGCGGCGGTGCCGCCACATTCGTACCGAAGCCCATCGCGCAGTCGAATTCGCAGGCCCGCGCCGGCACGTCGCGATGATCGTTGAGGGCGATTCCGATCAATTGCTGAAGCTGGTCGGCCAGCCCTGCGCCCGCTGCCCAGGCGAACACACGGCCGAATGCCTGGTCCAGATCGTCGAACGCACCGCGGGTGCGCAGCGCCACCACGTCGAACGGTTCCAGGGTGAGCACCCGTACCTGCAGGGCAGGCTCGGCCGGCGCATTGTCCGCGGCCGGCAGCACCAGGCGCTGCTGGCACTGCGCGCGCAGCCGTGGATCATCGCGCAGCGCGCTGGGCGTCGCACCCAGCATCTGCCTGCAGATGCGTGCCAGCGCCTGTGGGCTCTCGTAGCCCGACTGCAGGGCCACGTCGGTCACCCGGCTGCCAGGCTTGCCCAGCAGGTGCAGGGCCTGCGCCAGGCGCAGGCGCAGCACGGTGCGCCCAGGGGTTTCGCCGGTCAGCGCGCGGTACAGCCGATGGAAGTGATAGGGCGACTGGTGCGCTATCGCCGCCAGTCCCTCCAGTTCGGGCAGAGGATCGCCCGCGCGCAGGCAGGCCTGCAGGTGGGCGATGACGCGGTCGATACCGTGGCGTTGATGGACCTGGACGAGGCGGCTCATGGCGGGCTCCTTGCGGGACAGGACTGCAGCGTGACCCGCCGCGCGCCGCAGCGCGTGTCGGATCTTGCGCACCTGAGGGCGGATCGTAGCGGTTCGCCGCCATTCAGTGTGATGGCGATCCGGTCTGTACTGAGCACCGCGTTGCGGAAGCCGGTGCGGTTCTGACAAACGCAACTACTCCCATGGGCAAGTCCGGCGCGCGCGTGCACTGTGCATCGCACCGGCGCCCCGCCACCTGCACCGCAGCGGCTACCGCGTCCCTCAACGAGGAGGTAGATATGCCGCTCGACATCCCGTTCGCACGCCACGCCCAGGGTCGCTTCGCCAATGAGGTCGCCCGTCACCTGCAGCCGCGCGGACTGCAGCCGCCACCGTCGTTGCGGCGAGGTCTCGAACCGTTGACCATCGGCAATCGCCAGCACTGGGTGCTCGCCGCACTGGCCCTGTCTTCGGCGATGAGCATGGGGCAGGTGCCCGCGCGTAGTGCCCGCCTGCCTTCCGGTAACCCGGCACCGTTGCCGGGCGCGGGTGCGCAGGGGGGCATCGACCACCAGGCCGTGCCGATGCTCGGCGATGCGCCAACGGCGCCCGTGGTCGCACTCGAACATATCGCCAATGGCGCCACGCTCGGCTGCATCGCTTCCCCCCGGCACTGTCCGCAGACGCTGGCCGCCAGCCTGCTGACCTACGGAGCGCTGACGGCCAGCACGATAGGAAGCGGTGTGTTGGGCTACGCATTGGGGCGTTCCACTGCGCCCGCAGACGGCACCGAAGCGTCTCGCGAGTCATCCCCGTCCCTGCCGCAGTCGCTGTATGCGCTGCTGCCGGACGAGCAGCGCATGCAGCTGCTGCAGATCGTCCGCGACTGCGGCACCGATGCGGCGGCCTGCACCGCCCCGGCGATCCGGTCGCTGCTGCAGGAACTCCCTGAAGCCACCCGTCGGCAGATCATGGTGACGCTGGGCGTGGCCCGCCATGCTGAAACGCACACGCATGGCGGCTGGCCCGCCGGTGCCGATGCGGCCGCACTGGCCCCCATGCTGTCGTGGGTGGATTGGGCAGCGGACCTGCTGGGCAGCGTGGTGAGCCCGGCGCAGGCGTGCTTCCAGTTGGATCTGGAGCAGATCGCGCAGGCCACACTGGATGCACAACAGCCGGGCATGACCGGTGCACAGCGCGAGGTGGCCGCCAACATCGCGCGTTTCGACACGCTTCGTGCGCTGTTCCGGCGCGACGGGCACACGCTGCAGCAGCTGCCGTTCTCCGGCAGCACCCGCGACTCCTTCGGCTTCGACCGGACCTATAACGGCTGCAATCTGATGCTGGAGTTTGCCGGCGCCGGCACCCCCCGACGCACGTTGATGGTGCTCGCCCATGGCGACATGACCGGCGCGCGCGAAGGCTCCAGCGGTGCCAGCGACAACGGCACCGGATTGGCTACGCTGCTGGCGCTGGCACGGAAGCTGGGCGCGGCAACGCTGCCCGACGGCGTTCGCGTCCAGCTGCTGGTGTCGGATCTGGAGGAGCACGGCATGCTCGGCGCCAAAGCCTTCGTCGAACGATGCCTGGCGCAGGCCGACTGCCCCGATGTGGCGCTCAACCTGGACATGACCGGGCGCGGCGACGGCATGACCTTGTCCGGCTCGGACCGCCACCACTTCTACATGGACGGAGATTCGCGTGCGCTGCAGCCACCGCCGGCTCCGGTCACCGCCGCCGAAGCGCAGCTGCGTGGGCTGCTCGAAGCGGCTGCCGGCGAGGTCGGGCTGACCGTGCATGACAGCGCGGGCTGGGTAATGCAGTCCGACCATGTTCCCTTCCAGCGCGACGGCGTGCCGGCGCTGGGAATGAACCTGGCCGATGCGGCCGACATCACCCTTGAACGCGACATGCAGCAGGCGCGTACACGGTTGTGGCTGGCCAATGCGGAGGTGGACTGGAGCCGGTTCGAGCACTACCTCAATGGCACCCTGGGACCGGATGAGACGCAGGCGATGGAAACGCGGATGGACGCCATGGAACACGCCATGCACACCTACAAGGCATTGCCGCTGTCACGTGCGATGGCCAACATCCACAACCGCCACGACCAGCTCGACCAGGTCGACCCGCGTCGCGCCATGGCCGCGCTCGCCGTGATCGAGAACGCCATCGACGCGTGGTTGCACGCGTCGGCGCCCTGATAAAAACCCACCCCGGCCGGCCCGCACCGGCCGGGGTGGTCCCGCCTCACGCCTTGGCCAGCGCCTGCTCCAGATCGGCCAGCAGGTCGTCCACGTGTTCGATGCCGATCGACAGCCGCACGGTGTCTTCGCTCACCCCGGCGCGTTCCAGTTCCGTCGCGTCCAGCTGGCGGTGCGTGGTCGATGCCGGATGGGTGGCCAGCGACTTGGCATCGCCCAGGTTCACCAACCGGGTAAACAGCTGCAGGGCATCCAGGAAGCGCGCACCCGCCGCGCGGCCGCCCGGCAGGCCGAAGGTCAGCACACCCGAGCCATGCCCGCGCAGGTAACGCTGCACCAGCGCGTGCTCGGGGTGGTCGGGTAGCGCTGCGTAGTTCACCCACGCCACCTTGGCGTGGTCCCGCAGGAAACCGGCAATGGCGAGCGCGTTGGCATTGATCCGGTCCAGCCGCAGCGCCAGCGTTTCGATGCCCTGCAGGATCAGGAAGGCATTGAACGGCGACAGCGCCGCGCCGGTATTGCGCAGCGGCACCACCCGGGCACGCCCGATGTAGGCCGCAGGACCCAGCGCCTCGGTATAGACCACGCCGTGGTAGCTCACGTCCGGCTCGTTGAGGCGGCGGAAGCGCTGCTTGTGTTCGGCCCACGGGAACCGGCCCGAATCCACGATCGCCCCGCCGACGCTGGTGCCGTGCCCGCCCAGGTATTTGGTCAGCGAGTGCACCACGATGTCCGCGCCGAAGTCGAACGAGCGCTGCAGGTACGGGGTGGCCACCGTGTTGTCGACGATCAGCGGCACTCCGTGCGCATGCGCGATGTCGGCCACCGCCTGGATGTCGGTGATGTTGCCGCGTGGGTTGCCGATGGATTCGACGAACACCGCCTTGGTGCGGTCATCGATGAGACCCGCGAACGCATCCGGATCGCGGTAATCGGCGAACCGCGTCTGGATGCCGAACTGCGGCAGGGTGTGCGCGAACAGGTTGTAGGTGCCGCCATACAACGCGCTCGACGCCACGATGTTGTCCCCCGCCTCGGCGATGGTCTGGATCGCATAGGTGATGGCCGCCTGCCCCGACGCCAGCGCCAGTGCGCCGATGCCGCCTTCCAGCGCCGCCAGGCGCTGCTCCAGCACGTCGGTGGTCGGGTTCATGATGCGCGTGTAGATGTTGCCCGGCACCTTCAGGTCGAACAGGTCCGCCGCGTGCTGGGTATCGTCGAATGCGTAGGCCACGGTCTGGTAGATCGGCACCGCCACCGCGCGCGTGGTCGGGTCCGGGCGATACCCGCCATGCACGGCGATGGTTTCCGCTTTCCACGGCGGCAGCGAGGTGTCCGGTTCCGACATCGTGAGGTCTCCGCGCACGGTGCGTGCGAACACGCACCATAGCCGAGCCCCACCGCGCCCTGTCATGCCGGTTGCTCATGAGTACCGTCGCTGTGGTGATGTGCAGGGTGCGTTTCGTACCACTCCTATGGGCGTTCTGCGCGCCCGTGGTCATGATCGCGCTCCGCCTGCGACGGCAGGCACCCGCACGACTGATAGTGGAGGTCACGCCATGCGTGCCGATGCCGTACAACAACACCGCCGCAGCGTGGGCGAATTTCATCGGTCGCTGCGCGGCCAACAGCCCGCGCAGGATCACGCCCGGCACCAGCGGTTCGGTAGCGCCCATCCACCGCTGCTGCGCGTGGGCAACGCGGGCGTGCTCACCCTCGCCGCGCTCTCCAGCCTGATCGTACCGGCGTCCGCGTCGGCCACGGCGCGCGCGGATTCGACGCCGCCGGTACGGCCGGCGCTGCTGCCTGGTGCGGGCGCGTCGCGGGGCGAGGCGTACCTGGCCGTGCCGGCGCAGGAGCCATTGAACGGAATTGCTTCAGCGACCGCTGCGGGCTGCCTGTCGCGACCCCGCCAGTGTCCGCAACTCCTCGCCGGTGCCGCCGTCACCGCGCTGGGCGGTGCGCTCGTCGGCGGGTGGTTGGGCTACCAGGCTGGCCACCGCGCAGCCCGGGACGAGTGCACTACCCGCTTCGCGGGTCTCCCTGCTGCCGACTCGCAGGTCCAGACGCCGGATACCGCCGATGGCCTGCCCGCGCCGCTGCGCTTCAACCCGGCTGACATCGACCCGGACCACCCGCCCTGCCAGTCGCTGTACGCACACATCAATTCCCGCTGGCATGCGACGGAGCAGCGGCCACCCGACCAGTCGCTGTGGAACATGCCGACGATGTTGCAGGAACGTTCGCTGGCGTTGCAGCGGCGGGTGGTGGAACAGGCCGCCAACCTGGACACGCCAACCCACGTGGAGAAGATCGTGGCCGATCTCTGGCGCACCGGCATGAACCAGCGCCAGATCAATGCCGACGGCATCGCACCGTTGCGGGCCGAGCTTGCGGCAATCGACGCCCTGCAGACGCCTGAGGCCATCGAGGCGCATCTGCACGCGCTCACGGCGGTCGGTCTCAACCCCGTGTTCGGGTTCGGCGTCGACCTGGACATGGACGCGCGCGACAGCCAGATCCCCTACGCCTTCCAGGGCGGCCTTGGGCTGCCGGACCGCAACTACTACCTGGACGCCGAACACGCGCAGGCCGCTCTCGCCTATCGCTCGCATGTCGCGCACGTGCTGCGCTTGGCCGGTGATGCGCCGGCCGAGGCCGAGCGACAGGCCGATGCGGTTCTCTCGCTGGAACGACGCCTTGCCAACGCATCAGCGCCGTGGGACGAGCTCAACGAGAACGTCACCAACTTCTATCATCCGCTGACAGTGCCGGAGGCGGATGCGCTCACCCCCGGGTTCCGCTGGAGTGCGTTGTTCCAGGCATTGGGGGTGGCCCCGCCGGACCGCTTTTCGCTGGCCACGCCCGCCTTCCACCAGGCGGTGGGCCGGGCGTTGACCAACGAAGAACCGGCCACCTGGCGCGCCTACCTGCGCTTCCATACCCTCGATTCGGCCAGCCCCTTCCTGGGCGACGACTTCGTCCGCGCCCACCATGCCTTCCACGCCAGGACCCTGCAGGGCCAGGATGCGATGCCGCCGCGCTGGAAGCAGGTCCTGGCCGCCATCGAACGCGTAGCCGGTGAAGCGCTGAGCGAGCTGTACGTGCCGGTCGCGCTGCCGGCGGAAACCCGGGGACGGGCGATCGCCCTGATCGAGCAGATCATGGCTGCGCTGAAGCGACGGCTGGCGGTGGTGCCGTGGATGGACCCCGAAACGCGCGCCACCGCGCTGCTCAAGGCCGATACGTTCCGGCCGCGCATCGGCCACCCCGAACGCTGGCCGGACTGGTCCGGGCTGCACACCGAGTCCTGCGGCTACCTGCGCAACCTGCGCGCGGCCACCGCGTTCGCCCAGCGCAACGAACTGGCTCGGTTGGGCGCGCCGGTGGACAGCGCGCGCTGGCGCATGACCGCGCAGACCGTGGACGCGTACCACGACGTGATGAACAACGACATCGCCTTCTCGGCGGCGCTGCTGCAACCGCCCTATTTCGACGTGGAGGCTGACGACGCGCTCAACTACGGCGCGATCGGTGCCGTCATTGGGCATGAGATTTCACACGCGTTCTCCGCCGAATCCAGCCAGTTCGGGCTGGACGGCAGCCTGCACGGTTGGTGGAGCGATGCCGACCGGCAGCGCGCTGCCGCGATCTCCGCGCAGCTTGCTGCGCAGTTCGACCAGCAGCAGGTGGACGGGCTGCCGCTCAATGGGCGGCTGACCGCCAATGAGAACCTGGCCGACCTGAGCGGCCTGGCGATCGCCTTGGACGCACTGGAATTCGCCCACCGCAACGAGACAGATCCCATGATCGACGGGCTCAGCCGCGAACAGCGCTTCTTCCTCAGCTGGGGCATGCTGTACCGGGAGATGCGGACCCGCGAACGCCTGCAGAGGGACGTGGAAACGGACGTGCACGCCTTCGGCCCCCCACGCGCGGACGTCGGCCCGGCCAACATGCCCGCCTACGCACACGCGTTCCAGTGCCAGCCCGGAGCCCCCATGACCCGCAACGCCTCGGAGCGGGTCGTTTACCTCTAACGCCTACTCACATTTCAAACTGCCAGCTGAACGTGCATACTCCGCGACGGTCGCCCGGGAAGCTTCCGGCGACGTCGCAGCAGGGGCGGGGTCCCTGCGATTGTCACCAAGGGACGGAACATGCGCTTTGCCTTACGCACACTGCTGGCGGCTGCGCTGCTGTCGGGCAGCTTCGCCTGCCTGGCCCAGACGGCCACCGGCACGCTGGTCATGGAAGTGGACAAGCTGCAATCGGAAGTACCGCTCAGCAAGGAACTGCAGGAACTGATCCGCACCGGCGGCGTGGACTGGGGCATCAAGGGCAACGAACTGGTGCTCACCGTCGTCGATACCCGGTACCTCGACTTCGACTACGGCTTCACCACCCGCTATGGGTACCGGCACGCGTTGCAGCTGCCGGTGGGTACCTACCGGATCACCGCCGTGAGCCGGGAACCCCGCCGCAGCTACAGCGAACAGCGGCTGCTGGACCGGGCGACCTTCGTGAACCGCAACGTGGCGTCTTTCACGATCGAAGCCGGCAAGACCGTCACCGTGCGGGTGGGGCCCGTGATCATGGATGAGGACGCCCTCAACCCGGCGGTATTCATCCCCACCCTGTTCGCCAGCGTGTCCAGCGCGGACGGCGACGCACCGGGCGGCGCAGCGCCCCGGCGTAAAGCAGTCACCCTGCGCGACAACAGCTCCACCGCCTGGCCGGATTACCGCGGCCCCATCAAGTTCATTCCACGCTGACCAAGGACGACATATGCGTTTTGCCATCCGTTTTGCATTGGCTTCGGTGCTGCTGCTGGGCAGCTTCACCAGCTCGGCCGAAACCGGTACCGGTACGCTGGTACTGGATCTCAAGCCGTTCCGTTCCGAAGTGGCACTCAAGCCCAAGATCGAATCGCAGCTCAAGACCGGCGGCATCGAGTGGGGGCTGCGTGATGGGCAGATGGTGGTCACCCTGCTCAACAAGCGCTTCGTCGATTTCGATGTGAACTACATGACCCGTTACGGCAGTACCCAGACGCTGCAGCTGCCTGCCGGCACCTACCGCCTGACCACGGTCGGGTTCGAACCGCACACCGGTTTCAGCGTGGAGAAAGTGCTGGCCAAGGGTGCCTACGTGAACCCGGACGTCCTGTCATTCACGGTGGAGGCCGGCAAGATCACCACGATGACCATGGAGCCGCTGATCGTCGACGAAGAGCGCACGCTGTTCGCCACCTTCTTCACTCCCACGCTGTTCACCACCGTGGCGGTGGAAGGCAGCGCTGACACCACGGCAGCGCCCGCCGAGCCGGTGGCGCTCAACGTGCGCGACGAGCGCTCCATCTCGTGGCCCGATTACAAGGGGCCGCTGAAGTTCGTCGCCAAGTAACGAAAAAAAGGCCCCGGGAAACCGGGGCCTTCTGTTTGGATCACATCGCCACTCAACCCTTGGCGAATGCCAGCCGGCCTTCGGCCGCATCCACCTGGATCACATCGCCGCCGACGAAGTCGCCGGACAGGATCTTCTGTGCCAAGGGGTTCTCCAGCTGCGCCTGGATCGCGCGCTTGAGCGGGCGGGCACCGTAGATCGGATCGAAGCCGACGTTGCCCAGCAGCTCGAACGCCGCATCGCTGACCTCGATGCGCAGGCCGCGTTCGGCCAGCCGCTTTTCCAGGCCCTGCATCTGGATGCGGGCGATCTGCTTGATCTGCACCTTGTCCAGCGGGTGGAACACCACGATGTCGTCCAGCCGGTTGATGAACTCCGGGCGGAAGTGCGCCTGCACCACGCCCATCACCGCCGCCTTCATCTGCGTGTAGGCCTCCGGACTGTCATCGCTGGACATGTCCTGGATCTGGTGCGAGCCCAGGTTGGAGGTCATCACGATGACGGTGTTGCGGAAGTCCACGGTGCGACCCTGGCCATCGGTGAGGCGGCCATCGTCCAGCACCTGCAGCAGGATGTTGAACACATCGGTGTGCGCCTTCTCCACTTCGTCGAGCAGGATCAGCGAGTACGGGCGACGACGCACGGCCTCGGTGAGGTAACCGCCTTCTTCGTAGCCCACATAACCCGGGGGCGCACCGATCAGCCGCGCCACGCTGTGCTTTTCCATGAACTCGCTCATGTCGATGCGGATCATGGCGTCGCTGCTGTCGAACAGGAACTCGGCCAGTGACTTGCACAGCTCGGTCTTGCCCACGCCGGTCGGGCCCAGGAACAGGAACGAGCCGCTCGGCCGGTTCGGGTCGGACAGGCCGGCACGCGAACGACGCACCGCATCGGAGACGACCTTGATCGCCTCTTCCTGGCCCACCACCCGCTCATGCAGCACGTCCTCCATGCGCAGCAGCTTGTCGCGCTCGCCTTCCAGCATGCGGTTGACCGGAATCCCGGTCCAGCGCGACACGACCTCGGCGATTTCTTCTGCGGTGACCCGATCCTGGACCAGTTTGAACTCGGTGTTCTCCGCTTCCTGCGCCGCGTGCAGCTGCTTTTCCAGCTGCGGCAGCTGGCCGTACTGCAGTTCGCTCATGCGGCCGAAGTCCTGGCGCCGCTGCGCCGCTTCCAGTTCCAGCTTCACCTGTTCGATCTGCTCCTTGATCTTGGTGGTGCCCTGCAGCGCCGCCTTCTCCGACTTCCAGATCTCGTCCAGGTCGGAGAACTCGCGCTCCAGCGCATCGATCTCGGTTTCCAGGTCGGCCAGACGCTGGCGCGAGGCGTCGTCCTTTTCCTTCTTCAGCATCTCGCGCTGGATCTTGAGCTGGATCAGGCGCCGTTCCAGGCGGTCCAGTTCTTCCGGCTTGGAGTCGATCTCCATGCGGATGCGCGAGGCCGCCTCGTCCATCAGGTCGATGGCCTTGTCCGGCAGCTGGCGGTCGGCGATATAACGGTGCGACAGCGTGGCCGCAGCCACGATCGCCGGGTCGGTGATCTCCACGCCGTGGTGCACAGCATACTTTTCCTTCAGCCCGCGCAGGATGGCGATGGTGTCTTCCACGCTGGGCTCGCCCACGAACACCTTCTGGAAGCGGCGCTCCAGTGCGGCATCCTTCTCGATGTACTTGCGGTACTCGTCCAGGGTGGTGGCACCCACGCAGTGCAGCTCGCCACGCGCCAGCGCCGGCTTGAGCATGTTGCCCGCGTCCATCGCGCCATCGGCCTTGCCCGCGCCGACCATGGTGTGCAGTTCGTCGATGAACAGGATGATCTGGCCTTCGCTCTTGGCCAGGTCATTCAGCACGCCCTTCAGGCGCTCTTCGAACTCACCGCGGAACTTGGCACCGGCGATCAGCGCGCCCATGTCCAGCGACAGCACGCGCTTGCCGCGAAGACCCTCGGGCACTTCGTCGTTGATGATGCGCTGGGCCAGCCCTTCCACGATGGCGGTCTTGCCCACGCCCGGTTCGCCGATCAGCACCGGGTTGTTCTTGGTGCGGCGCTGCAGGACCTGGATGGTGCGGCGGATTTCCTCGTCGCGCCCGATCACCGGGTCCAGCTTGCCGCTCTCGGCACGCGCGGTCAGGTCGATGGTGTACTTCTCCAGCGCCTGGCGCTGTTCTTCGGCATTTTCCGACTGCACGCTTTCGCCGCCACGAATCTTGTCGATGGCCGCGTCGATCTTGTTTTTGTCGGCACCGGCAGCGCGCAGCGCCATCCCCAGCGTGCCGCCATCGTCGAGCGCGGCCAGCACGAACCACTCGCTGGCGATGAACGCATCGCCATGCTCCTGGGCCAGTTTGTCGGTCTTGTTGAGCAGCCGGTTCAGGTCATTGCCGATCGACAGGTTGCCTTCCTGCCCGGAGACCTTCGGCAGCGCATCCAGTGCCTCGGTCAGGCGCTCGCGCAGCACCGGCACGTTGACCCCGGCCTGGGCCAGCAGCGGGCGCGTGCTGCCGCCCTGCTGGTCGAGCAGCGCAGTGAGCACGTGCACCGGTTCGATGATGTTGTGGTCGCGGCCCACGGCCAGCGACTGTGCGTCCGCCAGCGCCTGCTGGAAACGCGAGGTGAGTTTGTCCATCCGCATGGGGGAATCCTCGATATGTTGCCGCTGGCCGAGCCAGCACTATCTGACAGATGCGGTTATGCAGGCGTGTTTCAAGGGGGGATGAGAACGCATTCAGGCCCCGGACGACGTGGCAGCGACATCCCCATCACGCGTGCTTGGCGGCGCGGGCGGGAGGCTGGGCGCTCCTGTCGCGGAGCGTGCGCATGCATTACGAGCTGTACTACTGGACCGGCATCCAGGGCCGGGGCGAGTTCATCCGGCTGGCGCTGGAAGATGCTGGCGCCTCCTATACGGACATGGCGCGGGTGCACGGCGACGAGGTGATGCAGCCGTTCCTGGACGGCAAGGCCGAGGGGTTGCGCCCGTTCGCGCCGCCGTTCCTGGTCAGTGGGCGGCAGGTGATCGCGCAGGTGGGCACGATCCTCGATCATCTGGGGCCGGAGCTGGGGCTGGTACCCGAAGCCGCCTCGCGCCGGGTGCAGGCGTTGCAGCTGCAGCTGACCATCGCCGACCTGGTCGCGGAGATCCACGACACCCACCACCCGATTGCGGCCTCGCAGTATTACGAGGATCAGAAAAAGGAAGCGAAGGCCCGCGCGGCGTCGATGCGCGGCGAGCGGCTGCCGAAGTTCCTCGGCTGGTTCGAAAGCGTGCTGGAGGCCAATGGCGGCTTGCACCCGCTGCGCGAGCATTCCTACGTGGACTTGTCGCTGTTCCAGCTGCTGAGCGGGCTGGACTACATGTTTCCGCGCCGCATGCAGGCACTGCGGCCGTCGCTGCCGCTGTTGCAGGCACTGAAGGACCGGGTGGAACGGCGACCGAACATCGCCGCATACCTGGCCTCGGAACGCCGGTTGGCGTTCAACACCAACGGCATTTTCCGGCATTACCCGGAGTTGGATGCCGAGGATTGAGGTCCGGTCACGACCAACGGTCGTGACCTACCGGCATCTGTGTCACGACCAACGGTCGTGACCTACCGGGGCTCGACGGGTGGTGACCCACCGGTAGATCACGACCGTTGGTCGTGATTGCCTTTCTGCAGGGACAACAGGCCCAGCAGCGCCGCCAGCGCCACATACGCGCCCGCGAACTGCCACATGATCTGTTCCGGCAAGCCTTCCAACGTCCACGGCAGGTAGATCCCACCGCGCGGGTCCACCGAATGGATCAGCCCGAACAGGGTAAGCGCCGCGGCCACCAGCAGGATCCCGGAAGAGCGCAGCAGCCTGCCGTCGATCATCGCCACCACTGCAGCAATCCACAGCATCGAAGTGATGATGAAGCCATTGCCCAGGGTGAAGATCACCGCCAGCTCCGGCAGCCCATGCCCGTCGAGCGTGGTGGTCATCGCCGCCAGCTGCTCGGGCGGGATCCAGCCCGGCGCCTTGATCGCCAGCAGGTAGGCCACCGATGGCAGGAACCCCAGCACCATCGCACCGGCATGCTCGCGCGGGGTGGCCTGGAACGCCTGGGTGGTGATGTCGATGGCCACGTACACGATGATCGGCGCCAGCACCGCCAGCGGCAGCCACTGCACCAACCCGGAAATCACCCCCAGCATGCCGCCGATGCCCACGAACAGGCCGGTCAGCAGCGTGTAGCCGCTGCGCGCGCCCATGTGCTTGTACGCCGGCTGGCCGATGTACGGCGTGGTCTGCGCCACGCCACCGCACAGGCCGGCCACCAGCGTGGCCACCGCCTCCACCAGAAGGATGTCGCGGGTGCGGTAGTCATCGCCGGCCGCACGTGCGCTTTCGGAGACGTTGATGCCGCCCACCACCATCAGCAGGCCGAACGGCAGCAGCAGCGGCAGGTAGGTGATCGCCGTGGGCAGGCCATCGATGAAGCCCAGCGTCGGCCACGGCAGCACCATCTGCAGCGGGGTCCACTCGGGCACCTTGAAGCCCGGTGCACCCAGCCCGGCCAGGCCGAGCCCGTAATACAGCACCGTGCCGAACACGAACGCCACCAGCACGCCCGGGGCGCGGATCGGCAGCTTGCGCTTGGCCACCAGCACGTACAGCAGCAGGCCCAGCGTGACGAAGCCGACCACCGGCGAGCGCAGCGTTTCCAGCAGCGGCAGGAAGCCCATCAGCACGATCGCGATGCCGGCGATGGAGCCCAGCAGCGAAGCGCGTGGCAGCGCGCGGGTGACCGCCTCGCCGAAGAAGGACAGCACGGTCTTGAGCACGCCCATGATCACCAGTGAGGCCATGCCCAGCTGCCAGGTGGCAATGGCCGCATCGTGCGGAGCCAGCCCCTGCGCCTTGAAGGCCAGGAACGCCGGGCCCAGCACCAGCAGCGCCATGCCGATGCTGGTCGGCGCATCCAGGCCGAGCGGCATCGCGGTGACGTCATCGCGCCCGGTGCGCGCGGCCAGCCGCCGCGCCATCCAGGTGTAGAGCACGTTGCCGACCAGCACGCCGAAGGCGGTGCCGGGGAACATGCGCCCGAACACCACGTCGGCGGGGAACTGGAAGATGCCGACCAGCGCCATCGCGATGAAGCCGAGGATCGACAGGTTGTCGACCACCAGGCCGAAGAAGCCATTGAGATCGCCGGCGACGAACCAGCGGGGGCGTCCGGAGACAGGAGCGGATGCAGGCATGCGAGCGGGCACGGGGTGGGGGGTACCCGATGGTAGGCGTTCATTGCGCCCGGCGACAGACGCATGCGTGGAACACCGGGGCGCGCCTCGTACCGACCAACGGTCGGCACCTACCGGCAGGGCGACCGCCATGTGCCCGTACCGACCAACGGTCGGTACCTACCGGCGGGGCGACCGCCGTTGGCCGGTAGGTCACGACCGTTGGTCGTGACGTTCGTCAGACACCCTTACGGCTTGTTGAGGAAATTGTTGGCCAGCAGGTCGCGCACGTCCCCTACCCGCCCGTGCAGCAGCGCCTTGGCCGCATACAAGGCGGTACCGGCCACCTGCTTGGCCTCCACCTGCGGCGGCATCACCAGCTCGGTCGGGCTGGTGTGCACGTCCAGCAGCGCCGGGCCGGGGTGGGCCAACAGGTCCTGCACCGCCTGCTCAAGGTCTTCGCTGCGGGTCACGGTGCGCCCGTAGAAGCCGATCACCTCGGCCAGGCGGCCGAAATCGGGGTTCTTCAGGTCGGTGTAGTTATCCAGCAGACCCTGCACCTTCTGCTCCAGCTCCACGAAGTTCAGCGAGCTGTTGTTGTAGACCACCACCTTGATCGGCAGGTTCTCCTGCACGGCGGTGAGCAGCTCGCCGAGCAGCATCGCGATGCCGCCATCGCCGCACATCGCGATCACCTGCCGGCCCGGGAACGCCTTCTGCAGGCCCAGCGCCTGCGGCAGGGCATTGGCCATCGTGCCGTGCAGCAGGCTGGTCAGCGTACGGCGGCGGCCGTTGGCGCGGATATGGCGCAGGATCCACACCATCGGCGAACCGCAGTCGGCCGTAAACAGCGCATCGTCATCGCCATGCCGGTCGAGCAGCGCGGTGAGATGCTGCGGATGGATCAGCTCGCCCTCGCCCGGGTGCTCCTCCTTAGCGCGGGTCTCCAGCGCCTTCTCGCGGTGGCCGATGCACTCGTCCAGGAAGCTGCGGTCCTCGCGCTCCGGCAGCAGCGGCAGCAGTGCCTCCAGGGTCGGGCCGATGTCGCCCACCACGCCCAGATGCACCGGGTGGCGCCTGCCCAGGTGGCTGCCATCGCGGTCGACCTGGATCAACGTCGCCTTGTCCGGATAGTACTGGCCCCAGGCGAAATCGGCGCCGAGCAGCAGCAGCGTGTCGCACGCCATCAGCGTGTGGTAGCCCGATTCAATGCCGAAAATGCCGGTCATGCCCATGTTGTACGGGTTGTCATGCTCCACGAAATCCTTGGCCCGCGAGGTGTGCGCGATCGGCGCCTTGAGGTGCGCGGCCAGCGCGACAAGTTGATCGTGCGCGTGCTCGCAGCCGGCACCGGCATAAATGCCGATGCGCTTGCCCGCGCCGATCAGCGCCGCGATGCGCTGCAGTTCGTCGTCGTTGGGGCGCAGCACTGGCTGGGTGTAGTGCACGGAAAACGGCTGATCGTCCTTGACCTCGGCTTCAGCAATGTCGGCAGGCAGGATCAGCACCGCCACGCCGCGCCGGCTGATCGCCGCCTGGCAGGCCAGGGTCGCCATCCGCCGCGCCTGCGCCGGGGTGTACACCTGCTCGCAGAACACGCTGCAGCTGGCGTACACCGCCTTGAAGTCGACTTCCTGCGGGAACTCCATGCCCAGCTCGGTGGTGACCACCTGGCTGGCGATCAGCACCAGCGGCGTGCGGTTGCGGTTGGCCTCGAAGATGCCGTTGATGAAATGCAGCCCACCGGGGCCACACGAGCCCGCGCAGGCCGCCAGGCGCCCGCTGATCAGCGAATCGGCCCCTGCCGCGAACGCGGCCGCCTCTTCATGGCGCACGTGCACCCAGTCGATGTCACTGCGATGGATCGCATCGGTGACATGGTTGAGGGTGTCGCCGACGATGCCGTAACAGTGCCGCACACCGGCGGCCTGTAGGGTATCGACGACGATTTCGGCAACGCGCTTGCTCATGGCGGCACTTCCACGCTCTGGGGGAAGTCCGAGCCTAGACCCGCGCAGGTGACATCGGCGTGCGAATGCACACCGATTCATACCAAGGTAGGTACCGACCGTTGGTCGGTTCAAGGTAGGTACCGACCGTTGGTCGGTACGCTGTCAGAACGACACGTCCACCGCCTGCTGCGACCACAGCACCGACTGGTGCTTCGTCGCCTGCTTCCATGCCAGGCGGATCGCCTCGATGTCCGCGCGGCGCTGCGGGGTGTTTTCGTGCAGCACCACCAGCACCTTGGTGCGCAGGCGATTGGGCTCCTTCGCGCCACGGAACAGCCACTGGCCGTAGGCATCGAACACGGTCAGGCCATCCGGGAAGCGCGGGGTGACCTGCTTGTCCAGGAAGTCGCGCCACTGCGCCTCGCTGATCGCATCGGTCTGCTTGCGGTCGGAGGCACCGCTCTCCTCGCCCACGCCGAAGTACAGCTCGCTGCGCACCCAGTTGGTCGCCGCATCCGGGCGGGCGGGGTCGCCCTGGAGGGTGGCGGTGGCCGATTCTGGGGCGCGCGGGGTCGGGCTGGTCGTTGTGGCGCAGCCGCCGAGGGCGAGGAAGGCGGCCAGCAGGAGGGGGGAAAGCTTCATGGTGCGGGGGCTCCGGGTGTTGCGAGGGTTCCGTGGGACACGCATGGCGTGTCGCTACGTGATGGACAGAGTCCGGGATCGATGCTGATCACCTCCGGTTATCTGCTGATAGCCGTCTGTATTGGGACTTGCATCACAGGTGGGGTTCACGCCAAGATAATATATCGCTTCATCCGGATGGAACAATAGTTTCATCTGGGACCAGCTGGGCAGCGCCCGGCACCACCCTCCCCCTCGTTTTGCTGCTGGAGCCCGCATGTCCCGTCCGTCCGCGTCGCGCCTTGGCCTCGCCATTGCCCTGGTCCTGTCCTCTCCCCTGCTGGCCCAGGACCTTCATGCGCAGGACGCGCCCGCCTCCGCCACCACGCTCGACACGGTGATCGTCACCGGCACCCGCGCCATCGACCGCACCGTGCTCGAGTCGACCTCGCCGGTGGACGTGCTCACCGCCGAGGACATCCGCCGCGCCGGCGTGGTCAATGGCGAACTGGGCAGCGCGCTGCAGGCGCTGCTGCCTTCGTTCAACTTCCCGCGCCAGTCCAACTCCGGCGGTGCCGACCATGTGCGCGCCGCCCAGCTGCGCGGGCTGTCGCCCGACCAGGTGCTGGTGCTGGTGAACGGCAAGCGCCGCCACACCAGCGCGCTGGTGAACACCGACAGCAAGATCGGCAAGGGCACCACCCCGGTGGACTTCAACTCCATCCCGGTCAGCGCGATCAAGCGCATCGAAGTGCTGCGCGACGGCGCCGGTGCGCTCTACGGCTCGGATGCCGTGGCCGGTGTGATCAACGTGATCCTGGATGACGCCCCGGAAGGCGGCGCCATCGAAGCCAGTTTCGGTGCCAACCACACCGACCTCAAGCCGATCGACCGCACCCTCACCGATGGCCAGACCAGCTTCGCCAGCGCCAAGGTCGGCACCGCGCTGGGCGAAGACGGCGGCTTCCTGCGCGTGGGCCTGGAGCTGAAGAACCGCGAAGGCACCAACCGCGCCGGCTTCGACCAGATTCCGCCGTGGGACCAGACCGATGCGAACCTGGCCCTGCAGGGCCAGCGCAACTATGTGCTCGGCGACGGCAAGACCAAGGACCTCAACGCCTGGATCAACACCGAACTGCCATTCGGTGAAACCTCGAAGTTCTACTTCTTCAGCACCTTCAACCAGCGCGACAGCGAAGGCGCCAACTACTTCCGTTACCCCGACAGCGACGCCAACTGGACCGAGCTGTACCCCAACGGCTACCGCCCGGTTTCCGAAGGCGAGAACCGCGACGTGCAGGCCGTGGCCGGTGCCAAGGGCCAGTGGGGCGAGTGGAACTACGACGCCAGCCTGGATTACGGCTTCAATGACTTCACCTACCGCCTGCGCAACTCGCTCAACGCCTCGCTGGGCCCGGGCAGCCCGACCCGGTTCAAGACCGGCGATTACCGCAATGAACTGACCGTGGGCAACTTCGACCTCGGCCGGGTGTTCACCCAGGGCGACAACACCCACAGCCTGGGCCTGGGGCTGGAAGCGCGCCGCGACCACTTCCAGACCCGCCCCGGTGACCCCGCCAGCTACGCCGCCGGCCCCTACACCGACCGGCCAACCGGCTCGCAGGCTGGTGGTGGGCTGAGCCCGCAGGACGCCACCTCGCTCCGCCGCGACGTGACCAGTGCGTATGCCAGCCTGTCCAGCCAATTCGGCGAACACTTCTCCAGCGACCTGGCCGCACGCTACGAGCACAGCGACGATTACGGCGACGAGCTCACCGGCAAGCTGGGCCTGCGCTATGAGTTCACCCCGGCGTTCGCACTGCGTGGCGCGATCTCCAACAACTTCCGCGCGCCGTCGCTGGCGCAGATCGGTTATGAATCCACCTCCACCGGTTACAACGCCGCCGGCCAGCTCGTGCAGGGCCGCACGCTGTCGGTGAACAACCCGATCGCGCGCGGCCTGGGCGCTACCGACCTGAAGCCGGAAAAGTCGGTCAACACCAGCGTGGGCTTCACCAGCCGCATCGGCGACCACTTCGACCTGTCGCTGGACTTCTACCAGAT
Source organism: Stenotrophomonas sp. SrG (assembly GCF_050031795.1). NCBI lineage: Bacteria > Pseudomonadati > Pseudomonadota > Gammaproteobacteria > Lysobacterales > Lysobacteraceae > Stenotrophomonas > Stenotrophomonas sp. SrG. Next base: position 87,985 of record NZ_JBNBBE010000009.1, read on the forward strand.
CGATATCGATGACCGCATCGCGCTGTCGGAGAGCATCACCGGCGATGCGCTCACCGATTACGTGCAGCAGCAGTTCGGCGTGGCCGGGCTGCAGAGCGCCAATTTCTTCGTCAACGCCGCCGATACCCGCACGCGCGGCGCCGAGCTGGTGACCAACTGGCGGCAAGGGCTGGGCGATGGGGAACTGCTGCTGACCGGCACCTACGCCTACAACAAGACCACGTTGAAGAACGTGCTGGCCACGCCGGCGAGCCTGTTGGCGCTGGACCCGGACTACGTGCTGTTCGGCCTGGAAGAGACCAACACCCTGACCGATGCCACGCCGCGCACGCGGGCGCAGCTGGCGGCGACCTGGGCCAACGACCGCTGGACGCTGAGCAGCCGCCTGAGTCGTTACGGCAGCGTGACCCGGGTGTTCAACTTCGGCGATGGGTATGTGCCGCGGCAGACCTATGGCGCCGAGTGGCAGCTGGATGCCGAGGTGGAGTACCGGATCACGCCGCAGTGGAGCGTGGCGCTGGGTGGGCAGAACCTGACCGACAATTATTCGGATCTGTCCAACGAGGACATCTATTACTTCGGCAACCTGCCGTATGACGTGCTGTCGCCGATTGGCAGCAATGGTGCCTATTATTACGGGCACGTTCGTTACACGTTCTGATCATTGCTACCGCCAGGCAGGGCCTGGCGCTGCCGGGCGCGTTTGAATGGAAGCGTGATCGTCTACTGGACGATCACGCTTCCGGTGGCATGTTGGCAACATGGCCAACGACTACCCCCTCCGTCCGCCGCCACCACTGCTGGACAATGCGTGCGCGCTGTTCCTGGACGTGGATGGCACCCTCATTGAATTTGCCGACGACCCCGAGGCCGTCACCCTGCTGCCCGAGGTGCGCGAGGCCATCGGCCGCATCAGCGACCGGCTCGACGGTGCGGTTGCACTGATCAGCGGGCGACCGCTGGCCCAGCTGGACCGCCTGTTCGCGCCACTGCACCTGCCCGCCGCTGGCCTGCACGGCCACCAGGTGCGTGGCATGGGCGGTGACACCCACGCCGTAGACGGCCGCACCGCCACTGACAGCGACACCAGCGAATGGCTGCACGCCGTGCACCAGCAGGCCATGCGGTTCGCGCATGGCCATCCCGGTGTGCTGGTCGAAGACAAGGGCCGCAGCCTGGCCCTGCATTGGCGTGGCGCGCCGCATGCCGCCAACGAAGTGCGTGCGTTCGCCGAACGCCACATCGGCGGCAACACCGGGTACCGGCTGCAGCCCGGCGACCACGTGGTGGAATTCATTCCCGAAGGCAGCGACAAGGGCCGCGCGATCCGCCAGCTCATGCAGCAACTGCCTTTCCGCGGCCGCATTCCCGTGTTCCTGGGCGACGACCTGACCGACGAGTACGGCTTCGATGCCGCCAACACCCTGCATGGCTGGAGCGTGCTGGTGGGCGAACGCGAGCCCAGTGCCGCGGTCTTCGCCCTGCCCCGTGTGCGCGACGTACACCGCTGGCTGCAGGAAAACGCTGACTGATGTACCCAGAGACCCCCACCCATGACTGATTCCAACCTGGACCTTGGCGTGGTCGGCAACGGCAGCTTCGGCGCGTTGATCGACCGCCACGCCCGCGTCGTGTGGAGCTGCCTGCCCACCTTCGACGGCGACCCCACCTTCTGCGCACTGCTGCAGCCCAACCAGCAGGTCGGTGGCGATTTCGCCATCGAACTGGAAGACATGGTCAGCAGCGAACAGAGCTACCTGACCAACACCGCCATCCTGCGCACCGTGCTGCACGACAAGCACGGCGGCTCGCTGGAAATCATCGACTTCGCCCCGCGCTGGCGCCAGAACGATCGTTTCTACCGGCCGGTAAGCCTGATCCGCCAGGTGCGCCCGCTGGGCGGCAACCCGCGCATCATCGTGCGCGCCCGGCCGCTGGCGGACTGGGGCGCGCGCGTGCCCGAGGCCACCTGGGGCAGCAACCACATCCGCTGGGTGCTGCCCGACCACGTGCTGCGCCTGACCACCGACGTGCCGCTGCGCTTCGTGCGCGATGAGCTGCCGTTCGTGCTCAGCCACCCGGTGCACCTGGTGCTGGGCGTGGACGAATCGCTGAACCGTTCGCTCAGCGGCTATGTGCAGGAATCCTTCCAGCGCACGCGCGATTACTGGCGCGAATGGGTGCGCTATCTGTCCATTCCGCTGGAATGGCAGGACGCGGTGATCCGCAGTGCGATCACCCTGAAGCTGTGCCAGTACGAAGACAGTGGCGCCATCATCGCCGCCATGACCACCTCCATTCCCGAGGCGCCGGGCAGCATCCGCAACTGGGATTACCGCTACTGCTGGCTGCGCGATGCCGCCTTCGTGGTGCGCGCGCTGAATCGCCTCGGTGCCACCCGCACCATGGAACAGTTCCTGGGCTACATCTTCAATCTCGCCACCGGCGATGGCAGCCTGCAGCCGCTGTACGGCATCGGCTTCGAGGCCAAGCTGGAAGAAAGCGAAGTGGCCTCCCTCGATGGCTACCGTGGCATGGGCCCGGTGCGGCGCGGCAACCTGGCCTGGGTGCAGCGCCAGCACGATGTGTACGGCAGCGTGGTGCTGGCGTCCACCCAGCTGTTCTTCGACCGCCGCCTGCAGGACCCCGGCGACGCCCACACCTTCGCGCGGCTGGAACCGCTGGGCGAACAGGCCTTCGCCCTGCACGACGTGCCCGACGCCGGCCTGTGGGAATTCCGCGGCCGCACCGAAGTGCATACCTACACCAGCGCGATGTGCTGGGCCGCCTGCGACCGGCTGTGCAAGATCGCCGTGCGCCTGAAGCTGGACCACCGCGCCGAGTACTGGCGCGACCGCGCCAACACCATCCACGCGCGCATCCTGCGCGAGTCCTGGAGTGACGAGCTGGGCCACTTCACCGACACCTACGGCGGCCACCGCCTGGATGCCTCGCTGCTGCTGCTGGCCGACATCGGCTTCATTGCCGCCGACGATGCGCGTTTCGTCGCCACCGTCGAGGCCATCGGCCGTGACCTCAAGCACGGCAACGCGCTGTACCGCTACGTGGCGCCGGATGATTTCGGCGAGCCGGAAACCAGCTTCACCATCTGCACGTTCTGGTACATCGACGCATTGGCTGCCATCGGCCGCCTGGACGAAGCGCGCGAGATGTTTGAAATGCTGCTCGAGCGCCGCAACCACCTGGGTCTGCTCTCCGAAGACCTGGCCTTCGACAATGGCGAGGCCTGGGGCAACTTCCCGCAGACCTATTCGCACGTGGGCCTGGTCACCGCCGCCATGCGGCTCTCGCGCAGCTGGCAGGAGGCCTCATGAGCCGCCTTGTCGTGGTGTCCAACCGCGTGGCAGCGCCCGGCGTGGCCGCCCCGGGTGGGCTTGCGGTGGGACTGCTGGCCGCGCTGAAGGAACGCGGTGGGCTGTGGTTCGGCTGGAGCGGCAAATCCGTGCGCGATGACAGCGGCGAGCTGCACGAGCAGACCGAGGGTGACATCCGCTACGTCACCATGGACCTGAACAAGCGCGACGTCGACGGTTACTACAACGGCTTCGCCAACCGCACCCTGTGGCCGCTGCTGCACTTCCGGCTGGACCTGGTGGACTATGACCGCGCCACCCGCGAAACCTACCGCCGGGTCAACGCGCTGTTCGCCGAAAAGCTGGCGCCGCTGCTGCGCGAAGACGACATCGTTTGGATCCACGATTACCACCTGATCCCGCTGGCCTCGCTGCTGCGCGAACGTGGCATCGGCTGCCGCATCGGCTTCTTCCTGCACGTGCCGATGCCCTCGGCCGACCTGCTGCAGGCCATGCCCGACCACCTGCGGCTGTTCTCCAGCCTGTACGCCTACGACCTGGTCGGCTTCCAGACCCAGCGCGACGCCGATCGCTTCCAGTCCTACGTGCGCCTGTTCGCCGGCGGCAAGGTGCTGCCCGATGGCATGCTGGAAGCCCCCGGCGGGCGCCGTTTCCGCGCCGCCGCGTTCCCGATCGGCATCGATACCGCGCACATCGAACGCCAGGCCAAGGCCGGTGCCAACAAGCCGGCCGTGCGGGACCTGCGCAACAGCCTGCGCGACCGCCAACTGGCGATCGGCGTGGACCGGCTGGACTACTCCAAGGGCCTGCCCGAACGCTTCCAGGGTTTCGAGCGCTACCTGCAACGCCACCCTGACCAGCGTGGCAGCCTCACCTACCTGCAGATCGCCCCGGTGTCGCGCGGCGATGTCACCGAGTACCGGCAGCTGCGCAGCCAGCTGGAACAGATCGCCGGCCACATCAACGGCGGCTTTGCCGAACCGGACTGGACCCCGCTGCGCTACGTGAACCAGAACTTCGCGCATGCCACCCTCACCGGCTTCTACCGCGCCGCTGCCGTCGGCCTGGTCACTCCGCTGCGCGATGGCATGAACCTGGTGGCCAAGGAGTACGTGGCCTCGCAGGACCCGGAAAACCCCGGTGTGCTGGTGCTGTCGCTGCTGGCCGGCGCGGCCGACGAAATGAAGCAGGCGTTGCTGGTGAATCCGCACGACCTGGATGGCGTGGCCGATGCCATCGCCACCGCCGCCACCATGCCGCTGCGCAAACGCGTGGAGCGTTGGCAGGCGATGATGGATCACCTGCGCACCCATGACATCAACCACTGGCGCCAGAGCTATCTGGAGGCACTGGAAAACGGCTGATTACGACATGTTGTCGGGCCAGAAATGTGTCGCTTCTGGCCTGAACTCGCACCCGCCATGCGCATCATCCGCTGTGATGCGCTCGTTTTAGGAGTGTGTCGTTTTCTGCACTTCCCGCGGTGGAAATCCCGATAAGCGAAGCGTGCCATTTCGATAGGCCTCCTAAATCGTCGGAAACTACGACCGATTCGCAACCTGCGGCGCGCGCAACTTTCATTTTTCGTTGACAGGCCGGTCCGACATTGACTCCCGCAACGCCCGTGCATGCCGCAGGGGCTGGAACCGGGAATCGGATTGATGTCACTGCTGGATCGCTTCATCGAAGACACCGCCCTGCACATGGGCCTTGGCCACCGCGCGCGCAACCTGGTGGACGTGCTGGTCGATTACATCCGCGGCCTGCCGGGCGGCATCCATGGCCTGCGCCGTCGTTTCGATGCCGTGGGCCTGGGCAGCCGTTTTCCCGGTGATGAACGGCCCTCGCGGCTGCTGGCCAGCCAGCTGGAGTGCGTGATCGGCCGCGAAGAGCTGGCCGTGCTGGCGCGGCGGGCCGCGTTCCCCACCGGCATGTTCGCGGTGGTGGCCTCCGACCTGCTGCCCGGTCTGCTGGATGTCCTGGAGCAGGAAGCCCGCAGCGCGCAGACGCCCCATCCCGTAAAGCAGGTGGCGCCGCGCAGCCCCACCCTGCGCCTGGTACGGGGCACCGCCGCGCGCGGGCTGCTGTGGGTGATGGTAGCCGGCGTGCTGCTGTGCCTGACCGGCTGGATCCACCAGAAGACGCGGGTGAGTACCGGTGCCGCGCCGACCTACGCCGAACAGCAGCACCCGCCCCGGTTGTCGCTGGTGAACAGCGGCGGCGTGATCGACGTACGCGGCCGCCTGCCAGGCGAGGCCGACCGCCGCCGGGTATGGAGCGCGCTGGTGGCCCAGTACGGCCAGGGCGGGGTCACCGGTGACATCCTGCGTGACCCACAGGCACAGGCCCCGCGCTGGCTGGACCGGCTGGTGACATTGGCCCCGGTGCTGCGCCATCCCGGGCTTTCGCTGTCATTTACCGGCGACGCGCTGCACGTGGACATGACCCGGCTGCCGGAAGGGGACCGGATCGCGGTGTCCAATACCCTGCGCCGCGCGTTTGGCCACCTGCAGGTGAGCGGGCTATGGGACGCGGGCCGGATCGCGCTGGCGCAGCTGCCGGCCCAGCCCGAACCGCACGCGCTGGTGGCGGCGTTGAACCAGGGCAAGGTCGGGTTCGAGCACAAGTCCCCGGTGCTGCGGGCCGATGGGCGCGACATGCTGCGGGCCAGTGCGCAGGCGATCCTGGCCGCCGGGCCCGGTGTGCGCCTCGAAGTGGGCGGGCATACCGACAGCCTGGGGGCTGCCGAAACCAACCTGCAGCTGAGCCAGCAGCGCGCGGATGTGGTGGTGGCGGAACTGCAGGCGTTGGGGGTGCCGGCCAGTGCGCTGGAGCCGCGCGGGTATGGCGAAGAACATCCGGTGGCCGACAACCGGTTGGAAAGTGGGCGGGATCGTAATCGGCGGATTGAATACAGCGTTCTTCAGTGACACGCGCGTCCGCGCGCCTTCAATCGAGAAAGCGCGCCGCCTGCGCCGGTGTGGGCAGGAAACACTGCTCATGCCGGCCAAACCACCGGTACCGGTTACGCGCCAGCGCGCGATACGCACGATCGCGCCACCCACGCGGCACCACCCGCAGCACGTGCGCGGCCTTCCACGCCCCACCCAACCCGGCGAGCACCCGCACGATGGCATCGGTATCGCTCCATGCGCGACCCTGTTTCACCAGCAGGAACGACAACGGGTCATCCGGATCCAGCCCGTGCTGCTGCAGCAACGCGCGCCCATGCGCCCCCTGCATCGCCGCGAACCGGTAGCGCCCCCGCTGATCAAACCGCAGCAGGAACCGCACCCAGCGGCTGCAAAGCGCGCAAACGCCATCAAACACGATCACCGCACCGGCATCGGGGCTCACGGCGCCATCCACGCCAACGTCGCCATCCGCCCGGTCCGTCGATCCCTCCGATGCGAATAGAACCGCTCCGGCTCGGCAATCGTGCTCAGCTGCCCACCACTGATCCCGCCCGGGTCCACCCCGGCCGCCACCAGCCGCCGCCGCGCCAGCGCGTACAGATCCACCTTCCAATGCCCCGGGCGGGTGGCCACGAAGGCTTCCGCCGCCCCCGCATCCAGATCCACGAACGCCGCGAAAACGTCCGCACCAATCTCGTACTCGGCCGGCCCGGCGGCCGGCCCCAGCCACGCCTGCAACCCGCCCGGCGGTGTACGCATCGCCGCCACCGTGGCTTCCAGCATGCCGTCGGCCAACCCACGCCAACCGGCATGGGCGGCCCCGATCTCGCGGCCATCGCGCGCGGCCAGCACCACCGGCAGGCAGTCGGCGGTCAGGATCGCCAGCACCACCCCGGGCACCGAGGTCACCGCCGCATCGGCGGTGGGTTCGGCGTCAATGCCGCTCTCCACCGGCGGCGCATCAAACCGCAGCACCCCCGTGCCATGCACCTGGCGCAGCCAGTGGGGTGCCGAGGGCAGGCCCAGCCCGGCCTGCAGCAGCGCGCGGTTGCGCGCCACCTGGTCCGGGTCGTCGCCGTCGGCGGCGGTGCGGTTGCCCATGTTGAACTGGTCGAATGGCGCCTTCGAGCCGCCTGCGCCGTGGCGCAGGGTGGTCAGCGCATGCACACCGGGCGCGGCCGCCCAGTCGGCGGCCAGCACCGGCAGCAGCGCGGCGTGCGGCGAATCAGAGGCCACGGGCGCAGCCATCAGCGGCGACCGCGTTCCAGCTCGGTGAACCGCTTGGTGTCTTCACGCAGCGCGTCCAGCAGCGCCACCATGTCGGCCGGCAGCGGCGCGCTGTTGCGGATCGGCTCACCGGTGATCGGGTGGGCGAACTCCAGCGTTTCAGCATGCAGCGCCTGGCGCTTGAAGCCGCGCAGCTGCGCGACCAGCTCGTCGGTGGCGCCCTTGGGCAGCTTCAGCGCGCCGCCGTACAGCGAATCGCCCACGATGGCGTGCTTGAGGTGCGCCATGTGCACGCGGATCTGGTGGGTACGCCCGGTTTCCAGGCGGCACTCCAGCGCGGTGTGGGCGCGGAAGCGCTCACGCAGGCGGTAATGGGTCACCGCGTCCTTGCCGTCCTCGCGCACCGCCATGCGGATGCGGTCGCGCGGGTGGCGGTCGATCGGCGCATCGGCGGTACCGCCGGAGACCAGCGCGCCCACCACCACCGCCAGGTACTGGCGGTGCACGTTGCGCGCGGCCAGCTGCTCCACCAGCGCGGTCTGCGCCTGGATGGTGCGGGCCACCACCATCACCCCGCTGGTGTCCTTGTCCAGGCGGTGCACGATGCCCGCGCGCGGCAGCACCGACAGGCCCGGGTCGCGGAACAGCAGCGCGTTGACCAGGGTGCCGGTGGGGTTGCCCGCACCGGGGTGGACCACCAGGCCGACCGGCTTGTTGATCACATAAACGTGTTCATCCTCGTACAGGATGTCCAGCGGGATGTCCTCGGGCTCGGCGTGGGTCTGGGTGTCGAGCACGACATGCAGGCTGGCCACCTCGCCGCCGCGGACCGGGTCGCGCCCGCGCACGGGTTCGCCGTCCAGCAGCACGTCCCCGGACTTGATCCACTCGCTCAGCTTGGAGCGGGAGAATTCGGGGAACAGGTCGGCCAGCACGGCGTCAAAGCGCCGCCCGGCGGCGGTATCGGGCACGACGGCCTGACGGGTGGATTCGGTTTCAGAAGCGTTATCGGACATGGGGAGCACACCGCAGGAAGACAAATTGGGGGTCCCGGCGACCAGTTTCAGTCGCAGGACAGGCCACTAGGCTATCATCGACCCTTCGTATTCCAGCCGCGTCCCGCCCTGACCCCATGATCCGACGCTCTTCCCTGCTGTCCGCGCCCGTCCGCACCGCGGCCCTGATGCTGGTCCTGGCCCTCGTTTCCACCGGCTGCCACCGTGGCGCCAAGGGTGACAACCCGGAAGAAGGCCAGCCTGTCGAAACGATCTACGACAAGAGCCACGGCCTGATGCAGAAGGGCAACTGGAGTGGCGCCGAAGCCACCTTCCGCCGCCTGATCGCCCAGTACCCGTACGGCCCGTACACCGAGCAGGCGATGATCGAAACCGCCTACGCCCAGTACAAGGCCGGCAAGCACGATGACGCGGTGTCGAGCATCGACCGCTTCATCCGCACCTACCCGACCCACCGCAACATCGCGTACATGTACTACCTGCGTGGCCTGGCCAACAGCAACCGCAACACGGTGTTCCTGCGCCGCGTGTGGTCGCTCGACCCGAGCCGCCGCGACCTGTCCACGCCACGCCAGGCCTACGCCGACTTCAACATCGTGGTCGAGCGTTACCCCAACAGCCGCTACGCTGCCGATGCACGCAGCCGGATGCTGGAGCTGCGCGACGTGTTCGCCCAGCATGAGCTGGACAACGCGCTGTACTACCTGCGCCGCGAGGCCTACGTCTCCGCCGCCGGCCGCGCCAACTACCTGCTGGATACCTACCCGCAGAGCGCGTTCCAGTACGACGCCGTGGCCGCCCTGGGCGAGGCCTACACCCACCTAGGCAACAAGACCCTGGCCGACGACGCCCGCCGCGTGCTCGAACTCAACCAGCCCGAACATCCGTGGCTGCAGGGCAACTGGCCGAAGTATCCGTGGATGATCCGCAAGCTGAACCCGTTCGCCGGCGAGAAGTCCGCCAGCACCGGCCAGCGCAACGCCACGATGAATCGCCGCTGATACCAGCGCGGTGCTGAAACAGAAAAAGGGTCCCTGGCGGGACCCTTTTTCGTTTGCGGCTTCAGGAGATCGAGCGAGTATCCGGCGCCGGGATGGCATCCCGGGGCTCGGCCTGTCGCACGGTGACGTTGGCCACCTGGAAGCGCCCGACCGCGTAGCTCATCGGCGCTACGGTCGTTGCGGTCCGCGCCATGTGCGCATTGGCGATGGACGCCAGCACGGGGCGATCAGCCACGGTGGCCGTTCGCGCCTGCGTCGGGACCGGGTAAGGGCTATGGCCGACGTTTCGCGTTTCGGGGGAAGGAACATGCATAAGGGTGTCTCCGTAGGAAAACCCTGACTCTAGCCACCACCCATGGATGCGCTTTCTCGTTTCGCTCAGTCCCTAGCGGGTGATCAGCCGCTCAAGCCGCGTCGCGGTGGGCACCGCAGCTGTGGTGGCCACGATATCCCTTATCTTGGCCTTCGCCCGCCTGGACACGGCGTTTGAGCGGAGCGCCGCGTTCGCAAACGTTTCCAGCTCCTCCGGAGTGAAATCACCCTGCGGCCTGCCTTCCTCGCGCGACTGCGCTATCTCCTCGAGGAACTGAGACAGCAGGATGTCGTGCTTTGACTTGGAAGCCTCTCTCAGTTGAGACGGTTCAGGCGCCGACGACATCTCCGTCTCGTCTACCGGCGCAGCGGGCACGACATGCACAGTGTCATTGAATCGAACGCAAGGCCCGTCCTGCGCGCCGCGGGACTGACGTGCTTCTGGCTCTGGACGGAATGGCTCATGGTCATCTTCCTCAGGCAGAATCGGCACCTGCGCGTCGTCATAATCCGGCTCCGGAATCCCGGCGGCGGGAATCCGGGTCGTCTGGTAGTCCTCGCGCGGAATCTCTACGGCCGGCAGCTCCTGCCGCTGCGCGGCGCCGCCGATCGGGGAAGTGGCGAGCCATGTCCTGACGATGGACATGCGATCCGGGGCCGTCGCGAAGCGCTGTGTGACCTTGAGTTCGAACCGATTACCTGGATGCGGACCGGGAGCAGGCAGTCGCTCAAGCCACTGATTCATTGTTTTCCGCAAAACCGGCGAACGTACATTCATCAGCCCACCAACAATCGCCGTGCGTAGCCCCGCGCCATCACCGTCGAACCGAGCCACGCCTCCGGCTTTGCCGTTGAATACATGCTTGGCACTACCACCGAACTCGGCATTGGCGATCTCGGTGAGTTTGAGCCGAGTCTTTGACGACAACGAGACGTTGTTGCGCTTGTTCCACAGCGCTTGTGCAAGTGTATGGATCTTGGTGTTGATGTTGGGCATGCAGCAGAAACCGAGGCAATCAGGCGCGCACTCTAGGTCCCGCCGATTGTGGCCACTTTCATGAAGTCATCGGGCGCGCTTGCCGCGCCCGGTCATACGCCCGTTCGTTCAGCCTTTGTATCCGTTGCTGATCGGGTAGCGGCGTTCGCGACCGAATGCGCGGCGCGAGACCTTCGGCCCCGGTGCGGCCTGGTGGCGCTTCCACTCGCTGGTGCGTACCAGACGAAGGACGCGGTCGACCACCTCGGCGGCGTAGCCGGCGGCGACGATCTCCTCGCGCGACTGCTCCTGGTCCACGTAGCGGTACAGGATGCCGTCCAGCACGTCGTAGGCCGGCAGCGAATCCTGGTCGGTCTGGTTGGCGCGCAGCTCGGCCGACGGCGGCCGGGCGATGACCGCCGGCGGGATCACCGGCGCGCCGCCTACGGTGTTGCGCCACTTGGACAGGCCGAACACCTCGGTCTTGTACAGGTCCTTCAGCGGCGCGTAGCCACCGCACATGTCGCCGTAGATGGTGGCGTAGCCCACCGCGTATTCGCTCTTGTTGCCGGTGGTGAGCAGCAGCCCGCCGAACTTGTTGGACAACGCCATCAGGATCACCCCGCGCGCGCGCGACTGCAGGTTCTCCTCGGTCACATCCGCGGGCTGGCCCTCGAACATCGGGCCGAGCGCGGTCATCAGGCCTTCGAACACCGGCTCGATCGATACTGCTTCGAGCTTCACGCCCAGCGCGCGGCACTGCTCGGCGGCCAGGTCGTTGGACATGTCGGCGGTATAGCGCGAGGGCAGCCGTACCGCAGTGACATTGTCCGCGCCCAGCGCGTCCACCGCCATCGCCAGCACCAGCGCCGAATCGATGCCGCCGGAAAGACCCAGCCACACCTTCTTGAAGCCGTTCTTGCCGCAGTAGTCGCGGATGCCGCGGGTCACCGCGCGCCAGGCCAGTGCATCCATGCTCTCGTCGCCGTCGTCCATCCACTCGCGCGGCAGGAAGCGGCGGCTTTCGGCGTCGTAGTCCACCACCAGCCACTGGTCGGTGAAGGCCGCCGCGGCCGGGTGCACGGTGCCATCGCCATCGGCCACGACCGAGGCGCCATCGAAGGTCAGCGCGTCCTGCCCGCCCACCATGTTGACGTACAGCAGGGCCGCCCCGGTTTCGCGGGTGCGCTCGGCCAGCAGCGCGTCGCGCTGGGCGTGCTTGCCGCGCTCGTAAGGGGATGCGTTGGGAATCACCACCAGCTCGGCGCCGCTGCGCACGGTGTCGGCCAGCGGTTCGGGGAACCACAGGTCTTCGCAGACCAGCACGCCCACCGGTACGCCCTTCAGCTCGAACACGCAGCTGCCGCCATCGGGGTCGATATCGAAGTAACGGCGTTCGTCGAACACCGCGTAGTTGGGCAGTTCGCGCTTGCGGTAGGTGTGCAGCACCTCGCCGTCGCGCAGCACGCTGGCGGCGTTGTAGACCACTGCCCCGGTGGCCTCGGGCCAGCCAACTACCGCGGTGATACCGTGGGTGGATTCGGCGATTCGGCCCATGGCCACCTGGCAGTCGTACAGGAAGCGCGGGCGCAGCAGCAGGTCTTCGGGCGGGTAGCCGCTGATGGCCAGCTCCGGGAACACCACCAGCTCGGCGCCGAACTCATCGCGCGCCTCGGCGATCATCGCGATGATGTTGTCGGTGTTCTGCGCGACCGCGCCCACCGGAAAATCGAACTGGGCCATCGCGATGCGGATCGACGTCATGGGGTGAAGCCTGTGGTTGCGATGGCCCATTGTAGCGCTGGTGGTTCGGCGGACTGCAAAAGCAGAAAAGCCGCCCTTTGGGGCGGCTTTTCCTTTGCCGACTAACAGTCGGCACTACGCAGGGTTGGCTGGCGCGCTTATTTGACCAGCTTGGCGATGGCGGCGCCCAGGTCGCCCGGCGAGCGGACGGTGACCACACCGGCAGCTTCCATGGCAGCGAACTTGCCTTCAGCGGTGCCCTTGCCGCCCGATGCGATCGCACCGGCGTGGCCCATGCGCTTGCCGGCCGGAGCCGAAGCGCCCGCGATGAAGCCGACGACCGGCTTCTTCACGTGGTTCTTGATGTACTCCGCACCAGCTTCCTCGGCGTCGCCGCCGATTTCGCCGACCATGATGATGCCTTCGGTCTGCGGGTCTTCGTTGAACAGCTTGAGGCAGTCAACGAAGTTCAGGCCGTTGATCGGGTCGCCACCGATACCGATGCAGGTCGACTGGCCCAGGCCCACTTCCGTGGTCTGCTTGACCGCTTCATAGGTCAGGGTGCCCGAACGCGACACGATGCCGATCTTGCCCGGCTTGTGGATGTGGCCCGGCATGATGCCGATCTTGCACTCGCCCGGGGTGATCACGCCGGGGCAGTTCGGCCCGATCAGCACGGTGTCCGGATGCGAACGGGTCAGCACGTTCTTCACGCGCAGCATGTCCAGCACCGGAATGCCTTCGGTGATGCACACGATGACCTTGATGCCGGCAGCCGCAGCTTCCAGGATCGCGTCAGCCGCGTACGGCGGCGGCACGTAGATGACCGACGCGTTGGCGCCAGTGGCCTGCACGGCGTCGGCAACGGTGTTGAAGACCGGCAGGTCGATGTGGGTCGTGCCGCCCTTGCCCGGGGTCACGCCGCCAACAACCTGGGTGCCGTACTCGATCATCTGAGTGGCGTGGAAGGTACCCTGCTGGCCGGTGAAGCCCTGCACGATCACCTTGGTGTTCTTATTGATCAAAACAGACATTGTTATTCCTTCGGTGTCGGATCAGGCGGCGTTCTTGACAGCTTCAACGACCTTCTTGGCACCGTCGTTGATGTTGTCGGCCGGGATGATGGCCATGCCGCTGTCACGCAGCAGCTGCTTGCCTTCTTCCACGTTGGTGCCTTCCAGGCGCACCACGACCGGAACCTTGACGCCCACTTCCTTCACAGCGGCGATGATGCCTTCGGCAATCATGTCGCAGCGGACGATGCCGCCGAAGATGTTGACGAAGATGCCTTCGACCTTGTCCGAAGACAGGATCAGCTTGAACGCTTCAATGACGCGCTGCTTGTTCGCACCGCCGCCCACGTCCAGGAAGTTCGCCGGCTCGCCGCCGTTGAGCTTGATGACGTCCATGGTGGCCATGGCCAGGCCGGCGCCGTTGACCATGCAGCCGATGTTGCCGTCCATGGTGACGTAGTTGATGTCCAGCTCCGAAGCGGTCACTTCGGTTTCGTCTTCCTGGGTCTTGTCGCGCATGGCGACCAGGGCCTTCTGACGGAACGCGGCGTTGTCGTCGCTGTCGAACTTGCCATCCAGCGCGTACAGGTTGCCGTCGTCCAGGATGGCCAGCGGGTTGATTTCAACCAGCGCCAGGTCCTTTTCGTTGAACAGCTTGTACAGGTTCACCATGATGCTGGCGAACTGGCCGGCCTGCTTGGCGGTCAGGCCGAGCTTGAAGCCGAAATCGCGGCCGTGGTAACCCTGCACGCCTTCAACGAAATCAACGTTGAGCGAGTGGATCAGCTCCGGGGTTTCAGCAGCCACCTGCTCGATCTCCACGCCGCCTTCCGAAGAAGCGATGTAGGTGATGGTCTTGGTGCCACGGTCAACCAGCACCGACAGGTACAGCTCCTTGACGATCTCACCAGCGGTGGTCACCAGCACCAGGTTGACCGGCAGTTCAACGCCAGCGGTCTGGTAGGTGGCCATCTTGGTGCCGAGCATCTTGGCCGCAGCGGCCTTGACGTCATCGGTGGTCTTGCAGAACTTGACGCCGCCAGCCTTGCCGCGACCGCCCGCATGGATCTGCGCCTTCACCATCCAGGGGCCCTGGCCCAGGGAGTTGGCAGCTGCGACGGCTTCATCGGGGGTTGCCGCGACCTTGCCGGCCGGGACGGGAATGCCGTACTCGGCAAGCAGCTGTTTTGACTGGTATTCGTGGAAATTCATGCGTCACCGTGGGAATAGGAACGACCGCACGCACGGACCGCGGCGGGCCCACTATTGTGGACGACCCGGCGGCGCGGCGCAAAGAAACCGGGGCCCGGGCGTGAAGAGGGGGAGATTTCCACCTTCATTCAGGCAGTTGCGCCCGGGCCGCCCCGCCGGGGGTGGGTCGGGAATGGTCAAAATGCGCGGCTCGGGGCCCAAACCTATGCCTATACTGGGCCCAGCCAGAAGGGGAGTTCCGGCGTGTCACCCAGTGCTTCATTGATCGACCGCATCGAGTCCATGCCGAAGCGGGAGCTGTACTTTTTCGCCCTCTACCGGGTCCTGATCGCAGCGGTCATCGCCGCCCTGCTGTTCAGCCCGTTGAATGGGATGGTGGGCGAATCCACCCACCCGCAGCTGGCTGCCGTCGTCAGCGGCAGCTACCTGGCGCTGTCGCTGCTGATCCTGGTGGCCGGCCGCAACGAGCGCTGGCTGCGCCCGATCGTGGTGGGCAGCGTGCTCATCGACATCGTCGCCACCGTGCTGCTGGCCCACGCCCTGCCCGGCGCCAGCGCCGGACTGTCGATGGCCCTGCTGTTCAATATCGCCGCTGCTGCCACCCTGCTGCCGCTGTCGATGGGCCTGAGCCTGGCCCTCACCGCCAGCGCCGCCACCGCCGGCGAATACGTCTGGAACCTGCTGGAAACCGGCGTGCCCAACCGCACCCTGGCCGAGCTGGCCATGTTCATCACCAGCTTCCTGGCCCTGGCCTTCGTCAGCTACCAGGTGGGCAACCGCGCCCGCCGCAACCAGCAGCTGGCCAACCAGCGCGGCGCCGAAGTAGCCAACCTGTTCGAGATCAACGAACTGATCATCCGCCGCATGCGCACCGGCGTGCTGGTGGTCGATGGCGCCAACCGCATCACCCTGGCCAATGAGGCCGCCGCCACCCTGATCGGCGACAACGACGGCAACAGCGGCAGCGGCCTGCTGGAACTGGGCAGCGCCGCGCCCGACCTGAGCCGCCGCCTGCAGCGCTGGCGAAATGGCTGGACCAACGAAGAAACCCCCCTGCAGCTGTCACCCGACCAGCCCGAAGTGCAGCCGCGCTTTGCCCGCCTGCTGGCCGGCAGCGACCTGACCCTGGTGTTCCTGGACGATTCCACCGTGGTCTCACGCCGCGCCGAATCGCTCACCCTCTCGGCCATGGGCCGGTTCTCGGCCAGCCTGGCCCATGAGATCCGCAATCCGCTGGCAGCCATCAACTACGCCGCCCAGCTGCTGGAGGAATCCGCCGCCATTGGCGATACCGACCGCCGCCTGCTGCAGATCATCCACCAGCAGTGCCAGCGCACCAACGGCATCGTGGAAAGCGTGCTGGGCCTGGCCCGGCGCGAGCGGGCCAACCCGGAAAACCTGGACCTGGCCGCCTTCGTGCGCCGCTTCGTGCTGGAGTACAAGCAGAGCCTCA
This sequence comes from Stenotrophomonas sp. SrG, assembly GCF_050031795.1. Taxonomy (NCBI): domain Bacteria; kingdom Pseudomonadati; phylum Pseudomonadota; class Gammaproteobacteria; order Lysobacterales; family Lysobacteraceae; genus Stenotrophomonas; species Stenotrophomonas sp. SrG. Next base: position 104,188 of record NZ_JBNBBE010000009.1, read on the forward strand.
CGCTGGAAACCGACAGCATCGAGCCGATCATCAGCGAGTCTTCCGTGCATGGGCTGGTGGACCCGCGCCACCTGCACCAGATCCTCACCGTGCTGGTGCACAACGCCTTGAAGTACGGCCGCACCGGCCAGGACCCGGCCCGCGTACGCCTGCGTGTGGCACGCCAGGACCGCAATGCGGTGATCGACGTGATGGACCGGGGCCCGGGCATTCCCGAATCGGTGGCCAGCCAGCTGTTCCGCCCGTTCTACACCACCTCCGAACATGGCACCGGACTGGGCCTGTATATCGCCCGTGAGCTGTGCAAGGGCAACCAGGCCAGCCTGGAGTATGTCTCGGTGCCCGCCGGCGGCGCCTGCTTCCGGTTGGTACTTCCGGGGCCGCACACCATGCGGCCGCAATGACGCGCTACTCTGCAGGCGTCAATAGTTTGTCGTTTTCAACCGCACTCGGCTATCTTTCCCCCATATGAACGAAAACCGCAGCGCCCTCGTCGTCGACGACGAACGCGACATCCGCGAACTGCTGGTACTGACCCTGGGCCGCATGGGCCTGCGCATCAGCACCGCGGCCAACCTTGCCGAAGCGCGCGAGCTGCTGGCCAGCAACCCCTACGACCTGTGCATCACCGACATGCGGCTGCCCGACGGCAACGGCATCGAGCTGGTCACTGAAATCGCCCAGCACTACCCGCGCACCCCGGTGGCGATGATCACCGCGTTCGGCAGCATGGACCTGGCGGTGGAAGCGTTGAAGGCCGGCGCGTTTGATTTCGTCAGCAAGCCGGTGGACATCTCGGTGCTGCGCGGGCTGGTCAAGCATGCGCTGGAGCTCAACAACAGCGAACGGCCCGCCCCGCCGCCGCTGACCAGCGACACCACCGCACGCCTGCTGGGCGAATCGGCGGCGATGGATGGCCTGCGCGCCACCATCACCAAGGTCGCCCGCAGCCAGGCGCCGGTGTACATCCTGGGCGAATCGGGCGTGGGCAAGGAACTGGTAGCCCGCACCATCCACGGCCAGAGCGCGCGCGCGGCCGGCCCGTTCGTGCCGGTGAACTGCGGCGCCATTCCATCGGAACTGATGGAAAGCGAATTCTTCGGGCACAAGAAGGGCAGCTTCAGCGGCGCCCATGCCGACAAGCCGGGCCTGTTCCAGGCCGCGCATGGCGGCACCCTGTTTCTGGATGAAGTGGCCGAACTGCCGCTGCAGATGCAGGTGAAGCTGCTGCGGGCGATCCAGGAAAAGTCGATCCGCCCGGTGGGCGCGGCCACCGAAGTGCCGGTGGATGTGCGCATTCTTTCTGCCACGCATAAGGACCTGGGCGACCTGGTGGAAGATGGGCGGTTCCGCCACGACCTGTATTACCGCATCAATGTGATCGAGCTGCGTGTGCCGCCGCTGCGCGAGCGCCGTAGTGATCTGCCGCAGCTTGCGGCTTCGATCCTGGCCCGGCTGGCCCGTACGCATGGGCGGCCCACTCCGCTGCTGGCGCCGTCGGCGCTGGAGGCGATGGGCACGTATCACTTCCCGGGCAACGTGCGCGAGCTGGAAAACATCCTGGAGCGCGCGTTGGCGCTGGCCGAGGGTGACACCATCGGGGCTAGCGATCTGCGGTTGCCGCAGCAGGGTGTGCCGCGGCATGGTGGGGCGCCGGTGGCGGCGCATGAGGAAGCGGTGGTGGATCTGCCGGCGGGGAGCGGCGCGCTGCCTTCGTATATCGAGCAGATGGAACGCACCGCGATCCAGAAGGCGCTGGAAGAGAACCGCTGGAACAAGACGCGGACTGCCGCGCAGTTGGGGATCACGTTCCGCGCATTGCGGTACAAGCTGAAGAAGCTGGGAATGGACTGAACCCGGAATCGGGTTGAATGCAACGTTGCGGCAATGAAACCGTAGAGCCACGCCCTGCGTGGCTGAGACGCGCCGACCAACCCAACCGCTCACGGGACCGCTTCACCAGACATCCCGCTGGACACGCACGGCGTGTCGCTACAGGCACGAACCCGCGTAGCGACACTCCATGCGTGCCCCACGTAACGCCAGATACCCTGTCGCCAATAGCCCAACAAAACCGCACCGCCGTCGCACTACCGCCCCCACCCGGGTCGCTAGCGACAACCTGTTGGCATCGCCTATCAAACCCGGCAAAACCAACAGACAGAATCGATTGGCTACCGCCCCCACCACGGCGCATGGTGGGGACGGAGCTTCGAAACTCCTGATGTGTGCAAAATTATGGACGTCCCATGCCGGGAGGGTGGCTAATACAAGACCCCTCAACGGGGGAAATACGCCACGCCGCTCGCACGCATGCGGTTTCGAACCTCCCGGCTCCCTTGCCGCAATGGCAAGGGAGATTTTCCCCTCGGAGGCTCCCCATGCGCTCGCCACGCAATACCCCCCTCTTCCCCGAACTCCTGCTGCCCACGGCCGACCGACCGCGCCACTACACCGTCCGCGTACACACCTACGCCTGGATGGACACCTTCGACGGCGGCACAGTCCCATGTCTGTCCATACACGGCCGATGGCTGGAGAGCGCCGGCTTCAAAGTCGGCGCAAGCGTAAGCATCGAAGCAACCCAGGGCCAGATGATCGTGACCCTGATCGAGTTCCCCGAAGAAGCGCGCCGAAGCACCTCCACCGCCTTCGAGAAGCACATCGCCAAGCTGGGCCGCACCACCCCGGACAGCCGAATCATCGTCGAGCACCCCGGCTGGCTGGTACGCGAACTCATCCTCGCCCCGATGGGCGCTTCCACCCTGGACTTCGCCCACGCCATCGGCGTATCGCAGGACTTCGCTGAGTGCTTCCTCGCTGGCGACCAGGACTTGGACCTCGATCTGGCCCAGCGCTTGGGACCGTTCTGCCGCACCTCGCAGGGCTTGTGGCTTGACCTGCAGCACAAGCACCGATCAATACGCTGAGAGCATCAAAGCCGTAGAGTCACGCCCTGCGTGACGATCCCTTTTAGAGTGGGCCGGCCAATACTTCAACGCCACCTCGACATCGCTCTCATCGGAAATGAGAGAGGCGCCTACGATTCCCCAGCCATCTCGGTAAACCGAGAGAGCAGGATAGCGAGTGAGCGAGGATCGACATACATGGAAAGATGCTGAGCAGTGCACGCCCACCAATCTGACAGCAGCTCCACGTCCAACGGGGTGTACTGTAGACGACGAGTGGCGCCTGCCACTTCATGCAAGAGCACATTGGGGGCATAGACAGAGCCTGCGTAGTCTTCGAGCCTTCCAGAAAGACCACCAAATTTGCCATCAAGCTCCAGGTCCCACCTGCTTTCAGGCTGGAATGGGATCTCGCCGACACCGAGCAGCTCCAAGGTGTTGACTACGACGACCACCACTCCCGCGCCCAATGCAGCGCGGGCGTCAGCCTCAAAACCGCCGACCATCTCATGAATCAAAGCTGCCTTGAGCGCCCACCTTTGCTCCCGGGTGAGCAGCGATTGGTCGGATACAAATCTCACCAACCGAAACAAATCGCGTAACTCTTGCTCATCCAAACTCGGCCTCAGTGCCTTCATGAACCGATCAAAGGTCGCCGCCTTTCTGGTCGGCGACAGATCAGTGAAATAGTAGTCAGCGGCTCCCGAAAGAAGGTCTGATGTAGCACGCCTAGCGATATTCTTCGTCCGCTCTATCGAAGCCTGTCCGCCACGCCACTGACCCAGCGAGACGATCCAGGACGAGAACCAGTCTGTTGAGAGCAGGAAGATGACCTCATCTGTCTCATCAAAATCATGAACCAACTTAGTATCCTCTCGGCATGCTGGGTAGACCACCATACGCCGCATCAAAGACCCCCGAAGGCAGGTAGCAACCATTCGCAAGAGCTTTTTCAATCAGCTTCCTGAGCCTGTTCTGCCAGTTTCTAATCTGTTGCCCGTGTCCATCCCATGAGCCAGGGCAGCTGGGGCCGAGCGCTGGATTTGGCGCAATACGGGCCAGATTGTACATATTGCACTTATCAATGCGCATTTCCTCCCTACGCCTGTTCACCTCATGCATCGCCGCTCGCATGTCTGCCACGATCTGTCGGCAACGGTCATCCGTATTGCACTGACCATCAGACATCGAATCTGATTTCGGGAGTGCGGCTGCACCTGCCAAGGCACCAGTCGCCCCCATGACACAGTGCCCGGGATTTTGCCGACAGAAGGCCGAGACGGTCGTCTCGTACAGCCCTTGCGGATCTATGAGCGTAAGGGGGGATGACGAAACATACGAGTAGGTACTTACGCCGCCCGCCAGTCCGATCGGATCGCTTTTGGAATATCGTCCTGTTTGTGGCTCGTAATCCCGGTAGTAGTTGTAGTTCAGGCCAATGCCCGGATCCACCCGTTGACCAGGGAAACGAAGCGAAAACTCCTGAGAAACACCGTCATGATCAGGATCCTCTTCCGGTGGGCCGCTCCCGAAAGCCTCGCCCATCAGGCTCCAGCGCCACACTATTGAATCGAGCTGGGGATCGAGCAGGGCTCTCGGCGAGCCCAGATGGTCGGACTCAATGTACAGCAACCGTCCTGCTTGGATCAGACCCACGGGCCGGGAACCCAGCCAGATCACTTGCTGACTCGGAGTACCGTTGGCGCCATAGGCGCCTAGCCACTCGCCGTTCTCGCCATGCAAGTGCAGCTTGCTTTCAGCGCCGGACACCTGAAGGACTCGCTGCCCAGCGGCGTTGTGAACATTGCTCACCTGGGAAGACCCCGTACGGCTGGCGAGGCTAAGCCGGCCAGCGACGTCATAGGTGTACTGCCATTCACCACCGATCGTCAGCGTGTTACCCATTGCGTCGTACGTACGGACCGCGCCATCCACTGATGCCAATCGATGGCTATCCGCCGGGTATGCGTATGTCTGCGTTCCTGCTGAGTTTCCGAACGACAGGCGATTGCCGGTGGCATCATAGGTGTATTGCTCGATGGCAACGCCCGACTGCGCGTCCTTGAATGCCGTCAGGCGCCCCATTGCGTCGTAGTCCAGAGTCGCGCCCTGCCCCTGCGGTCCGCCGTCGGTCAGCGACGCGATGTTGCCGGCGCCATCGAATCCAAAGGCCACGTTCAACCCGTCGCGGTCGTCGCTGATGGTCAGCGGACGGTAGTCCTGGTCATAGCTGCGATCCAGGCGGCGGCCGTTGCCGAATGTCCAGGATTGCTCCGGCCCGAAGGGCAGCGTCTGCACGCCCTGCAGCAGCACCTCACGGGTGCCGCCTGCCGGGGTGACCCCCACGCTGCTGACTTGGCCGAGGGTGTCGTAGCCGTAGTCCACCAGACTGCCGTCTGGATACGTCATCGACTGAAGACGCCCTGACGGCGCATACGCATAGCGCAGCACCAGCGCGTGCCCTTCAACCACCTGTATGCGTCGTACCAGATCCCCAACCGGGCTGTAGCAGTAGTCGGTACGGCCGCTGGGATCGATCATGCTGGAAAGGCGGCCTATGCCCGCACGCTCACCGGCCGGGCATTGGCTTGATGGCTGGTCGTAGACATACTGGATATCGGCGGCGGGGTCGGCGAAGCGCACGGCCGTAGCGCGGCCTATGGCGTCATACTCGTATTGCGCTGTGACGCCACGGGCATCCGTACGAGTCCGCGTATTGCCGAGGCGGTCGTAGGTGAACTGGGTGATGCCGGTATCGGGGCTGGTCTGGGTGACAAGTTGGCCGAAGCCATCGTAGGCGTAGGTGGTCGCCAGGCCCTTGGGATCGACCACCCGTTCAACCTGGCCGTTCGCCGCGTACTCGTAACGCATCTCGGCGTTGATGCCGCCGAGGTCATCGATCTGCCTGGTCGGCCGCCCCACGCCGTCGTACGTGCTCTTGGATATCGTACCGACTGGATTTTCTGTCTCCAGCAGATTGCCCACGGCGTCGTAACGCAGCTGGGTAGCCTGGCCGTATGCCCCGGTTACCCGGGTCATACGGCTGGCGGTGTCGAACAGGCGGTCCAGCCCACGCCGAAGCACGCCACTGCTGTCGCGTACTTCCTCGCGCACCCGGTTGCCCGCTCCATCCAGCACGTAGTTGATGCGGTTGCCTGCCGCGTCTTCCACGCTGGTGAGGCGGTCGGCGGTGTCGTAATGCATCCGGGTCCAGACCCCGTCGGGCTGGGTGACGCGGGTCAGCTTGCCGGTGGAGTTGTACTCGTAGAGCCGGATTCGATCATTGGCCGGTACGTCGCCCTTGATGGTTTCGGCAAGGACTCGGCCGTTGTGGTCGAACAGCTGCTCCACCACCACACCGTCAATGCCACGGACCTGCACAGCGCGACCGAAGGCGTCGTACTCCAGGTACTCGGTGCGGCGGCCGAGCGGGTCGATCTCCGCACGCAGGTCGCCCTTGCGGAAGCGGCACTCACCGTTGGCATCACAGCCGGAGTCATTGGCGGCATGGTACTCGAAGCGGGTGATGGCGCCGGCTGGGTTGACAGCGGTGAGCTGCAAGCCGGGCAATGGGCAGAGTACGGGGTTGGCAGCTGCGTCTGCTTCGGTGCAATAGGTGTTCTGCGACTGACGCACGTTGATGGGCGCCGTGACCAAGGAGCCGCAGACATAGTCGGTGGGTAGGTTGGCGTCGTATTGGCAAGAAAACAGTACGTGGCCCTGGGTGTCGTATGCCTGGCGATGCAGGGAGATGAGCTGTTCGCCGCCGGTGATCTTCTGGCTGACACGCTCCTCTACGACGCGGTTGTTCGAATCGCGCGTTGTGCGGCCTATGCGGCCGATGGACTCCACGGTGCGGGTGACGATCTGCGATACTGCGCCACTGTTGGGCTCCAAGTAGGACAAGGTCGTCCGACTACCGACAGCGTCGACCTTCAACGTGAGGCGGCCGTTGGTGTCGAAGATCTGGGAGCGTGTCCCCTGGGCGTCCACTGTCTTGGTGATGGCTCGGAACTGCGCGCCACCGATCTCAAGCTGCTTCACATCCCCCAGTTCATTTACTGTGGTTGCGGACCCGTCCGCGTTGTAGGTAATGGACCCGGCGTCGACCGGCTGACCGCCAGCAAGCAGATAGCTTCCAACCGCCTTGCCGCTTGCGTTATAGGAGAAAGTGGCATACCGGACTCTGCCCTCAACGATGCCCGTAAGAAGGTTGCGGACGTCCGACGGGGCGTGGCCGGCTTCTCCGTAGACGTACGTCCGAGACGAACCGTCCGGACGAATGACGCCGGTCTGGTTGCCGTACTCGTCATAGGTATATCGCGCCTGCGATCCGTCAGGCAAGGTGATCGAGGAAAGTCGGTCATGCACGTACCCGAACAGCAACGACCGTCCCGTATCATCTGTAATGCGATCGATTCGGGACTTGGGGTCGTAGGTTATGGTCACGCTGGTGGGCGCTTTGCCGGTATCAACCCGGATCAGCCGCCCATCTCCCCGATACAGGCGGACCGTCCCGTCGGGTTCGATGAGCTCTGCGGTATTGTTTGCGCCGGCGCGGAGCAGCTCGGCAGACGCCTGACTCCCTCTTCCGCTAGTTCCGTACGTCTGGAGATAACCTCGATCGTCCGCACGTATCTTTCGATTCGTGGAAAGCAGGAAATCGGAGTAGCTATGCGACCAACCTGTACCAAGCTCAGCCGCCCCCTGCAGTTGGTTAACAGAGTGATAGTGACGAATGAAGGGCCTGCCTGCGAAGGTGAAATCCACTTCGGCGCGTGCCTTATCCCCCGTCGCTGGGAAGCAAGGATTATTTGTGCTTGCTGCAGAGCAGGTTTGATTCACATTCCATGCGTAGATGTACTGTGCCGCCATGGTCGCGCGGCAAACACGCGGCCATTCCAAGGCAGTACCATTGGACGTGTAGGCAGGATTATCTGCATAGATCGGCGTGAAGCCGACTGCACATTCGAAATGTTGAATCTTGGTCAGCTGTAGCTCACGTGGGCTAGGAGTGGGCGACCCCCAACCAGGACACCAAATTGAGTACCTATAAAATCGCTGCTCGGGCCTTGAGGGCTTGCTGTAATAGACCGAGCCATATCCACCACCGTCGCGCACGGATACATAGGGTGTTCCGTAGCTGCCTTCGTAGCGCTCATCCGAGTAGGTGCAGTCAAGGGATGAAGCTCGATATTTCGCCATCATTCCTTCAACGGCCTCACTTTCGTCCGCACAGAGAAATGGATCGCGAGGGTCAACTTGGGCAGTGCAGATGCCTTCCTTTGCACCATTACCACCCACCCGGTAGCCGGCCTTGTACGCCGCTAGCGCCTCTTGATCTCTGACCACGTATCTGTGACTTAGCACCGCTCCACCGGGCACTGCGTCCCTGTAGTGGGAGACCTTTTCGTGGGTCCACAACGAGCCATATGGACCAGATGTGGCACGAAGCTCGGCCTCAGCCTGGCTTAGGGTCGGGAAGCACTTATTGCCGAAGCAGAATTTCGGCTCGATCGGTGGCTGTTGTGCCGCAGTCGCGATGGCAGAGGGCAACGAAAGCGCCAACAACAAGACCAATGCCTTCACAATTCGAACATGCACGACCACCTCCTTGTGGATTGGCAATTGGAGGCACGCGCACAGGCGGCCTTATGAATTTACAAACCGCAGTCTGACTGAAGAGGGCGGTCTGGAATGGGAGCTACGTCCCGGAAACAAGAGTGCCCTAATGAGATGCAAAGGGAGATTTCAACGCCACTCGTAACAGTGAGCCCCGTGAAAGTACACGCCTCGGCGAGCTAGGCCGCCTGTAATAGAAAGACCCTGCATTACGGGGCCCTCCTTCGGCATATTAATAACCGGAACCCCTGCCCGCGCGGGCGGCCAGTGTGGTCGAACAGCTGCTCCACCACGACCCCGTCAATGCCTCGGGCCTGCACGACGCGGCCGAAGGCGTCGTACTTCAGGTACTCGGTGCGTCGGCCGAGCGGGTCAATCTCAGCGCGCAGGTCGCCCTTGCGGAAGCGGCACTCGCCATTGGCATGGTAACCGGAGTCGTAATGCACTCAGTCCGCGCTCTAGGGCCTTACAACTGCGAGTTTGGGGGGAACTGCGTCCCATCGCCAATCTCTGTCATCGGCTTGGGCCGCGTCGAGCGTGCAACGCAACCATCAGCGGTGCGAAGACCATCGAAAATCGTGGAATCACATCGACGTCCTTGTCAATTGCGAATGAAGCTTCCTGCGCGGACGTGCTCGTCCGTACCCCTCAGGTCCCTGCCGAAGTATTGCTGAAAACCACCTTTAGAACCGAGAGCAAGCTCCCGATTTCACACCCCGCCCGTTGACCACTGAATACTCAAGCACCCGTGCGAGCTGATCTGCGCCCTGCAGGGGGTCAATCCTTCGTAACGCGATTGATCTCAGCCAGGCTGGTGGTGCCGGCGGCGGCCTTAACCAACGCGGATTGGCGTAGGTCGTTCACGCCTGCACGCTGAGCTGCTTCGGCGATCTGGATGGCGTTACCACCTTCAAGCACGATCACCGCGATTTCTTCGCTCATCGGCATGACTTGGTAGATGCCGGTACGACCTTTGTAGCCTTCGGTGCACTCTTCACAGCCAACCGGCTCGTACAGTGTGACACCCGCGTCCAGCTGAGCCTGAGTGAAGCCCTCGGCTAGCAAGGCGTTCGGCGGCAGATCCACCGGCCGCTTGCAGTTGTTGCACAGTCGGCGCGCAAGTCGCTGAGCAATCACAAGCGTGACCGAACTGGTGATGTTGAACGGTGCAATACCCATGTTCATCAGGCGCGCGATGGTCTGCGGACCGTCGTTGGTATGCAGGGTGGAGAGCACCATGTGGCCGGTCTGCGCTGCCTTGACGGCGATCTCGGCCGTTTCCAGATCGCGGATTTCGCCGACCATGATGATATCTGGATCCTGTCGCAGGAAGGATCGCAGCGCGGCTGCGAAGGTCATGCCGCGCTTGACGTTCTGCTGGACCTGGTTCACGCCAGGCAGTCGGATTTCAACTGGATCCTCCGCCGTGGAGATGTTGCGGGTTTCGTCGTTGAGGATACCCAGCGCGGTGTAAAGCGATACCGTCTTACCCGAGCCTGTGGGACCAGTGACCAGCACCATGCCGTACGGCTTATGAATCGCTTCCAGGAAGAGCTTCTGCTGCTCGGGCTCGTAACCCAGCTTGTCGATGCCCAGCTTGGCAGCACTGCCGTCCAGGATACGAAGCACCACCTTTTCGCCGAACAGGGTCGGCAGGGTGCTGACGCGGAAGTCAATCTGCTTGGACTTGGAGAGGTTGAGCTTTATGCGCCCATCTTGCGGCACGCGCTTTTCGGCAATATCCAGCTGCGACATCACCTTCAGGCGTGCAGCAATGCGTTGGTTGAGCTTCACCGGCGCCTTGGCCACGTTCTTGAGCAGCCCGTCGATGCGGAACCGCACGCGGTAGTCGTCTTCATACGGCTCGAAGTGGATGTCCGATGCGCCCTTGCGGATGGCATCCACCAGCACCTTGTTGACGAACTTCACGACCGGGGTGTCGTCCCCCTTGGCGTCGTGACCGGAATCTGCCCCAGCTCCACCCTCATCATCTCCGCCCGACACGTCCAGGTCGGCCATGCCGTCGTCGTCGCCGCCGCCAAGTGAACCGCCCAGGGCGTCATGCTTGGACTGCCACTGTTCCAGCGTACGACGGATCTGCTCCTCGTCGACGAGAATCGGTTCCACCACCAGATTGGTGTGGAACTTGATCTCGTCAAGCGAGTGAGTCGGGTCACTGGTACCCACGAACAGCTTGCCGCCGCGCTTGAACAGCGGCAGAACATGATGCTTGCGCAGCAGCTCTTCGCTGACCACGCTGATGGCGCTCTGGGCACTGTCGAATACCGACACGTCCAGCAGCGGCATGCCAAATTCGAGCGCATTGGCTGCGGCCAGCTGCGCCGGGGTTACCAGCTTCTTTTCAGCAAAGTACTGCGGCAAAGGCTGCTTCGCTGCAGCCGCCTTGGCCATCGCATCGCGCGCTGCAGCCTCATCCAGCGCACCGTCCTGCACGAGACGACGGGCGATACCGGTGATGCCGACGAGATTGGCGGTCACTACTGCATTCATAGGGGCGTCACGGCTGATTGCTCCGGGGGCTACAGCTTAACCCAGACAATGGGAAATCAATTGCAGTTGCGGGGGCGGATACGCTCGGCGAGGCTGGGCGCTTCGCAGCTCCACTGGCCGCCCGCATCCCGATTCAAGCTCAGGCTGGCACCCACCACTTGCGGGTTTCCAACCACGACGCAGCTGATCTGCGCCGAACCGTCGGCAGCCAGGGACGCGACCACGGTCGAGCAATGACTGGTAGGGGTGGCGAGGCCGACGTAGGCGGCGTCGACCAGGGACGCATTGCCCGTCGCCAGCGCCGACTCAACCCCGTTCTTGCCGGGCGCGATCTCGGCCAGCGCTGCCGTGACCTGGGTCTTGGCGACATAGCCCTGGTAGGCGGGAATGGCGATCGCGGCGAGCACCGCGATGATCGCCACCACGATCATCAGCTCGATCAGCGTGAAGCCTTTGGACCTCTGCATTGGAACGCTCCCCTATCGTTAATCAGCAAGGAAAGCAGAATTCGTGCCAAGTTCATTGGGGCAAAAAGGTTCTTCACCCAAGTACGGGGAAGGCCGCCCGGATCTTCAGGAAGAAATACGCGTCGTCTCGGCATCCGTAGGCGACGCGCTTGATGACCTTGATCTTGTTGTTGACGCCTTCCACCAGGTTCGTCCCGAGAGGCCACCGGCAGTGGGCCAAGGTGCCCGGGAGATAAGGCTGCAGACGGCGGATAAAGATGCGCAGCGGCTCCAGCCCGCCTCGCAGGACGCGATGCCTCCATGACCGCCAGGCCTTTTCCGCCCGGCCCTGGCTTCGGTAGCCCCACAGTTGCTTCAGGTCGTCTTTGAGCAGATAGGTGGTCAGCAAGGCTTTGTTGGCGGCCAGCAACTCCTTGAGTTAGACGCGCCGCTCAGCAGGGAGGTTGTGCCGATTGCGCAGCAGGAGCGAGCGCAAGGTCTTCACTACACGTCGCGCAGGGTTGTCGGTGCGCAGATGGTTGGCATCGTCCACCCGCAGCCGATCAATGACTTCGCGCCCGTACTTGGCCACCACGTGGATGAGGTCGTAGACCACTTCAGCGTTGGGGCACTGGGCTTTGACGTCGACATCAAAGGCCGAATTCATGTCCGTCGCCACGGCTTGGATGCGTACACAACCGACCCTGCCGAGTAGCTCGAAGAAGGGGCGTTTGTCAGCGCGGCTGGGTACTCGGCCGACCCAGACACGCGCTTGCGCGATGGCTCGACGACCACGGTGGCGTAGCGATGCCCCTTCTGGATCGCAAACTCATCCATCGCGATCACCCGTACGTCCGATAGGTCCACCGGGCCAGCGTCTGCATCAGATGCCTGAAATCAAGCGCCTTGACTGTTTTCCGGTGGCGCTGGACTTCCAACTCCAACGGCTCGTCGAACACAGGCAAGTCACGTATGCGCCGGAGCGCATGGTCGTGGATGGCCACTACCTACTTGCCGCAGCACTGCAGCGGCGTCGGCGTCGGCGTCGCGGATCAGGCAGCAGCGAAAGCACCAGCCACGTGGCTCCGCCACGTGCCTCGCGGCGCCATCCATCCAGGCGACACCCCGCCCAGCCTCCCGGCAACGGCATACAATCCAGCCTGGCCACGGCCGGCCTCGGTTTGCTTTCTCGACAACTACAAATCCAGCTGGTCGGCCGTGCGCCTTCTCCCCTCAGATGGGAGAAGAACCAAAAAAAAAGCCCCCGCTCTTGGCGGGGGCTTCCTGATCAAGTAATCAGCAGCTGATTACTCGCACTTGCCCGGCTTGTACTTGTCGGCCAGGCTCGAGGTGCAAGCCCAGGTGCCGGCATCAGCGTCACGAGTCCATGCCACGGTCTGGCCGTTGAACTTGGTTGCGTTGCCACCCTTGGTGGTGCAGGTGATGGCGTCGTCGGTCACGACGACTTCGCAGTACGAGGTTTCCGGAGCAACACCAATGAAGCCGGCGGCGTCCGCGTCAGTCGAAGGGGTCTTGCCTTCGTTGATAGCCTGCTCGAAGCCAACCTTGCCCGGGGTGATTTCAGCCAGAGCCGACGCGCCCTGCGAGCGGACCACGTAGTCCTGGTAGGCCGGAATGGCGATGGCGGCCAGGATGGCGATGATCGCGACAACGATCATCAGTTCGATAAGGGTAAAGCCCTGCTGCTTCTTCATGAGTACATCCCCTAGAGGTGGTTTGAAAAATGAACACTGGGTCGCGCCTGGCCGGTAGACCGGCTGAGCATGGCAATCGCCCGTGCGGGTGGTTGAAAGCAGGTTGCGTGCCAACTTCTCAGCAATGCTCCCCAGCATTCCCCGGCGCAATGATGGCAGCAATCTTCAGGATTGGAACCCCCCTCACGGTAATTTGCGACACAACCGGCATTGTGACGCGGTGCGTCACCTTCTGACGGCCCCGGTCCTCGACGAAGGTCACGGATTGTCGCCCGGAAGGGATGCCACGATGCCCCGGAACCGGCTACCATTCGGTCCAGAAGCCCGCCTGGGGATGGCGCGGCTGGGGAGCCTGTATGTCTGTGAGCCGTAGTGCTGTCAAGAAAGAGCCCGTGGCGCGTAGCACCACGGAGATGCAGCCGTTTGTCTGGGAGGGGACCGACAAGCGGGGCGTGAAGATGAAGGGCGAGCAGCCCGCCAAGAACGCCAACTTGCTGCGCGCTGAATTACGCCGGCAGGGCATCATGCCAAGTGTTGTGAAACCGAAACCCAAACCGCTGTTCGGGGCTGCGGGCAAAGCGATCAGCGCGAAGGACATCGCGTTCTTCAGCCGTCAGATGGCTACCATGATGAAATCCGGTGTGCCGATCGTATCGGCACTGGAGATCATCGGTAGCGGGCACAAAAACCCGCGTATGAAGAAGATGGTGGACAGTGTCCGCACCGACATTGAGGGCGGCTCTTCCCTGTACGAGGCAGTGAGCAAGCACCCTGTCCAGTTCGACGAGCTGTATCGCAACTTGGTCAAAGCAGGTGAAGGCGCCGGCGTGCTGGAGACGGTGCTGGACACGGTGGCCACCTATAAGGAAAACATCGAGGCACTGAAGGGCAAAATCAAGAAGGCCTTGTTCTATCCGGCCATGGTGATGGCCGTGGCGGTTCTGGTCAGCGGCATCCTGCTGGTCTGGGTGGTGCCGCAGTTCGAAGACGTCTTCAAGAGCTTCGGCGCTGAACTGCCGGCATTCACGCAGATGATCGTGAACCTTTCGAGGTTCATGGTGTCGTGGTGGTGGCTGCTTGTCCTGATTGCCGGCGGCGCCATCGGCGGCTTCATTTTTGCCTACAAGCGTTCGCCGTCCATGCAGCACGCCATGGACCGAACCATTCTGAAGGTGCCGGTGATCGGACAGATCATGCACAACAGCGCGATCGCGCGCTTTGCGCGCACCACAGCCGTGACCTTCCGGGCCGGCGTTCCGCTGGTTGAGGCACTTGGCATCGTTGCCGGTGCTACGGGTAACAAGGTGTACGAAGAAGGCGTTCTCCGTATGCGCGACGATGTCTCGGTCGGCTATCCCGTCAACATGGCGATGAAACAGATCAACCTGTTCCCGCACATGGTCATCCAGATGACCGCCATCGGCGAAGAGGCCGGCGCGCTGGATGCCATGCTGTTCAAGGTGGCCGAGTACTACGAGCAGGAAGTGAACAATGCCGTCGACGCCCTGAGCAGCCTGCTGGAGCCGATGATCATGGTATTCATTGGTACCATTGTCGGCGGCATGGTCATCGGCATGTACCTGCCCATCTTCAAACTGGCTTCGGTGGTCTAACGGCACATGGCATTTCTCGACCAGCATCCCGGCCTCGGCTATCCGGCCGCGGCCGCACTGGGGTTGCTGATTGGCAGCTTCCTCAATGTGGTGATCCTGCGCCTGCCCAAGCGGCTGGAGTGGCAGTGGAAGCGCGACGCCCGCGAGGTGCTCGAGCTTCCGGACATCTACGAACCACCCCCGCCCGGGATCGTGGTCGAGCCGTCGCACTGCCCGCACTGCAAGCACAAGCTGTCCTGGTACGAGAACATCCCGCTGTTCAGCTGGCTGGTCCTGGGCGGCAAGTGCCGCCACTGCCACGCGCCGATCTCCATCCAGTACCCGCTGGTCGAGCTGTTGACCGGCCTGCTGGTGGTGGCCAGCGTCTGGCAGTTCGGCTTCGGCTGGCAGGGCTTCGGTGCCATCGTGCTGAGCTGCTTCCTGGTGGCCTTGTCCGGTATCGACCTGCGCACCCAGTTGTTGCCCGACCAGCTCACCCTGCCGCTGATGTGGCTGGGGCTGATAGGCAGCATCGACAACCTGTACATGCCGGCCAAGCCTGCCCTGCTGGGCGCCATTGCCGGCTACCTGCTGCTGTGGTCGGTGTGGTGGCTGTTTAAACAGATCACCGGCAAGGAAGGCATTGGCCACGGCGATTTCAAGCTGCTGGCCGCGCTGGGCGCCTGGTGTGGGTTGAAGGGCATCCTGCCGATCATCCTGCTCTCGTCGGTGCTTGGGGCGATCATCGGTTCGATCTGGCTGTACTCGCGCGGCCGCGACCGGGCCACGCCGATTCCGTTCGGGCCCTACCTGGCCCTGGCGGGCTGGATCGTGTTCATGTGGGGCGAGCCGTTGATCAACGCGTATCTGCGGGTGTCCGGCCTGCGCTGAGGCAGCGATGAGCCAGTTCGTGATTGGATTGACCGGCGGCGTGGCCGCCGGCAAGACCGAGGTAACCCGGCGCTTCGAGGCGCTGGGCATCACCATCGCCGATGCCGACGTGGCCGCCCGCGCTGTGGTGGCTCCTTGCAGCGATGGCCTGGCCCGGATCGTGGCGCACTTTGGTTCCGGAATCCTGCTGGCCGATGGCCAGCTAGACCGCGCTGCGCTGCGCGAGCGCATCTTCAGCTCCGCACAGGAACGGCAAGCGCTGGAAGCCATTACCCACCCTGCCATCCGCGAGCTGCTGCGGCAGACCTGTGAGCAGGCCGGGAGCCCCTATGCGATTGCGGCCATCCCGCTGCTGGCCGAAGCGGGCGGCCGCCAGCAGTACCCCTGGCTGGACCGGATTCTGGTGGTGGATGCGCCGGTGGCGGTACAGCATGCGCGGCTGATGCAGCGCGATGGCACCACGGCCGATCTGGCCGACCGGATGATTGCGGCGCAGGCCAGTCGCGAGGAGCGCCTGGCGCTGGCGGATGACGTGGTAGTCAATGATGGGCACCCGGATCATCTGCAGGCCGAAGTGGAGCGGCTGGATGCGGCCTACCGGAGCATGGCAAGCAGCAGACCTTAGGGCTGGCCAGCGTGGTCTTGCGGCCGCACTTCCTGATTGCCGATTACGGCATCCCAACCGAATTCCTTTTCCATTGCCTGCCTGACCAACCCCGGTACCGCGTACCAGGATGTGTTCGAGTGAAGGTCCACCCCCGCCGGGTTGTACTCACTTGCCAGATAAAGCGCTTCCGCGCGAGGCATCTTTACCCTTTCATCGATAAGTATCTGCTTCCTGTGCTTCTTCATGAGAAGACGGAGAGGCTTGACCGTGGTGATACCAAACTCCGCCAGCTCCGTGACGAGATCAGCGAGATCAAAGTCACCGTAGTCATGCCTGCGTGGAAAGACGGACAGCACCACCCTTCGGATGCCCGCCGGTGTGAGTGGTGAGGCATCAACGATGGCACGGGCCCTTTGTCGCTTCATGGAACGCCCCCGAACTCACTTCCCTCCCCCACCTGAGGCCGCTCAGCTTCGGCGGCAGCCAGAAACCGGGTCGCCGCATCCCTGACTTGCACCCAGGCAGGATGAAACAGCTCATTGGCGTCATACCCGGCAAACGCCTCCTTCGGAAGGTCCGTGGCGACTGAAACCAGATGTTCAATGCTCTCGCGAAGCGTCACGGACACCCTGTCCCAAGCGAGTAGCGACGATCCAACCATAATCTCCTGCCTGAGCTCCCAAGCCGCGGCATAAAAAGCTTCGAATTGCTGGGCCGCGTGCTCAGGCCCACCTGAAATGGTTTTCGCTGCCTGTTCAAAGTAGAAAAGGCAGTTGTTCATCGAATCGTCAAAGCTGATCATCCAC
The DNA here is from genome assembly GCF_050031795.1 of Stenotrophomonas sp. SrG. Lineage (NCBI taxonomy): Bacteria > Pseudomonadati > Pseudomonadota > Gammaproteobacteria > Lysobacterales > Lysobacteraceae > Stenotrophomonas > Stenotrophomonas sp. SrG. The sequence goes on from NZ_JBNBBE010000009.1 coordinate 121,287, forward strand.
GTCCTTGTAAGGTGAGCCTGTCGCACTTTAAGACGGCACACACGGTAGAGCGACGCCCTGCGTGGCTGGCGCGGTGTCCGGCGAAGAGCAGCCACGCAGGGCGTGGCTCTACGGCGGAGCGGCCCCGGGCGGTGACAACTGGCGGAGCGGTCCCAGTTGGCGGTCCCGTGCCAGTTGGCAGCACGGGTGTCGGTCAGCCCGCCGGGGCGAACGTCAGCGTGGCCACCACGCCCCGGGTTTCGCCTGGCCGCACATTGACCTGCCAACCATACAGATCGCACAGGCGGCTCACGATCGACAAGCCGATACCGCCGCCCTGCGAGTGGCCGGCGTGGGTGCCTCTATAGCCGCGCTGGAACAGCTTGGCCGCATCTTCGGCGCTGAGGCCCGGGCCGCTGTCGATCACTTCAACCCGGTTGCCGGTGACCAGCACCCGCACCGAGCCTTCCTGCGAGTACTTCACGGCGTTGCCGATCAGGTTGCCCAGTGCCACCGACAGCGCCGATTCCGGGGCATCGATGACCAGTTCGCGGTCGCCCTCCAGTACCAGCTCCAGCGGCTTGCCGCCCAGCTGGGCGCGGTGCGAATCGAGCAGCTGCTCGGCCACCCGCGCCACGTTGCTGCTGCCCTGCCCGCGCTCGTTGCGCGAGAGCAGCAGCAGCGCGCCGATCAGGTCGGTGCACTGCTGTTCGGCACGCTGGATGCGCTGCAGGCGCTGCAGCACCTTGGGGTCCAAGTCCGGCCGGGTCAGCAGCAGCTCGGTGGCACCGCGGATCACGGCCAGCGGGGTGCGCAGCTCGTGGCTGACGTCGGCGTTGAATTCGCGGTCGCGCTGTACCACTTCGGTGAGCCGGGCCGAATAGTCATCCAGCGCCTGCGCCAGCTGCCCCACTTCGTCGTCGGGGAAACGTGGCGCCAAAGGCGTGGGGTCACTTGTACCGCCCCGATAAGCGCGCAGGCGCGCGGCCAGGTCGGATACCGGCTTCATCACCTTCGAGGCGGACCACCAGCCCAGCACCAGCGACAACGCACTGAACACCAGCACCGAGAAGAACAGCGCGCGGTTCAACTGCTCTGCGCCGCGCAGGCTTTCGGTCATGTCGTAGGCAAGGAAGAACCAGGCGTCGGGGGTCTTGCGTACCGCCAGCTTGTAGGAGAAGGGGTTGCCCCGCTCGTCCACGCCGCTCAGGCCGTGGATGCCATCGCGGAATTCGTACCAGTCCGGCTCTTCCTGGCGCAGCGCTTCGAACTTGTCCGGCCCCACGATGCGCGCGCGCATCTGCTGCACGGGAAGGTCGGGGTTGCGCGAGGGATCAGCGAAGTAGCGGCGCGCGTACTCGTTGATGTTGCGGTTCATCACATCTTCGACCAGCTGGTTCTCCACGCGCGCGCGGGCCAGGTTGGTGGCGAAGGCAAACAATGCTGTCAGGCAGAAGCCCAACAGCACGAATGAGACGATGATGCGGCTGCGCAGCCGGCGCCGGTACGGGCCCCGGCGGCGCTCCCCCCTGCCCGTCACCGGATCAGGCTTCCGGGGCGGCGATGCGGTATCCGATGCCATGGCGGGTCTGGATCAACGGCACCTCGAACGGCTTGTCCACCACGGCGCGCAGGCCGTGGATGTGCACGCGCAGCGAATCCGAATCGGGCAGCTCTTCGCCCCACACGCGGGTTTCCAGCTCCTGGCGGGTCACCACGGCCGGGGCCGCCTCCATGAGCGCCTGCAGGATCTTCAGCGCGGTAGGGTTGAGCTGCAGCAGCTTGCCCTGGCGGCGAACCTCGAGGGTATCGAGGTTGTATTCCAGGTCGCCGGTTTCCAGTACCCGGGTCTGCACGCCCTTGCCGCGGCGCGACAGGGCGTTCAGACGTACTTCCACTTCCTGCAGCGCGAACGGCTTGATCAGGTAGTCGTCGGCACCGGAGTCGAACCCGGCCAGCTTGTTGTCCAGCGAATCCCGTGCGGTCAGCATGAGCACCGGGGTCTGCTTGCGTGCTTCATTGCGAAGCTTGCGGCAGACCTCGATCCCATCCATGCCCGGCAGATTGAGATCCAGCACGATCGCGTCGAACTCGTGCACGACCGCCAGGTGCAGGCCGGTCACGCCGTCGGCGGCGAAGTCCACGGTGTGGCCGCGGTCTTCGAGGTAGTCGCCCAGGTTGGCGGCGATGTCGCTGTTGTCTTCAATTACAAGAATTCGCATGTGACCTCTAGAAAATGGATTGACCCGTGCGCTGAGCGTTGGTCAGGTTCTTCTGCGCGTCGTCCTTGGCGCGCTGACGCTGGGCAACCGTCATGCACTGGGTAGTGGCGCGGTGGGACCCGGTGGTCTTTTCGCGCACGCAGACCTGGCGGCTATCTTCGCGCGCCTTCGTCAAAATCGTGTTCACAATTTGTTGGTCGTTGAACAGGGCGATCTTGGAGGGTTCGGGAAGGGTGGCCTGATCCGGGTACTGATCGAGCACGCCATGCATACGGCTCAAGGCTTCGCGGACACGGCTGCGGTCTTCCAGGCGCAGTTCGGAATAGGTTTTGCCATCTCCCATTTCTACTTCGATCCGCTGGATCTGCTCGGCCAGCGGCTTGTTCCGCGCAAAAACCTCTTCGTTGGGGGCTGCCTGCGCGGTACCCAGCGCCAGCAGGAGGGCCGCGGTCCCGGCGGCCAGAATCACTCGCTTCATTTCAACCAATCCTTAGTCAACTGAACGGAACGCCGAATGTAGCCCCCACGCCTTCACCTCAGCAAGTGAGCTACGGCACGGGTAGAAAAAGGCCCAGACGGATCCCGCCTGGGCCTGAAGTCATTCCCGATTACCGTTATCTGCTGAGGAGGGCAGAGCTGCGGTTCTTTGAAGCCTACGCGGGGGGCGATTAAACCGGTGTTAAAACCGGCCCACTGATCCGAACTAAAATTCAAGACTTTGATTTTGCGGGCTTTTTCGCAGCAACCACTTGCCCAGCCACGTGTTCGATGATGCGTCCGGCCAGGTCGTCCTGGCTGATCCCCTCGATCCCTTCCAGGCCGGGGGTGGAGTTGACCTCCAGCACCAGCGGGCCCCGGCTGGAGCGGATCAGGTCCACCCCGGCCACCCCCAGCCCCAGCGCCCGGGCCGAGCGCACCGCCACCTGCTGCTCGGCCCGGGTGGCCTTGGCCACGCGGGCGCTGCCGCCGGCATGCAGGTTGGAGCGGAAGTCGCCGTCCGGGGCTTGGCGTTGCATGGCGGCCACCACGTGGTCGCCCACCACCAGGCAGCGCAGGTCGGCGCCCTGGGCCTCGCCGATGAACTCCTGCATCAGGAAATTGGCGTACAGCCCGCGCAGGGCCTCGACGATGCCGCGCGAGGCGCTGGCCTTTTCGGTCAGGATCACCCCGCGGCCCTGGGTGCCTTCATTGAGCTTCACCACGTGCGGCGGCGGGCCCAGCATGGAGAGCAGGTCCACGGTGTCATCGGGGTTGTCGCCAAACACCGTGACCGGCATGTCGATGCCCTTGGAGGCCAGGATCTGGTGCGCGCGCAGCTTGTCGCGTGCTCGCAGGATGGCATCGGACGGGTTGGGGGTAACCGCCCCCATCATTTCGAACTGGCGCAGCACGGCGGTGCCGTAGCGGGTCACCGAGGCGCCGATGCGCGGAATCACCGCATCCACCCCGGTGATGGGCCGGCCCTTGTAATGCATGGTGAAGCCGTCGGCGGCAATGCGCATGTAACAGCGCAACGGGTCGAGCACCCGCACGGTATGCCCGCGCGAACGCGCCGCGTCCACCAGCCGCCGCGTCGAGTAGAGCTTGCTGTTGCGGGAAAGGATGGCCAGTTTCATGGCGGCATGTGCAGGGTGGGGGAAAGCGCGAAGCATAGCGTGCAGTGAGCGCGTGCAGATGACGGCATCGCGACGCCGCGGCACTGCCGCAGAGGCGGCAGGCCGGGAGCACGTGTCCGGCACGTGTAGCCGGTCTTCACGATGCTACGCGCATGGCTAACAAGTGCCCCTCTAGCGTGTGTTGGAACGACGCGACGCGATCGCGCAGGCAGCCGGGAGATGCAGGTGGACCAGAAAAGCGCGATGGAAGGCGTCACGGCTCGATGGCCGGACCGGATCTGGGTGGTTCGCCACGGGCAGAGTGCAGGCAACGTGGCGCGTGACCACGCCGAAGCCGAAGGCATCACGCTGATCGAACTGGAGCACCGCGATGCCGATGTGCCCCTCTCTGCGCTGGGGGAACGCCAGTCGGCCGCGTTGGCGGACTGGGTCGCGAAGATGCCCGAAGCAGATCGCCCGAACGTGGTGCTGGTGTCTCCCTATGTGCGGGCACGCCAGACCGCCGAGGCCGTTGCGGCGGTACTTGGGCATCCCAGCAGCGCCTTGATCGTGGATGAGCGCCTGCGCGAAAAAGAATTCGGGGTGCTGGACCGATACACCTCCAGCGGCATCCGCGCGACGTTCCCCGAATTGGCCGAGCAGCGCAAACTGGTCGGAAAGTTCTATTTCCGGCCGCCCGGTGGCGAGAGCTGGTGCGACGTCATCCTGCGCCTGCGTGGCGTGATTGGCGACCTGCAGCGCAGCCATGTGGGTGCCAACGTCATGGTCGTGGGCCATCAGGTGATCGTGAACTGCATGCGGTATCTGCTGGAAGGACTGGATGAGCGCGCGATTCTCGATATCGACCGCGAGGGCGATGTGCCCAACTGCGGGGTCACCGAATACCGGGCATCTGATGCCGGTGATGCGCTGGAACTGGTGACCACCAACTTCGTTCCTGCCGAGCTGGAACAGCAGGGCCGCACGGGCGCGCCGGATACGCCGGCCGGAGCGCGCTGAAATGGACCGGCCTGTGGTTCGTGACCTGACGCCGGCCGCGCTGCAAGCGATGCCCCTGCCGGCGCCGGGCACCAGCAAAGAGGACCGCGGGCGGCTGTGCGTCGTGGGCGGTTCCGTGCAGGTTCCAGGTGCGGCACTGCTGGCTGCGGAGGCGGCGCTGCGCGCCGGGGCGGGCAAGCTGCAGATCGCGACGGTGCGTTCCTGTGCCACGGCCCTGGGGGTGGCCGTTCCCGAAGCGCTGGTAATCGGCCTGCCGGAGGACGCCACCGGCGAGATAGCGCCCGGCAGCCCTGCCCTGCAGGCCGCCCTGGAGCAGTGCGACGCCGTCCTCGTCGGGCCGGGCATGCGCGCCACGCCGTTCCTGACCCGGTTTACGGGACGGCTGCATCAGATGAAGGCGACCGTGGTGCTCGACGCGGGCGCGCTCAACGGCGGCGTGTGCGCAGCCGTGGGGGCGCCGTTCATCCTCACCCCGCATGCGGGCGAGATGGCGTTCATGTGCGGCGGGCGCAAAGAAGACGTGGAGCGCAGCCCGCTGGAGCATGCCGTCAAGATGGCGAGTGACACCTCCAGCGTGGTGGTGCTCAAGGGACCGCGCACGTTGATCGTCGGGCCTGATGGAGAGGCGTGGATTCACGAGGGCGGAGGTCCCGGCCTCGGCACCTCCGGTTCGGGTGATGCACTCGCCGGGCTCATCACCGGCTTCGCCGCCCGTGGTGCAACGCCGATGGAGGCTGCGTTGTGGGGCGTGTGGACGCATGGCGAGGCCGGTCGCCTGCTTGCCGGGTCGGTCGGCCCATTGGGCTTCCTCGCCCGGGAGATTTCCCTGCAGGTTCCGGGAATCCTGCAACGCTTCAACTGCGCAGACAGTTAGGGCTACCGCGACTTCCCTGTTGGAACAACAAACGCGCGCAGTTCGGCCATCTTCCGGTCCCGGAAGCGCCACACGTCGCTGTAGGTGAACTCCGTTGGCTGGCCATCATCGCCGTTGGCCACGATGGTGCCGAGTGCTACCACCGTGTGGTCCTCGGCAATGAGGTGATCAACCTTGAACTGCGGTGGAGTGGCGTAGGCGCCCTTCATCCATTGCCGAACCGCCTCCTTCCCTTCCAGCGTACCCTCGCCCACCGTCGTCCAGCGGATGTCGTCCGTGCAATGGGAAAGGAATCCTTCATGGTCGCCCCCAACGATGGCCTCGTTGGCCTGCAGCAGGATGGACTTGTTGGTACCAGGCATGGGAATGCTCCACCGATGGCGCAGGACGCCGACGGGTGGATGGTCACCGCAACCGGGTTAATGCAGTGCAAGAAGATTGATATCGCAGTGTCAGGGCCAAAGCGGGAGCTCCTGGCGGCTCAATTGGCTCCGCAAAGGAATGGCACCACCAGCAACCCGAGTGTTGCAGCGCCGAAGAGATTGTGCTGGCTGCACGCGGAATCAGGTTCGCCCGCGTCCGGCGCCGTTAGAGTGATCGAGTCGAGCCCTCATCACTCGATTGCACCGTCTTCTTCCGTGAGAACTCACACTGCGCCTCCCTGAGCAGGTCGCCTGGCTGCGACCAGACGTCATAAAGATTTCCGGCCTGCGCATCGATGATCGCGTCTCTTGCCGCTTTGCACGACATCGTCGGCTGCAGCTCGATCACAGAGCAATAGCCCCGGATGAAGACGCCAAAAACGTCTTTTGCAGTCATCACGCCGCTCCAGACCATAGCCCACATGGTGGCCGACGGCTCCCAGGGGATCGAAGGGTAAATCCGACAAAAGATGCCGCCGACCGACCGACATGACAAGACAGCCCCTCAGATCGGTTTGGCATTTGCGACGCTATTCGCCCAAGGCCGTGATCTCTATCTGAGCTTCTCCCGGCCCGGCGATCACGCTCGCCTCGCTAAGTTGGCGGAGCATGAAGGCACCATGGATGCTTGCTTACGATGGCGCTCCGGAAATTGAATCGCTCAATTTTGGAGTGCCGACCTATTGCGAGGGACTGGTCTATTACGAACAAGTGAAACGCCGTGCCTCGGAGCTACACATGATAGCCCCAAGCTTAATTTGCCCGGCTGACCTAACGGGAAAAATCGCCGCATAAAGTAGGTCTCGCCCTCACGCCCCACTCGGTCATCCTGCACAGCCCCTCGCTGGATCTTTCCGTCTCGGGCAGAACCTCCACCTGGCACCGCCATGGCAACGTTAAGGGCGCGCGAAAGCTTCCGCCCCGCTTACTTGAGTCTCGAGGTAGACGACCACAACAGGCCAGTCCGCAGCGCTTGGCAGGGCGGCACGCCATTTTTTTGGGACATCAGAATGCCGAAGCCCCGCAAGATGCGGGGCTTCGGGGATGCATCGAGGGTGATGAAGGACAGCGGCTTACCAGCCGTTCTTGTCGTTCATGGCGCTCTCCGGTTGGCGGTCTGTGGGTTGGAGCGGTTTCACTTTAGCACGTTTTACACCTGTGAGCCGATGGCACCCTTCCTCTCCTTCCTACGCTGCGCCCTTTCTCTGGCCTTCTGTTCATGTTCCTTTCGGTCTTTCCAGCGATGCGCCAGCGCCTGAAGCTGCTTGTATACAGTAGGAGAGCTTGCTGGGGCGGATCGACAATGCTGAACATAGTTGCGGAAGACAGTCCACACTCGCGCGACACGCGTACCCTCCAGCTGATAGGCATACTCGTCATCAACAACACCTGCATTAACTGCACAGGCAAACTCCTCAAACTCGTCGAGGTAGCAACTTACCACTCGATCTGAATGCCCATGCTCGAAAATCGCTTTCGCAGTGTTCTCACAAATAGCTGTTCCCGCCTTCAGATTTGCCTCAAATTCCTTAGCGCGCGCTACTTCTTCAAGCTTTTGTAGGACGTCAGGAGTGATTAGCTCACCGAAGTGATTATGGTAGGAAAGTACCTTGTTCCAACTGGCGTTCACCCGAACTTGGAGGGCCGCGAGAACAATAGAAAAGAGGCCAATGACGACAGCTCCAGTCTGAACCACGGAAGCCTTAGTGGACACCTCATTGACACCTGTGGGCACCTGTTGGAAAACACCGTAGGTAAAATACGCGACCAGGCCTACCACCCCCAAAAAGAACAGATGGGAGCCAATGATCCTCCAACTGTATTTCACGCACGCGTTGTACCAGCCAATCCAAGTGTATTTACTCATCGCGCCGCCCTGCAATCCGTGGTAGGGAAAGGATGTGAACTATATGTGAATAACCTTCAGTTTGGTAGTGCTAAACGAATGCGATTAACGCCAGCGCCTTTGCCCTCTTGCATCTGGAGCAGAGGACTTGCTGGTGTTTCGTTTTTCAGTGGACCGTGTCGAAATCAACGACGACGGTAGCAAGACACTGCACTTGAAGGACGCGCACGCTGCGCAACAACTTGGCCGGCGCCAAATCGCAGGACCGCTTGCCACCATCGCGGCGCAGGGGGGAGCACCACGCGTTGGCAACCGCGCTCCTTGAGCAAGCCAATGGGGCCTTCTACGAAGGCGGCGGGCGCGACGCTCGCCATCCCGTCAGCACGATTACGGCCAGCGGCAGCCAGCAGCTGCTGGTCATCGCGCACCTGATGACTAACGCCAGCGCGCACCCGGGTGCGGCCGCCGACCAGCCTGTACCGACCATCAACAGCGCGGGCAATTAGGCCGTGGTGGAGTGCAAGCTCAGTCCTGAGCAAGAGACGGGCGCGCTGCGTGTCGCCGCCTTACTGGTGAAGTACTACGGGACCGGCGCGAATGTGCCCAGCTTGGCCGACCCGGTCGACACCGTCACCACGAAGGACCGGCGTGCGCTGGTCACGGTGGTGATCAGGGGAACGCCCTATGTCGTCGATATTGGACTGCACATGCTCAAGCCGCATGAGCTGTACCAGGCTCAGGGCCTCCCTGCGGGTTACATCATCAACCGCACCGCTAACAGCACACCGCTCACCCCGAGCGCCGCAGTGCGCATGGTCGGCAACAGCGTCAGCCCACCACCGCTGCGCGCATTGGCCGAGGCCAATCTCGATATGGCAACGTTTGAATTGGCGTCGGCCGCATGAAACTGGAAACGCTCGCTCTGCAAACGAGTCTAGGCCCGCGCATCCACTGCCCATCCGTCGCGGATAGACCAAAGCCCACAATCCCTGAACAGTACAGTCCAAGCAGCCGCCGCTCCCTTCAAGACATCGGCCACGTCGAGAACTTGGCCATCGGAGAAGACTCTCAAATCGTGCCAGGACTCGCCACTAGCTCGGTTGGTGCCCGGGACAAGCTGAAGCACGTGAACGGGATGCGTCGTGAGGACATCGGGAAAGCGAGTGCTTCTCACGTGTTTGTACGCGTTGGTGATTGTTCGACAAATGGCCAAATCTCGATGTTTCGCCGCCATCCCGGAGGACAACAAGGCGGCGATCCTCTTGGTGTCGCGTTCGGCACTAACCGACCTTCCGACATGTTCGGCTGCGGGCCCGAAGTATTGCGGCGCACGCCTGGCCATCCAGTCCCAAAGCCAGTCTCCGATGTGCCAAGCAGTAACAGCCCCGTTAACGGCGCGAAAGGTCCTGAACTCCGCCTCACGATCAATCAAACGGGTCCGCTCAAATTCCTCCGTCTCAAATGTAAGTTTGGCGACCAAGTCCTGCCAAGAGCGAAGGTGAAAAGACTGACGTCCGTGCGGGATGTGGGGCGCGAAAGCCATAAATCATATCGAGGTCGGGGAATGTCCTCTCAGATGCTACCCCTTTCTGCATCCAGCGGCGTGGGTTCGCCAAACCTGACCACGCAGGCTCAGGCACCGCGTGTCGCCGACTAAGCCGTGGCAACATCCACGTGGAAAAACATATGACGCAAAGACACATCAGGCACCCCGAGCCGCTTCCGCCCTGCGCCGCCGGTCACAGCGCGCGCCATATCCACGATCTGCGCGGACTCGCCGCCGGGGGGGCCATCTGGTCGAATGCCGCTGCCGGGCTACCGGCAAGCACGCCGAGCCGGACGCCGCCTTGGCCGAATGGCGGCGGCTCAACCGGGCTCCCCGTACCGCTAGGAAGGTGCTGCCCGCGACCGTTTCGCCAGCGGACAACGTTATCCAGATGCGCCTGCCGATGCCGGGCGAAGGGAGGGCGGCCAATGGTTGAAATAATCCTATCCCGCGACGAGATCGCCAGCCTGTGCCGCACTCCCCAAGCGCGCGCGCCAAGCTGCATTTCTGCGAAAAAATGGAATCACGCACTACCTAGACGCCTACGACTGGCCGGTCGTGCTGCGCTCCAGCGTTGAAGGAACGGCTGCAGCTGCCAAGCAGCCACCGACATGGACCCCAGCAAGGTAGCGTGATGGGGAAGGAAGCCGAAGAAGCCGGGGGCAATCCCCCGGGTCCGCTCGCGCGGGCAAAAGTCGGGCGTGATCCACTACTACTACGACCGCTGCGGCAAGCCGCGCAAGGATACGCCCCTCTGGAGCGACTACGGCGTGGCGATCAAGAAGTGGGCGGAGTTTGAGCACGCCAGCACGATCCCGGCAGCCGCTGTCGTGACGTTCCGCCTCGTCGCCCAGCGCTACCAGGCGGAAGTTGTCCCCACCAAGGCGCTCAGCACCTAGCGGCTAAACAACCGGTGCATCAGCGCGCTTCTAAGCTTCTTCGACGTGCACCGGCGCCGTTCGAAGTCATACGCCCGATCAACATCAGGCAGTACCTGGACTGGCGTCCGTCCAAGGTGATTGCCAATCGAGAGGTCTACTGTTCTCGCATATTTGGAACTGGGCGCGTGGCAAGGGCGTAACCGACCTGCCCACCCCCTGTGAGGGCATCCGCCGCAATAAGGAGACCGGGCGAGTGGTCTATGTTGAGGACGAGGTATTCCAGGCGGTGTACCAGCACGCCGACGCAGCACTGCGCGACGCCATGGACCTTGCCTACCTGACCGGGCAGCGTGTCGGCGATGCCTGGGCCATGGACGTTCGGCACATCACAGCGCGCGGCCTGGTCATTCAGCAGGCGAAGACCGACAACAAGGGTGACGATGGAGGTGACGGGGGAGCTCGCCGCGCTGCTGAACCGCATCGCGGCGCGCAAGCAGGCCAAGCTGCCGAATGGCAGGGGGAAGCCGTACAGCACGCGGCTGATCGTTGATGACAGCGGCTTGGCGCTCGGGCGAGCCGCGCTCCGCTACCGGTTCGACAAGGCCCGCAGGGACGCCGGGGTCAAGAGCGCGGACTTCCAGTTCCGCGATCTGCGCGCGAAGGCCGGCACGGACAAGGCCGATTCTGCCCAGGACATTCGCCAAGCGCAGGCACAGCTCGGCCATTCGTCGGTGACGACGACGGAGATCTATGTGATGAAGAAGAGGGGTTCGAAGGCGACTCCAACGCGGTGAATTGCGGAGCGGGCCTGAGATTGCGGAGCGGGCGAAAACACCGCGACGCTTGGGAGACATGGAGCGGGTGAAGGGAATCGAACCCTCGTCAGTAGCTTGGGAAGCTACAGCTCTACCATTGAGCTACACCCGCTTGGTGCCGGGCAAGTTTATGCGCCGGAGCGGTAAAAAGGCAACGGGCGGTTTGCGGCCGCCCGTTGCTTTCGGCACGACCAATGGTCGTGCCCTACCGGGTGGGTGCACGGCGAATTTGGCCGTGCACCGCCGGCTTCCGGCTTAGAAGCTGCCGCTCACCGTGGCGAACAGGCTGATGTCGCGTGCCCGCTTCTGTGCCGCAGTGGTGCTCATGCCGACATTGCTGTTCAGGCCGAACATGCTCATGCGCGCACCCAGCACGGCGGTGGCGTAGTTCTTGTCGAACTCCAGGCCCGGCACCTTGTACATGCCCACGTCCGGCATGGTCTGCAGCCAGGCGCTGGCCTGCTTGCCGTCTTCGAACTCGTGGTCGTAGGTGACCTGCACGTACGGCTTGACGCTGCCGCCGTCGAAGCGGGCCTGCCAGCCCACGCGGCCCACGGTGGAGTCGGTGTCCTGGTTGCCGTAGCCCAGCGCGGTGGCGCTCGGGTTGGATTCCACGTAGCCATCCAGCTTGACCTGCTGCCAGATCACCGCAGCCACCGGGCCGTGGCGGAAGCCACCTTCGGTGCCGAATTCGTAACCGGCGTTCAGCGCGGCGGTGAGGTTGCTGCCTTCCGGCGAACCGGTGTGGGTGCGCTCGGCCGGGCCCAGCTGCACGCGGCGGGTCACGTCATAGTCCAGCCAGCTGTAGCTGATCTGGCCGGTGACCCAGGTCTTCTCGCCGTACCAACCCGCGAACAGGCCCAGGGTAGTGTCGGACTGGGTGAAATCACCCTTGCTGTTGCCGAAGTCGGCATCCATGCGGCCATAGCCGGCGAAGCCGCCGACGACCATGCCGTCGTGGGCCCAGTCGATACCAAACAGACCGGCCGGGGCCAGGCCGTCGTACAGGTCAGCGTGGTCGTAGCGCTGCATGTCGCCGCGCAGGCCACCCCACCAGCTCAGGCCATCGGCCGGACGGCCGTCGAGGTGCCCGCTGACCTGGTCGGCGCGCGCACGGCCCACGGTCTGCGCCGAGTGGGTCAGGATCTGCTGGTTGCGCGGGGCTTCCAGGATCGACAGGGTGTACTCACCCAGCATCTGGTGGGTGGCGGTGGTGGGGTGCACGCCGTCGGCGAACACGTAGTTGTTGGCCGCGTTCGGGTTGGCGTAGGCGGTCGGGTTGCAGGTCAGCGACGAGGCCGTGGTGCAGGCCGGGCTGGTGACGTTGATGAAGCCGTAGGTGGCCGGGCTGGCGACGATTTCCTGCAGGATGTGGAAGGTATCCACCGGGATGACCTGCAGGCCGGCAGCCTTCAGGCCACCAAACAGCGCATCGTTGTAGGCCTTGGCCAGCGCGGTGCCCTGCGCCATGCCCACCGCGCCGCCGGCGCGTGCGGCCGGGGTCAGGCCGATGTCGGGCAGGGTCGGCACGACGATGTACTGCGCGCCGGCGCCCTTGAGGGTACCCACGATGCCGACCTGGTCGGTCACGGCCGCGCCGAGGGTGGCCTGCAGCGGTGCGCCGGCCTGGATGGCGAACAGGTCGTTGGCGCCGCCCCACACGGTGTACAGGGCGTTGGCGTCGGCCTTGCCGCCGTTCGCGGCCAGGTACTGCGCGGTCTGGGTCTTGAGCGAGTAGACCGGAATGGCCGGGGTGCCCGGGGCCAGGGTCTGGGTGCTGTCCACGCCGACGCGGGCGCCGCCGATGGCGTAGTTGTCGCCATTCTGGCCGTTGCCGTGCGCAGTGGCGTTGGTGCCGTAGTAGTCGGCCACGTACTGCGCCCATACCCAACCCGGGTTGGTGGTGAACTGGCCGGTGACCGGCTGCACGGAGGCCGGCAGCAGCGGGCGGAAGTAGCCCTGGTCGGTCAGGCTGTCGCCGATGAAGATGGTCTTCGAATAGGGCGACTGCGCCATCGCCGGCACGGCGGCCAGGGCGATGGCCACGGCCATCAGGGAACGCAGGGGACGCTTGCTGAGCAGCATGGAAAAAACTCCTTTTTGGGTGATGACGGCCGACGTACGGCGGCGCACGGTGCCATGGTTCCACTGCACCCCGGCGACATCACGCTGCGCTGCGGCATGGCCGGGGCCAGGGGCACGCAGACGTCAGACACCAAGCGCCGGGACGGGCATCGGTGGGGGCGCAAGGGTACGCAGAAGTGACGACTTTGGGGGACAATCGCGCCATGAACTTCGTCAACATCACGCTCAACGGCGAACCCCGCCAGCTTCCGCAAAGTGCCACCGTGCTGGACCTGCTTCAGGCCGAACACCTCACCGAGCGCCGGGTAGCGGTGGAGATCAATGCCGAAATCGTTACCCGCAGCCTGCACGCGACCCACGTGCTCGAGGACGGCGACGTGGTCGAGATCGTGCACGCATTGGGCGGCGGGTGACGATTCACGGTCCGCGTGGGCCGGCCAACGGCCGGCGCTACCGGGTCTGTGCGGCAGTGGGCTGTGTGATAATTCGCTTATGACTGCTCATTCTTCCCCCGATTCGCTGGTGATCGCCGGCAAGACCTACGCTTCCCGGCTGCTGACCGGGACCGGCAAGTTCAAGGACCTGGACGAAACCCGCATCGCCACCGAGGCGGCCGGGGCCCAGATCGTGACCGTGGCGATCCGCCGCACGAACATCGGGCAGAACCCGGGCGAGCCGAACCTGCTGGATGTGCTGCCGCCAGACCGCTACACCATCCTGCCCAACACCGCCGGCTGCTACACCGCCGAAGACGCGGTGCGTACCTGCCGGCTGGCGCGCGAACTGCTCGATGGCCACAACCTGACCAAGCTGGAAGTGCTGGGCGACCAGAAGACCCTCTACCCGGACGTGGTGCAGACCCTCAAGGCCGCCGAAACGCTGGTCAAGGACGGCTTCGAGGTGATGGTCTACACCTCCGATGACCCGATCCTGGCCAAGCGGCTGGAAGAGATCGGCTGCGTGGCGGTGATGCCGCTGGCCGCACCGATCGGTTCGGGGCTGGGCATCCAGAACAGGTACAACCTGCTGGAAATCATCGAAAGCGCCAAGGTGCCGATCATCGTCGATGCCGGCGTGGGCACCGCGTCGGATGCGGCCATTGCCATGGAGCTGGGCTGCGATGGCGTGCTGATGAACACCGCCATTGCCGGCGCGCGCAACCCTGTGTTGATGGCCAGCGCGATGCGCAAGGCGGTTGAAGCCGGGCGCGAGGCGTTCCTGGCCGGGCGCATTCCGCGCAAGCGCTATGCGAGCGCGTCTTCGCCGGTGGACGGGTTGATCGGCTGATGACCAATCCCTTCGACAGCGCGGGCGCCAAGGCGCCGCCCAAACCCTTCACCGTCACCGAAGGCCGCCGCGAGGTGCGCAGCTTCGTGCTGCGCCAGGGCCGCTTCACCCCCGCCCAGCAGCGCGCGTTCGACGACCGCTGGCCGCGCTTTGGCCTGGACTTCACCGGCGAGCCGCGCGACCTGGATGCCACCTTCGGGCGCGATGCGCTGAAGGTGCTGGAGATCGGCTTCGGCAACGGCGCCGCGCTGCGCTTTGCCGCGCAGCAGGATCCGAGCCGCGATTACATCGGGCTGGAGGTGCACGCACCCGGCGTGGGCCGGCTGCTCAATGCACTGGCCGACGACAACGCCGACCACGTGCGCCTGTACCACCACGATGCGGTGGAGGTGCTGGAAAAGGAAATCACCGATGGCGCGCTGGATGAAGTGCGCATCTATTTCCCGGACCCGTGGCACAAGAAGCGCCACAACAAGCGCCGCCTGATCCAGCCGGGGTTTGCGGAACTGCTGGTGCGCAAGCTGCGCGTGGGTGGCCGGCTGCACTGCGCCACCGACTGGGAAGACTATGCCGAGCAGATGTGGGAGGTGCTGGACGCCACCCCGGGGCTGGTCAACCGCGCCGGTCCGCGCGGGCAGGTGGAGCGGCCGGAGTGGCGGCCGCAGACGCACTTCGAAACCCGCGGCCAGAAGCTGGGTCACGGGGTGTGGGACCTGTTGTACGACCGTACCTGATCCCTATCCAAGGAACCGCGTTACCCCATGGACACCACGCTGACGCTGACCACCGACATGAAGCTCGTCCTGGGGCTGGTCGGCTTCACGATGGCGATGTTCCTGTTCGAGCGCATCCGCGCCGACGTGGTGGCGCTGGTGGTGCTGGTGGTGCTGGGCGTGACTGGCCTGATCGCGCCGGAGGAAATCTTCGGCGGTTTCTCGGGTAACGCGGTGATGAGCATCATCGCCACCACCATCCTCGGTGCCGGCCTGGATCGCACCGGGGCGCTGAACAGGCTGGCGGCGTGGCTGCTGCGGCGCGGACATGGCGTTGAAACCCGCTTGCTGATGATGACCACGGCCATTGCCGGGTTGAATTCGTCGTTCATGCAGAACCCATCGGTGATGGCACTGTACCTGCCGGTGGCCTCGCGGCTGGTGGCGCGCACCGGGCTGACCCTGCAGCGCCTGCTGCTGCCGATTGCCGCGGCGATCGTGATGGGCGGCGCGCTGACCATGGTCGGCAATTCGCCGCTGATCCTGCTCAACGATCTGCTGGCCTCGGCCAACAACAATCTTCCTTCGGGCCTGGCCACGATCGAACCGCTGCGCATGTTTGCGCCGCTGCCGATCGGCCTGGCGCTGCTGGCCGCGTCGCTGCTGTACTTCCGTTACTTCGGCGACCGCAAGCTGGTGGAGGAAGAAACGCTGGCCAACGACGGCGTCACCCCGGCCCGCACGGAAAGCTACTTCGCCAAGACCTACGGGATCGAGGGCGATGTGTTCGAGCTGGTGGTCAGCGCCGAAAGCCCGCTGGTGGGCATGACCCTGGGCGAGGCCGAGAACCTGCACGATGCGCCGCTGATGCTGGCGCTCAAAACCGGCAACGACACCCGGCTGGCACCGCCGGCGGAAATGCGGATCTGGGTGGGCAGCGTGCTGGGCGTGATGGGCAGCCGCCAGCAGGTAGGCGATTTCGCCCAGAACCAGTTCCTGCGCATGTCTTCGCGGCTGAAGCACCTGGGCGACCTGTTCAACCCCAGCCGCGCGGGCATTTCCGAGGCGGTGATTCCGCCCACCTCCGAGGTGATCGGCAAGAGCGCCTCGGACCTGCGCCTGCGCAAGCAGCGCGGCATCAGCCTGCTGGCGATCAACCGCGACAAGCAGGTGATCCGCGAGGACGTGCGCAACGTGCCGCTGCGCGCCGGCGACATGCTGGTGTTCCACAGCATCTGGACCGACCTGGCCCAAGCCGCCAAGAGCCGCGACTTCGTGGTGGTCACCGATTACCCGAAGGGCGAACAGCGCCCGCACAAGTTCAAGATCGCCATGTCGATCTTCGCCATCACGATCCTGATCGCGCTGACCTCGAAGCTGCCGGTGGCATTGACCCTGATGACCGGCGTGGCCGGCATGCTGCTCACCGGCGTGCTGCGCATGGACGAGGCGTATGCCTCGATCAACTGGAAAACGGTGTTCATGATGGCCGGGCTGATTCCGCTGGGCTGGGCGATGGACAGCAGCGGCGCGGCGGCCTGGGTGGCCGGGCACACCATCGACCGCCTGCCTACCGGCATTCCGGTGTGGGTGCTGGAGATCGCGCTGGCGCTTCTGACCACGGTGTTTTCGCTGGTGATCAGCCATGTAGGCGCGACCATCGTGATGGTGCCCATTGCCGTGAACCTGGCGCTGGCGGCCGGAGGCAGCCCGACCGCGTTCGCGCTGATCGTGGCGCTGTCGGCGTCCAACAACCTGATGACCGCTTCAAACCCGGTGATTTCGATGATCACCGGACCGGCCAACTACACCCCGCGCGAGTTGTGGCGGGTGGGCGCGCCGTTGTCGTTGATCTACACCATCGTGGTGGTGGCGATGATCAACCTGATGTTCTGAGTGGTGTACCGACCAACGGTCGGTACCTACCGGTAGATGCCGACCGTTGGTCGGCATGGAACGGGTAGATGCCGACCGTTGGTCGGCATGCCTCACGCCAGGAAAACCTGCCCGTCCCGCACTTCCAGCGCCACGCTCCGCAACCGGTCGCCCTTGCACGGGCCCGCTACGCATTCGCCATCGGTCAGCGAGAACGATGCGCCGTGCGCGGCGCAGACCAGCTCGCCAGCCTTGCTCTTGAGGAACTGGCCCGGCGCCCAATCCAGCCGGCGCCCGGCATGGGGGCAGATGTTGAGCCAGCCGCGCACATCGTCGCCGTCGCGGTACAGCACCAGCGACTCGTGGTCGCCGTCAATGCATCCCTCCACCTCGGCAAATCCCCCGTCGACAATATGTTCCAGCGCGATCAGGGCAGTGGCGGAGGCATCGGAAACAGACATGGAAACAGCATCCAGGGCACGGTACGCGATTGTCTCACGCCCTCATCTGGCTGGCTCTGCGATGAACACAAGTCATTGATTTCAAATAAACGCAGGCTCCGTTTAACGAGTTTTTCACTCAATGACAAAAGACTGCCGGGATACTGACATCTCGCTGACTTCAGCCAAAGAACCGCCATGTACAACCGCTTCCAGTTCAACCAGTTCCGCTCCCTGTTTGCGCCGCGCAAGCCGCGCCATCCGTTGGTGCGCGTTGCGGTGGGCCTGTTGGGTCTGGCGATCCTGGCCGCCCTGGTGTTCGTGGGTGTGTTCGTGGGCGCGGCGATGATCATCGCCGGCGTGGCATGGAAGCTGCTGGCTTCGCGAAAGCAGGCCGCGCGTGCGGCCGATCCGCAGGTGGTGGAAGGCGAGTACCGCGTGGTGCGCAAGCAGGCGTTGCCGCTGTCGCGTTGAGTGGGTTTGGCCGGTTTGCCGGGTTTGGCTGGGTTGCCGACTAACAGTCGGCACTACTCGATTTGCGACGTGGCGGAATACACTCGTGCGACCCCTTCCCACAGGACGCGCGCATGTCTGATGTAATCCCGGCCCCCGAACAACCCCGTATTCCGGTCGCCGGTGGCGGTACGTTTCCGGTGCGCCGCATCTACTGTGTCGGCCGCAATTTCGCCGACCACGCCAAGGAAATGGGCGCTGCGGTGCCCGCCGCCGATGACCGCGGCCGGCCGATGTTCTTCAGCAAGCCGGCCGATGCGATCGTGGTTGGCCATGACGATGTGATCCCCTACCCGCCTTCCACCCAGGACCTGCACCACGAAGTGGAGCTGGTGGTGGCGATCGGCCGTGACGCGCCCGCCGGCGAGCTGCCGCTCGACCAGGCCGAGGCGCTGGTGTTCGGCTACGGCGTGGGCCTCGACCTGACCCGCCGCGACCTGCAGGCGGCGGCCAAGGCCAAGGGCCACCCGTGGGATTCGGCCAAGGGGTTCGATCATTCCGCACCGGTCAGCGAACTGGTGCCGGCCGGTGAAGTGGGCGATCTTGCCGCGCTCAACCTGTCGCTGGAAATCAATGGCGAAGTGCGCCAGCAGTCACTGCTGGACCAGATGATCTGGAACGTGCCGGAGATCCTGCACGAGCTGTCCAAGCTGTGGGCCCTGCGTGCGGGCGACCTGGTGTTCATGGGTACGCCGGCCGGCGTGGCCGCACTGAAGCCGGGCGATCGTTTCAGCGCGCGCCTGGAAAACGTGGCCGAACGCCACGGCATCATCGCCGGATGACGACACGCGCCGCGTTACGCTGCGGCGACCTTTGCTATCCCCGCTACAGGAGAACCCGATGGGAATGCTGACTGAGTTCAAGGAATTTGCCATGCGTGGCAACGTCATCGACCTGGCGGTCGGTGTGGTCATCGGTGCGGCGTTCGGAAAGATCGTCACCGCGCTGGTGGACAAGATCATCATGCCGCCGCTGGGTTGGGCCATTGGCCGGGTGGACTTCTCCGAACTGGCTTGGACGCTGGCGCCGGCACGCGTGGCCGCCGATGGCACGGAGATCCCTGCCGTGGTGATCGGCTACGGCGATTTCCTCAATACGCTGGTGCAGTTCCTGATCGTGGCGTTCGCGATCTTCATGGTGGTCAAGGTGATCAACCGCCTGGCGCGCAAGAAGGAAGCGGCACCGGCGGCGCCGAAGGAAGAGATCGTGCTGCTGCGGGAGATCCGGGACAACCTGAAGCGGTAAAAGGCGTACCGACCAACGGTCGGCACCTACCTTGGCATGGCGTACCGACCAACGGTCGGTACCTACCGCTCCGCGCCGGTAGGCGACGACCGTTGGTCGTCGCCCTGCCCCACCGGTGGAAAACAGCATTCGCCCAACCATGACCTCCCGCCCATGTGCGGCGCGGGCAGGCTGCTAAGCTCGGGGGCTTCCGCCCTGTTCCCCCCGGAGTCCGTCCCATGCGTCGCCGCGTCCTTGCCATCGCATCTTCCCTCGCCCTGCTGGCCGCCCCGGCGTTCGCGGCGACGGGCACCACCACCCTGCCGCCGAAATCGCTGGCCACCGCTGCTGAACTGCGCGAGCAGGCCCTGAAGGACGACACCGGCTGGAAGGTGGTCGAATCGCTGACGACCGAGATCGGCCCCCGCATTGCCGGCAGCGAGGCCGACGCCCGCGCGGTGGCCTGGGCCGAAGCCAAGTTCAAGGCACTGGGCTTTGACAAGGTGTGGAAAGAGCCGGTGACCTTCCCCAAGTGGGAACGCCGCAGTGAACACGCGCAGGTGGTGGGCAAGCATGCACAGCCGCTGAGCATCACCGCGCTGGGCGGCAGCCCGGGCGGTACGGTCGAGGCCGAGGTGGTGCGCTTCGCTGACCTGGCCGCGCTGCAGGCCGCGCCGGAAGGCTCGCTCAAGGGCAAGATCGCCTTCGTGGATTACCAGATGACCGCCTACCGCGACGGCCGCGACTACGGCAAGGGCGGCGCGGTGCGCAGCAAAGGCCCGTCCGAGGCGATCCGCAAGGGTGCGGTGGGCTTCGTGATGCGTTCGGCCGGTACCGATTCGCACCGCGTGCCGCATACCGGCATCACCCGCTTCGATGACGGCCTGACCCCGGTGCCGTCGGCGGCGTTGTCGGTGCCCGATGCCAACCAGTTGGCGCGGCTGGTCGCGCTGGGGCCGACCAAGCTCAAGCTCAGCCTGGATTGCGGCTGGGATGGCACCGCCACCTCGTACAACGTGATCGGTGAGATCACCGGGCGCAGCCTGCCCAAGGAAGTGGTGGTCATTGGTGGCCACCTCGATTCCTGGGACCTGGGCACCGGCGCGATCGACGATGGCGCCGGCGTGGCGCTGACGATGGCCGCCGGCCACCTGATCGGCCAGCTCAAGCAGGCGCCCAAGCGCAGCATCCGCGTGGTGGCGTTCGCCAACGAGGAACAGGGTCTGTACGGCGGCAAGGCCTACGCCGAAGCGCATGCCAAGGACATCGTGCTGCACCAGCTGGCCGCCGAGAGCGACTTCGGTGCCGGCCGCATCTATGCGTTCAATACCGGGTCGCCGAACCCGGAAGGCTCGCGCCAGGCGACCGCCCAGATTGCCGAGGTGCTCAAGCCGCTGGGCATCGAGTACGCCCCGGACAAGGGTGGCCCGGGCCCCGATATCGGCCCACTGGCCGCCAAGGGCGGCGCATGGGCGTGGCTGGCGCAGGACGGAACCGACTACTTCAACCTGCACCACACCGCCGACGACACGCTGGACAAGATCGAACCGGCGGCGCTGGCGCAGAACGTGGCGGCGTACACGGTGTTCGCCTACCTGGCGGCCGAAGCCGATGGCAATTTCGGCAGTGAAGCCAAGGCGACCACCCCGCCGAACGAATAAGCGGATGCTGTGGAAACCGGCGGTGTCTGCCGCCGGTTTCCGTTTCGGGTTACCGCAACCACACCGTGCTGGCCGGCAGCGTGATGTTGTCGGGGCGGTACACCGGGTCCTTTCCGGCACCGCGTGAGGCTTCGTAATCGCGCAGTGCGGCCAGGGCCGGTTTCTGCAGCAGCAGCAGCGCGATGATGTTGAGCCAGGTCATCAGGCCCACGCCGATATCGCCCAGCGACCACGCCACGGTGGCGCTGTTCAACGCCGAATACAGCATGGCGCCCAGGAAGCCGAGCCGGAACAACGCCATCACCCACGGCGAGGTGCGGTTGCGCAACAGGTACACCACGTTGGTTTCGGCCGTGTAGTACAGCGCCAGGATGGTGGTGAAGGCGAACGGCAGGATCGCCAAGGCGATGAACGAACGCCCGAAGCCCGGCAACGCCGATTCCACCGCCTGCTGCACGAACCGCGGCCCCGCTTCCAGCCCCGGTACGTTGGCCACGATCCACTGCGCCGGGGCGGCCGGATCATGCACGTTGTAGGTGCCGGCCGACAGGATCAGGAAGGCGGTGGCGCTGCACACCACCATGGTGTCGATGTACACCGAACAGGCCTGTACCAGCCCCTGCTTCACCGGGTGCGAGACTTCCGCTGCGGCGGCGGGATGCGCACCGCTGCCCATGCCGGCTTCGTTGGACATCACGCCACGGCGCACGCCCCACTGGATGGCCGTACCGATCATGGCGCCGAACGCGGCGTCCTGGCCGAATGCACTGCGCAGGATGATGCTGAACATCTCCGGCACCGCATCCAGGTTCAGGGCCATCACCACGGCCGCCACCACCAGATAGCCCAGCGCCATGAACGGCACGATGACCTGGGCCACCTGTGCGATGCGCCGCACGCCGCCGAAGATCACCATCGCGACCACCGTGCCGATGCCGGCAGCGGTAACCCAGCCCGGGGCGCCCCATGCCTCGTCCAACGCGCTGACCATCGCGTTGGACTGCGTACCGGGCAGCAGCAGCCCGCAGCCGATCACCGTGCTGAGCGCGAACAGCACCGCGTACCAGCGTTTGCCCAGGCCCTTTTCGATGTAGTACGCCGGACCACCCCGGTACATGCCGTTGCTGTCGCGCTGCTTGTAGATCTGCGCCAGGGTGGATTCGACGAAGGCGCTGGAGGCACCGAGGAAGGCGACGATCCACATCCAGAAAATCGCACCCGGCCCGCCGTAGGCAATGGCCATCGCCACGCCGGCGATGTTGCCCACGCCGACGCGGCTGGACAGCGACAGGCTCAATGCCTGGAACGAGGACACGCCCGCCGCCGAACTGCGCCCCTGGAACATCAGCTTGAGCATCTCCGGGAGCCCGCGCAGCTGGATGAAGCGGGTGCGCACGCTGAAGTACAGGCCCACCAGCAGGCACAGCCCGACCAGCGCCGGGCTCCAGACGATGCCCAGCAGGCGGGCGACGATCTCATCGAGGCCCATCAGAAGAACATGCCCAGGGCGACCTGCGGGTTGATGTAGCTGCCGGTATTGCGGCCCGCGACCGTGAACTCCACGCCGGCAATCAGCCCGACGCTGGGACTGAAGTGGTACTGCACTGCCGGTGCGAGGGTGACGTTGCGGCTGCCGGGGCGACGTTCATCGATGCGCAGCATGGTGCCGTCGGCAGCGGGCGCGTAGCCGCTCAGGTGACGGTCGCTCTGCCGGCTGATGGCGAATTCGAATACGCCCACCCACTTCGAGTCGAAGCTGTACTCACCGGCCGCGGAAAGGCCGATCAGCGAACCCGGCGCGATGTTGCCGCGGAAGCCATCCGGCGTGCCGTACACGCTGTGGTCGTTGATCGCCACGCGCGCCGGTGCCGGGCTGGCGCTCAGCTGGCCGCGCCAGCGCAGCGGGCGACCGTTGGGCAGCCACACCACCTGCTGCATGCCCAGCCCGAAGGTGGTGCGCTGCACCCCGTCGCCCTGGGCATTGAGCGGGTTGCCATCGATGCGGTCATAGCTGCCGGTGGCGTAGCGTTGGCTCAGCGATACCGAAATGGCCGGGCGGGTGCCGTCTTCGTTCGGCGCCTGCAGCAGGTACTGCACCATGGCGGTGGTATCGCCGGCGCGGAAGCCGCGGCTGCGTTCGCTGCCGGTCTCGGCGCGCGAGGCGCTGAGGTTGACCTGCGCGGTCACGCGCTGGCCCAGGCCGTAGGCGATCGGCACCACGGTCAGCCAGGCGGCGCTGCGGCCGTCGCTGTCATGCCGGCGGCCGTCGCCATCGAAGTAGCGGTCGCTTTCGATGCGGACCAGGTACGGCTCGATGAAGAGATTGCCTTTGGGCATCCCGGCCGGATTGGGGGTGATCAGCGGCCCCATGAAATTGACGCCGTCCAGCGAGTGCTCGGCAGCCTGTGCGGCAGCGGGCAGCAGGCCGGCGATCAGGGCGAAGGAAATCGGGCGCAGGGAACGCAGCGCATCGAATGTCATGGAATGCCTCCTTGGTGACAGAGTGATGCGGCAGGCCAATCCGCCGCACCGGCAATCTGCACAGGAAGTCATCTCGGAAAAATCGGTAAATCACGCGAATCTTGCGTTCTGTGCGCGGGCGCACGCACGAAAATGCCTATCACGCCAACGGCGTTTTTCAGCGGATGCGCAGCAGGAAACGCGCTTCCGGATTTCCATCGCGCGCGGCCCGGAACGTCACTGCGCGCACACGTTGCAAGCCCCCTTGCGCAGGCCCGGAATGTCGCACTCCGCCCGTGCGCACCGCGAAAACGCATAAAAAAAGCCCGGCCAAGCGGCCGGGCTACCGGGATTCGTCACACCCCACGCGGTGAGCGCCACGGAACAGACCGTGATCCGGACAACGGCGCCGCACTGGGTGGGTGTCTCTCCTCACCTACACAGTACGGCGCCGCGTTGCACTGTGACGCAGCAAGAACGCGGCGCACCATGCGAAAAATCCGAATCCACCGTAGGCACGACTCCTTTGGAGAAGTCGATCACATCACGCAGGGCAGCGCGCAAGCGTTACCCGAATTTACCGCTGTGCATACCAATGCGACAGCAACACGGCGGTAGCCGATGCCACGTTGAGGCTTTCCACCGCACCACTGCCGGGAATGGATACCTGCAGGTCGCAGGTCTGTGCCAACGCACGGTCCATGCCCTCGCCTTCGGCGCCCATCACATACACCAGCCGCGCCGGCAAGGTGGCCTTGAACAGGTCCGCGCCACCTTCCACCAGCGTGGCGGCCAGGCCGAAGCCGCCGGCACGCAGTGCGTCCATTGCCTGCGGCAGTGCCGGCAGGCGCACCAGCGGCACCGCTTCGGCGCCGCCTTCAGCCACACGCGCCGCCGCACCGGACAACGCCAGCGTGGAATCGGGCGGCAGCAGCAGACCGGCCACGCCGAAGTGCGCCGCCGAACGCAGGATGGCGCCGAAGTTGTGCGGGTTGCCCACGCCATCCAGCCACAGCGCCAGCGCCGGCTTGTCGGCCGGCAGGCCGGCCAGCCACTCGCCCAGTTCCAGCATCGGGGCGCGCAGCACGTCGGCCACCACGCCTTCGTGGTGGGTGGTGGCGGCGAGCTTGTTGAGGTCACCCTCTTCCACCACGCGATAGCCGACACGGTTGGCCACGCACCACTTCAACAGCGGCTGCAGCCGCGGGATCAGCGCCTCGGCCAGGTACAGCTTGCGCAGCGCCTGCGGGCGGCGCTCGAACAGCGCCTGCACGGCATTCCAGCCGTACAGGCGCAGCTCGTCGTTGCCGCGCCCCGGTGGTGGCGGGGTGCCGCCTTCGCGCGGCGGCAGCGGGGTGGCCCGCGGCGGTCGCGAGGAGGGGCGGCGGGCATTTTTCCAGGGATCATTCACTACGGGACTGCTCCAGCTTGCGGTGACGCCAGAAATCGGCGTTCTTGATGCCCAGGGCATCGGGGTCGAAGGTCGGATCCAGGCCGAGCTTCTTCTGGCGCTCGTAATCGCGCAGGGCGATCAGGGCCGGCTTCTGCACGATCAGGATCGCGACGATGTTCAACCACGCCATCAGGCCCACGCCGATGTCGCCCAGCGCCCACGCCATCTTGGCGTTGTGGAAGGCGCCGAACACCACCATGCCGATGATGCCCAGGCGCAGCGCCAGCACGGTGAGCGGGCGCTTGCGGTTGTGGTTGAGGTAGCTGAGGTTGGTTTCGGCCATGTAGTAATAGGCCATGATCGTGGTGAAGGCGAAGAAGAAGATCGCGATGGCCACGAAGCCCGAGCCCCAGCCCGGCAGCACGGTTTCCACCGCAGCCTGTGCGTAGCCCGCGCCTTCGGCCACACCGGCCAGGCCGGCGAACACCGGTTCGGCGCCCGGCGTGGGCGAGTACACGTTGTAGGTGCCGGCCGCCAGGATCAGGAAGGCGGTGGCGGTGCACACCATCATGGTGTCGAAGTAGATGGCGAAGGCCTGCACGTAGCCCTGCTTGGCCGGGTGCGAGACCTCCGAGGCCGCGGCCGCGTGCGGGCCGGTACCCTGGCCGGCTTCGTTGGCGTAGATGCCGCGCTTGACACCCCACTCCACCGCCAGGCCCATCATCGCGCCGAACGCGGCGTGGGCGCCGAAGGCGCTGCTGAACACGGTACGGAACATGTCCGGCACGCGCTCGTAGTTGAGGATCATGATGACGATGGCCATCAGGATGAAGCCGGCGGCCATGAACGGCACCACCACTTCGGCGAAGTTGGCGATGCGCTTGACGCCGCCGAAGATCACCACGCCCAGCAGCAGGGCCACGACGATGCCAATGCCGAGCTTGAGCGCCTGCACCGATTCCATGCCCATGAACTGGCCATCCAGCGGTCCGCACAGGGCGCCGCCACGGCAGGAGTTGATGATGCTGTCGGCGATCGCATTGGCCTGCACGCCCGGCATCAGGAAACCGGCAGCAACGATCGTGGCCATGGCGAAGGCCATTGCGTACCACTTCAGGCCCATGGCCTTTTCGATGTAGTACGCCGGGCCACCCCGGTAGCGGCCGTCGGCATCCTTGGTCTTGTAGATCTGCGCCAGGGTGCACTCGACATACGAGGTGGACGCCCCAAGGAAGCCCATCACCCACATCCAGAAGATCGCACCGGGGCCGCCGAAGGCGATGGCGGTGGCCACGCCGGCGATGTTGCCGATGCCCATGCGGCCGGCCATGGACATGGCCAGGGCCTGGAACGAGGACACGCCGGCGTCGGACTTTTCGCCCTGCACGGTGAGCCGGCACATTTCGAAGAAGCCACGCAGCTGCATGAAGCGGGTGCGCACGCTGAAGAACAGGCCAGCCGCCAGGCACAGGAAGATCAGTGCCTTGCTCCAGATGATGCCATTGATGAATTCAACTACTGCTTCCACGCGCTCTCTCCAGTCGGCGGAAAATGAAGGACGTCCCGTCGGCTGGAAGGGACCGGTCGATTCTCCATCATCGAGCGCCAGCCCGATAGGGCCGATTTACGGGGTGCGGACCCTGGCAAACCGCCGCAGGTCGTGCAGCTGGCCGCGCTTGAACACGGCGCAGCGGGCCGTTCCTTCTTCCTGGAACCCGTTGCCGAGCAGCACGCGGGCCGATCCTTCGTTGAAATCCAGCACTTCGGCCTGCAGCCTGAACAGGCGCAGCTCGTCCATCACCCAGGGGGCGAACAGGCCTACCACGCGGGTCATCCAGCCCTGCCCCCAGTATGCGCGACCCAGCCAGTAGCCCAGCTCAGCGGTGTGCCCACGTTCGGCCACGCCCGGTTGGGCGCCGATGCTGCCGCAGGCGGCGCCGTCGATCTCGATGGCCAGGTTGAGCGTCTCCGGGGCCAGGATCCGGCCGCCGAGGAAGGCCTCGCCGTCTTCCCGGGTGTACGGGAACGGGAAGCGGTCGCGCAGCCCGCGCGAGACCGCCTCGTCGTTGGCATGCCGCAGCAGCGCCTCCAGATCGTCGCTGCGCCAGGGGCGCAGCACGAATCCGGGGCCTTCCAGCCGCAGCGGCCGGTCAGGCATGGCCACCGACCGACGGGGTGTCGGCTTCCTGCTGTTCCAGCTCGCGGGCCACGGCTTCGGGCGAGCGCGTGTACGGGGCCAGCAGCGAATAGAACGCCGGGACCACGAACAACGACAGGAAGGTAGAGACGGTGACACCGAAGATCACTACGATGCCGATCGTTCCGCGGCTTGCCGAACCCGGGCCGCCGGCGACCACCAGCGGGATGGCACCGACCACGGTGGCGATGGAGGTCATCAGGATCGGACGCAGGCGCACCATGGCCGATTCGACGATGGCCCGGTGCACGTCGCGCCCTTCGTCGCGCAGCTGGTTGGCGAATTCGACGATCAGGATCCCGTTCTTCGCGGCAAGGCCGACCAGCATCACGATGCCGATCTGGCTGAACAGGTTGATGGTGCCCCCGCTCACGTACAGGCCCAGCAGGGCGCCGAGCACGCCCAGTGGCACGGTGAGCATGATCACCAGCGGGTGGATGAAGCTTTCGAACTGCGCGGCCAGCACCAGGTACACCACCAGCAGCGCCATGGCGAAAGTGAGCAGCACCGCGCTGCCGGCGTTCTGGTATTCGCGCGATTCGCCCTTCCAGTCGATCTGCGCGTGCTGCGGCAGTTCTTCGCGTGCGGTCTGCTGGGCCCAGGCGATGGCCTCGCCGAGCGGGTAGCCCGGGGCCAGCCCGGCGGTGATGGTGATCGCGCGCAGGCGGTTGAAGCGGTTGAGGTTGCCCGCTTCGGCCACTTCGCTGAGCGTGACCAGGTTGGACAGCGGCACCAGTTCGCCATTGGTGGCGCGCACGCGGATAGCGGCCAGGTCGTCGGGCGAGGCGCGGCCTTCGCGGCCGGCCTGGACCAGCACGTCGTACTCTTCGCCGTTGTCGACGAAGGTGGTGACGCGGCGCGAGCCCATCATGGTCTCCAGCGCCGAACCAATGGCGGTGACCGAGACGCCCAGGTCGGCCGCACGCTGGCGGTCGATGTTCACCCGCATCTGCGGGCGGGTTTCCTTGTAGTCCGAGTCCGGCCCAACCAGGCCGGGGTTGTCGGCCATGCGTTCGAGCATGCGGTCGCGCCACTGCGCGATTTCAGCGTATTCGGGGCCGCCAAGCACGATCTGGAACGGCTGGCCCTGGCTGCGGACCAGGCCGCCGCCGACCTGGGTGCGCACGCGCACGCCACGGATGCCGTCGAGGTCCTTCTGCAGTTCGGCGGCCACGTCGGGGGTGGCGGTGGAACGTTCGCGCCATGGCTGCAGGAACACGCTGATGCGGCCGGTGTGCATTTCCTCGCTGGCCCCGAAGCCGCCGGGCACGCGCGGGTTGGCGCGCACGATGGGCTTGTCCGCGCCGACGTACCCGGCCACGACCTTTTCCACTTCCTGCACCTGGCCCACGGTGTAGTCGTAGCCGGCGCCCTCGGGGCCGTCGATCATGATCTGGAAGGAACCGCGGTCTTCGGCCGGGGCCAATTCGGACGGCAGCACCTTCAACAGCAGCGCGCTGGCTGCGAGCGACAGCAGCATCACCACGACGTAGATCCAGATCTTGCCGACGTGGGCATCCAGCACGCGTCCGTAGGATGCCGAGACGCGGTCGAGGTTTCGGTTGATGAAACCGTGCAGGCCCTTGGGCGGCTGTCCGGTGTGCGGCTTGAGCAGCTTGGAGGCCATCATCGGGGTCAGGGTCAGCGACACGAACGCCGACAGCGCCACGGCGGCGGCCAGGGCCACGGCCAGTTCGCGGAACAGGCGGCCGGTGTTGCCTTCGAGGAAACCGACCGGCAGGAACACGGCAACCAGCACGGCCGTGGTGGCGATGACCGCGAAGGCCACCTGCGCGGTACCACGCTTGGACGCCACCAGCGGCGGCTCGCCCAGGTCGATGCGGCGCTGCACGTTTTCGACCACGACGATGGCATCGTCCACCACCAGGCCGATACACAGCACCAGTGCGAGCAGGGTGAGCAGGTTGATCGAGAAGCCGAACGCATACAGGGCGATGAAGGCGGCCACCAGGCACACCGGCACGGTCACGGCGGGAATCAACGCAGCGCGGAAGCTGCCGAGGAACAGCCAGATCACCACCAGCACCAGCAGCATGGCTTCCACCAGCGTGGCGTAGACGCGGTCCACCGCCGCTTCGATGAAGGTGGTGTTGTCGAAGGCCACGAAGATGTGGGTGCCTTCGGGCAGGGTCTGGCCGACCCGTTCGGCTTCGGCGCGCGCGGTGCGGGCCACGTCCAGCGAGTTGGCGGTGGAGGTCTTGACGATGCCCAGGCCGATGCCGGGCTCGCCGTTGCTGCGGTAGTAGGCGCGGCGTTCGGACGAGGCCAGTTCGATCTTTGCGACGTCGCCCATGCGCACCACGTAGCCATCAGCGCCCTTGCCGAGCGGGATGGTGGCGAAGTCTTCCGGCTTTACGTAGTTGCGCTCCACGCGCAGGGTGAAATCGCGGTCGGCCGATTCGATGCGGCCGGCCGGCAGCTCGACGTTCTCGTTGCGCAACGCGGTTTCCACGTCGCCCACGGTCAGGCCGCGCGCGGCGAGCTGGTCGCGGTCGAGCCAGATGCGCATGGCATAGCGCTGGCGCCCGCCGATGCGGACCTGGGCCACGCCATCGAGGCTGGAGAAGCGGTCGACCACGTAGCGGTCGGCGTAGTCGCTCAGCTCCAGCGTGTTCATGCTGGAAGAGGTCATGTTGAACCAGATGATCGGGTCGGCGTCGCTCTCGACCTTGGCGATTTCCGGCGGGCGCGCCTCTTCGGGCATGCGGTCGGCGACGCGGCTGACGGCGTCGCGCACGTCGTTGGCGGCCGCTTCGATATCGCGGTTGGAGGTGAATTCGATGCTGACCTGGGCGCGGCCGTTGGAGCTGCGCGCGTTGATGGTGTCGATGCCTTCGATGCCGGCCAGGGCGTCTTCCAGCACCTGGGTGATGCGGCTTTCAATGACGGCCGCCGAGGCGCCGGTGTAATCGACGGAGACCGAGACGATCGGCGGGTCGATCGCGGGCAGCTCGCGCAGGGTCAGGCGGGTGAACGACATGATGCCCAGCACGACCAGCAGCAGGCTCATCACCACGGCAAACACCGGCCGCTGGATGGAGATGTTGGAGAGTTTCATCCGGCGCTGCCCACGGGCGCTGCAGCGGCGGTCGCGCCGGTCGGGGCGCGGGTAGTGCCGGCCGGGGCCGGATCGGTGGCCTTCTCCGCGGCCGGGGTGGCGGCCGGGGTGGCGGGCGCAGGGGCCGGCGCTGCGGCCGGTGCGGCGGTGTCGTTGACCTTCAGGCCGGGACGCAGCTTGCCGGTGCCGTCGACGACGATGCGGTCGCCTGCCTTGAGCCCTTCACGGATTTCAACGACGCCGGAGCGGCGCGCGCCGCTGACCACGTCGACGCGCTCGACCACGTGGTCGGGTTTGACGCGGAACACGAACGAATCGCGGCCGACCTGGACCACGGCGATTTCGGGAATGACCAACGCCTGGCGTTCGGGACGGAACATGCGCACGTCGAGCAGCATGCCCGGGCGCAGGGCGTGGTCGGCGTTGATGAAGTCGGCGCGCACGGTGACGGCGCGGGTACCGGGATCGACGCGGGTATCGATGGTGGCCACGTCGCCTTCGAAGGTGCGGCCCGGGTAGGCCACGCTGGTGGCGCTGACCTTGTCGCCCTTGGCCAGCGAGGCCAGTTCGGCTTCGGGCACCTGGAAATCGACGTGCATGCGTTCGATGTCGTCGAGGGTGGCGATGACGGTGGTGGGGGTGACGAGCGACCCTTCGCTGACCTGGCGGATGCCGAGCACGCCGGCAAACGGGGCACGCACGCGGCGGTCGCCGATGTCGGACTGCATTTCGCGCACGCGGGCTTCGGCGGCGTCGCGGATGGCGCGCTGGGTGTCGAGGGTGGCACTGGCGACGAGCTGCTGGGCCGCCAGTTCACGCTGGCGCTTGTACAGCTGGTCGGCTTCGGCAAAGGTGGCCTGGGCCTGCAGCAGGGCGGCTTCCTGGGCCTGGCCGCGCAGGGTCACCAGGGGGGTGCCGGCGGAGACCTGCTGGCCGCTGTCGAAGTGCACGGTGTCGATGATTTCGCTGACTTTGGCGGTGATGGTCACCGACTCGCGGGCCTTGGCGGTGCCGAGTGCCTGCAGGGTGTCGCTCCAGGCGGAGGTCTGCACGACCTGGGTGGTCACCGGCACGACTTCGGCCTGCCGGCGGGCGGCTTGGTCCTTGCTGCCACACCCGGCCAGGATGGCCAGGCCGAGGCCGGCAATGATGCGTGCGGTGATGCGTCCCGACATGAAGTACAGCCCTTGATGTTCCACGACCGGCAAGTGTAGCCACCGCCCGCGTCAGGCATATGTGCCAAGCGTTTACCGGCACCTTCACATCACCCGGTGACACGCGCAACCCCTTTCGTGCTGGGGCCTGCGGAGCATGTAACGGCATGTGTCAACGCATGTCGGATTGCGTCGTGCGCCGTTGGCAAAGTCAACGGCGAAAAGCCGGCGTCCGCAATGTCACGAGCCGGAGTCCGACGGGCAGCCCCCTACGGGACACGCCGTAAACCCATCCGTGGGGGCTTGGCAAAAACATCCATGTTTTTGACAGTCCCGTAGGGGGCTACCCGCCGGCCTCCTCGAAGCATGGTCGTGCGCGGCCAGTAGCGCAGACCAACGCCATTGCTCTTCACCTCAGTACCGGTAGTTCACCTTCATCCAGACCGTGCGGCCGGGTTCGTTGATGCGCACCGGATCGGCGGGGAAGCCGAAATCGGCGCTGCCGGCGAGGTTGAGGTGCTCGCTGTAGGCGCGGTCGAACAGGTTGTCCACGCCCGCGCTGAGCTGCAGGGCGTCGCTGATCCGGTAGCCGGCGTTGAGCGCGAGCGTGGCGAAGCCTGCGCTTGGGCCCAGGTCACGCGCGACCACGTTGCCCTGCCCCGGCGCCACGCGGTGCTGGCGGGTCACTGCGCGGGCGAGTGCACCTGCACTCCAGCGCGCGCCTTCCCAGCCTGCGCTCAGGCGTGCTTCCAGCGGCGGCATCTGCGGCAGTGCGCCGCCATCGGTGCGGTTTTCGCCCCATGCGTAGGCGAGCGTGCCGCCGAGTTTCCAGCCCTGCCCGAGCGCGAACTCGGCGCCCGCTTCGGCACCGGCAATCCGCGCATTGATGTTGGTGGCCTGGGTGGTGCTGCCCATCATGCCGCCGTCGCGGTAGGTGAACAGGATGTAGTCCTGGAGGCGCCCGGCATACGCCGAGACCCATGCGTTGACCCGCTCATCCCGGTACTGCAGGCCGATGTCGAGCTGGGTGGTTTTCTCCGGCTGCACCGCGCTGAAAGCGTTGATGCTGCCGGCCGGCCCCATGTCAGGCGAGAACAACTCCCAGTAATCGGGCATGCGTTCGCTGTGGCCGATACCGGCGTAGGTGGTCAGCGCGCTGCTGATGTCCCGCTCGAAACGCAGGAAACCACTGCCCAGGTCTTCGCGGCGGCGCTGGCCTGCGGTGGGGTTCGGCATCGCCATCATGCCGGTGGTGGCGCGCTCGTCGGTGACTTCCGCGCGATCGATGCGCAGCCCGCTGACCCAACGTTGCGCGGTGCCTTCGCCCAGGGTGATCTCGGTGAACACGCCCTGGTTCTTCTGGCGTGCGTCGGTCGACCATGGCGTGAGCCGGTAGGTGTTGCGGCCCATGCCGTTGCGGCTGCGGTGGCGGCTGTCGAGCGCATCCACGCCGGCGACGATGGCGATGTCCTGCCAGCGCCATTCGGAGGCGATGCGCCCGCCGGTGGTGCGGCGATCAACATTCGAGGCCATGGGCATCGGCATGCTGCTGGCCGGGTTCGGCTCGCGCAGGGTGTAGTTGTCCATGACGTGGTCGGCGTCGTTGTAGTAGACGTTGGCCTGCAGTTTGTCCCACGCGCCGGGCAGGTTGTCGCGTTCGAAGCGCGCGGCGTAGCTGGTGCGCTTGAACGCGGCGCCATCCATGCCACGCCCGGCGTAGCGCGCGATGGCATCGCCGGTGCCGGCGGAGAGCTCCAGCATGGTGTCGGCATCCGGGGTCCAGCCCACGGCGACATCGCTGTTCCACTTGCGCCACTTGGACGGCACCACCTCGCCATTGCCGTCCTTGTAGTCATCGGCTTCGGAGCGGTTGCCATTGACGCGCACGTAGCCCTGCGAGGCACCGGCGGTGAGGTCCAGCACCTGGTCGTTGCGGTTGCGCGAGCCGACCAGCGCGCTGGCGTCCAGGTCGATGCCCGGGGCGTCGAAACGCGGGGTATCGCGTTCGAACCGCACCGTGCCCGCTGAAGCGCCGGCACCCCAGCGCACGCTCTGCGGGCCTTTGATGATGGTCAGCCGGTCGAAGGTTTCCGGGGCGATGTAGGACAGCGGGTTGTCCATGCGCGAGGGGCAGGCACCGATCAGGTTGCCTTCGTTGCTGACGATGTTCAGGCGCGAACCGAACATGCCGCGCAGCACCGGGTCGCCATTGGTGCCGCCGTTGCGGATGGCGGCGAAGCCGGGCACGGTCTTGAGGTAATCGGCACCGTCGCTGGCCGGCACCGGCTGGCGCGGCAGTCGCGGGTCGGTGACCCAGTGCAGCGGCGACGAGGGCGCACTGGCGGTGACCACCAGGGTGTCGAGCGTGCGCGCGTCGTCGCGCTCGGCGGCCTGCAGCGGCAGCGCGGCCAGGGCAAGCGACAGGGAAACAGACAGGCGCGTCAGTGCGCCCGCGCTGCGGGAGGAAAGCTTCATGCTGGAACTCCGGAAAACGCACAGGCGCGCGGCGCCATCACGGCGTCGCGCAGCAGGAAAATGAAAGGGCGGTTTCAGGCGTGAAGCGGGGGACCCCGCGCGGCATGGGCAGGCCAGCGCAGACTGCGCGGCGCGGCGACGGTGCGCAGCACCGGTGGGGCGATGACTGGCAGCGCCGGCAGCAGGACGATCAGCACTGCCAGCCACGGCATCAGGCGCGAGGCCATCATGCAGTATTCGCAGGCCTCGCCATGGCCGGCATGCGGGTCGATGGGGGCAGCGGGTTCAGTGTCGGCCACTGCGGCGGCATGCCCTGACATGTCGTGCATGGACATGTGGTGCATCGCCGTGGCATGCGTCGCGCTGTCGCTTGCCGCCATCGCGTGCATGTCGTGATGCGACATGCCGGAATCCGGCGTGGGGGCAACGTCGACTGCGCCGCTGGGCATCACGTGCGCCATGCCACCGGGCATCAGCATCACCGACGGGCCCTGCGCCTGCTGCCAGCGGCTGACCAGTGGCGCCAACGCCATCAGCAGCGTCGCCACGAAGGCGAGCTGCAGCAGGACGGCAAACGGGCGGCGACGGCGGTTCACGGTGCGATTGTAACGGCGGGTTTCCGTGCGCACGCCGCTGAATGGGCATCTGCGACCAAGCGTCGCAGGGACGGCGTGACGACCAACGGTCGTCACCTACCGGACCCCGGACCGAGGGACGGCGTGACGACCAACGGTCGTCACCTACCGGACTCCGGAGCGAGGGAACGCGTGACGACCAACGGTCGTCACCTACCGGACGCCGGACCGGTAGCGCCCGACCGTTGGTCGGGCGGCGTCAGACCGTAATGGTCTGGGTCAGCGATTCCCACGTCGGCGGCAACGGCCAATCGGCCTCTTGGTTGCCGTCGATGACCCGGCGCAGGTCGCGGGTGTCGATCTGCGGGGCCAGCACGTGAACCAGTTCCAGCGCGTAGTCGCGCAGCACGCGGTCGCGCGGCAGCACCGCCCAGGCGATGCATTCGTCGATCGGCGCCGGCGCCGGCCACGAGCGCAGGTCTTCATCGCCGGCATTGACCGCCATTTCGGCCAGCAGGCCCACGCCCAGGCCGGTGCGCACGTAGGTCTTGATCAGGTCCGCATCCAGCGCGGTCAGCGCGATGTCCGGGGTCAGCCCGGAGGCAGCGAAGGCGCGCTGCAGCGAGGAGCTGCCGCGGGTGGAGGATTCGTAGCTGATCAGCGGCTGGGTCGACAGCGCCAGCAGGTCCGGGGCGGCACCGGGGCGGTCGAGCGGATGGCCGCGCGGTACCAGCACCAGCCGGCGCCAGCGGTACAGCGGAATGGCGATGCCGGCGGTGGGTTCGGCGCCGGCGGTGCTGATGATGGCGATATCCGCATCGCCCTGGCTGAGCAGATCCAGCGCGTCGCTTTCGGCGGCCTGCTGCAGGTGCACGCTGACCTGCGGGTAGGCCTGCTTGATGCGCGCCACCGCCGGCGGCAGCACGAACCTTGCTTGGGTGTGGGTAGTGGTCAGGATCAACTGGCCCTGGCTCTCGCGGCGCTGGTTGGCGGCGTAGGTGCGGATGTTGTTCGCTTCGGACAGCACTGCGCGGGCGCGGCCGATCACTTCCACGCCGGCGGGGGTCACCGCTTCCAGGCTGCGACCCTTGCGCACGAACAGCAGGAAGCCCAGTTCATCTTCCAGCTGCTTGAGCTGCTTGGACAGCCCGGGCTGGGTGGCATGCACCCGGGAGGCCGCCAGCGTGATGTTGAGCTCGGCGTCGGCGATGGCGACCAGGTAACGGAGTTGGGTCAGCGTCATGGGCGTGCGCGCAGCAGGAAGGAAGGGGTCAAGCCGACTGTAAGGCAGTTGCCGTCACCAGCTTATAACCAAATGTTGTTTATGAAGGTAATCAGGTCATTTCGCGCGCTCATATGCCGGCGCTACGGTCTGGCGGAACCCGTCATCCCTCTATCCGTGGAGCTTTCCCATGGCCCTGTACAACTCGATCCTGGACACCATCGGCAATACCCCGGTGGTGCGCCTGAACCGCATTGCCCCCGACCACGTCACCCTGTACGCGAAGGTGGAGTCGTTCAATCCCGGCGGGTCGGTGAAAGACCGCCTGGCGCTTGCGATCATCCTGGACGCCGAAGCCCGCGGGGTGCTCAAGCCTGGCGACACCATCGTGGAGGCCACCTCCGGCAACACCGGCGTGGCGCTGGCCATGGTGGCCGCCGCGCGCGGCTACAAGTTCGTGGCCACGATGGTGGAGACCTTCTCGATCGAGCGCCGCAAGCTGATGCGCGCCTACGGCGCCAAGGTGATCCTGACCCCGGCCGCCGAACGCGGCTCGGGCATGGTCAAGCGCGCCCGCGAGCTGGCCGAGGAACACGGCTGGTTCCTGGCCAGCCAGTTCACCAACCCGGCCAACCCGGCCTACCACCGCAACACCACGGCGGCCGAGATCCTGCGCGACTTCGCCGGCACGCGGCTGGATTACTTCGTGACCGGCTGGGGCACCGGCGGCACCCTCACCGGGGTGGGCGAGGTGCTCAAGGTGGCCCGCCCGGAAACGCGCATCATCGCCACTGAACCGGAAGGCGCGGCGCTGCTGGGCGGCGCGGAGTGGAAGCCGCACAAGATCCAGGGCTGGACCCCGGACTTCGTGCCGGACGTGCTCAACCGCGAGGTCTACGACGAACTGCTGAGCATCGACGACGCCCGCGCGATTGAAACGTCGCGCCGGCTGGCGGCCGAGGAAGGCATCTTCGTCGGCATCTCGGCCGGTGCCACGGTGGCCAGCGCGCTGGATGTGGCGGCCAAGGCTGAGCCCGGCAGCGTGCTGCTGGCGATGCTGCCCGATACCGGCGAGCGCTACTTCTCCACGCCGCTGTTTGCCGACATCAACGAAGGCTCCGACGACGAGTGGCTGGCCGGCACCCCCTGAACCGGCTGCCTTGGCTGAACGTGACGCCCACCGCT
Organism: Stenotrophomonas sp. SrG; assembly: GCF_050031795.1. Classification (NCBI taxonomy): domain Bacteria; kingdom Pseudomonadati; phylum Pseudomonadota; class Gammaproteobacteria; order Lysobacterales; family Lysobacteraceae; genus Stenotrophomonas; species Stenotrophomonas sp. SrG. Next base: position 158,025 of record NZ_JBNBBE010000009.1, read on the forward strand.
GCGGTGGGCGTTTTCGTTTCCAACGCGACCTTCATCTGCCGTGAAGCCAGCCCGCCGCAAGGTAGCGGTGTTGGGCGGTGCCCGCCGGGTCGCACTGCCTGAGACGACGATGACGCAGCCTAGATGCCCTGGCCGCTAGCGTGTGTGGCGGCAGTCATCCCGTTGTATGGACCCGGTATAGAAGGAGCGGCACGCATGAAGATCGAAGTGTGGCAGGGCGACATCACGACCCTGGCGGTGGATGCGATCGTCAATGCGGCCAACGAGTCCCTGCTTGGCGGGGGTGGCGTGGATGGGGCGATCCATCGCGCGGCCGGCCCGCAGCTGCTGGCCGAGTGTGCGGCGTTGCCGGAGATCCGCCCGGGCATGCGCTGCCCGACCGGTGAAGTACGCGCCACGGCCGGCTACAACCTGCCGGCAAAGCACGTGCTGCACACGGTGGGCCCGGTGTGGCAGGACGGCCTGCGCGATGAGCCGGCGCTGCTGGCCAACTGCTACTGGAAATCGCTGCAGCTGGCCGAGAAACTGGGCCTGACGTCGATCGCGTTCCCGGCGATCAGTTGCGGCGTGTTCGGCTACCCGCTGCACCAGGCCGCGCATATCGCGGCCACCGAGACATTGACGTGGCAGCGTTCGCACCGCGAACCGCAGCGGATCATCCTGGTGGCCTATAACGCCGCGACCTTCAAGGTGTACCAGCAGGCGCTTGCGGCGCTGGGGCAACCGGTGGAGGTGGCGGGGCCGTTGCCGCCGCTGGCTGCTGGGATGGAGCTTCCAGCTGCAGCACCGTAGGCCGGACGGGCGTTGGCGCATATACCCATTCGTTGAAGAACGGCTGCAGTGAACGCCCTGCTGCGTGTTCCATCGCCTGCTGGAAATCCGCGGTCTCCACGCTCTTTCCATCATGCGCGCGGCTGTACTCGCGGATGCCACGCCAGAACGCATCTTCACCCAACGCCTCACGCAGCAGGTGCAGTACGTAAGCCCCCTTCTGGTACACCACGGCGCGGTCATCACCGGTAGGCGCCTTCCAGCTCCCATACACCAGCGCGTGGTCGGCGCCCTTGGCACGCAGCGCCTCCACCCGCGTGCGCCAGCGCTGCACCTGCGCCTGGTACGCCGCTTCGCCCTGCGCCTGCTGCAGGTAGGCGGCGGTCATGAAATTGGCGAAACCTTCGTTGAGCCAGAAGTGCTCCCAGCCGATGCACGTCACCCGGTTGCCCCACCACTGGTGGGCGGCTTCGTGGGCGATCAGGGCGACGTGGTCCGGGTCGTCCAGCACTTCCTGCCCGTACGCCTCCGACATCAGCGACAGCCCGGCCATTTCCTGGCCGATGGTGTCGGCCACCAGCGCCTGTTCGTAGTCGCCGCGATAAGGCAGGCCTGCACGCGCGGCAAAGAAATCGAGCATGTCACCGGTGCGCGCGAAGATCGCCTGCAGCTGCCCGGGCGAGCGTTCGGCGGACAGGAAGCGCAGCGCGGTGTCGCCGTGCCGTGCGCGGAACTGCTGGTAACGGCCTGCGGCAAACCCATACACGTAGCCGGGCATCGGCGTATCCAGCCGCCAGCGGTGTTCGATGCGGCCGTCGGCGAGCGCACGTGCGGGCAGCGTGCGACCGCTGCCGGTGGCAAGCAGATCGTTGGGCAACGTCACCGACAGGGACAGCGTGGCGCGCTCATCGGGTGCATCCACCGAGGGCATCCACTGGCTGGTGGAGAAGATGGTGTAGACCTCGCTGCGCCCGGGGGCGAATTCGAGGCCGTACGCCGGCGTGCCGCTGTAGGTGATCTGCAGTGCTGCCTGTTCGTGGCGTTTGAGCGGTGCGTCAAAAAAGATGGTGACGGTTGCCTGCTGCTGTTGGAAGCGCAGCGGCCGCCCGTTCATGCCGACCGAGTTGATCTTGAGCTCGCCGCTGTCGAGCTGGATTTCGGACAGCCCGGGACGTTCCGAGCGCAGCTGCACGGTCTGCTGGCCGCTCACCTGCCTACGCGCGATGTCCGGCACAAGGGCGAGGTCGTAATGCAGTACATCAAAGTCCCGCGCCGCGGCATTGGCTGCGGTGGCGGGGAACAACAGGAACAGCCAGGTCCATCCTGCTCGCATGAAGCCGCCTTGTAGAGCCGTTGGGGTGCCGATAAAAAAACGCCGGCATGGCGCCGGCGTCTTTTTCATTTCATGCGGCCGGCAGGATCAGCCGTTCCACTTGCCCAGTGCAGCCTGGCCGTTTTCCTTGGCGCGGTCGTACACGGTCTGCTGTGCCTTGGCGACGTTGGCCTTGGTGTCCTTGGCCCACAGCTTCAGCGCGGCCTGCTGCATGGCGCGGCCGTAGGAGAAGCTCAGCGGCCACGGCAGGTTGCCCATCTGGTTCATGGCGTTGAGGTGCGCGGTGGACTGCTCGTCACCCTGGCCGCCGGACAGGAACACCACGCCCGGCAGGATCGCCGGCACGGTGCTCTTGAGGCACATGACGGTCGATTCAGCCACTTCCTCGACGTCGGCCTGCTCTTCGCAGCCCTTGCCGGAGATGACCATCGAGGCCTTCAGGATGGTGCCTTCCAGCAGCACGTTCTGCTGGTACAGCGCGTCGAACAGCGAACGCAGGGTGGCTTCGGTGACTTCGTAGCAGGTTTCGATGTCGTGGTCGCCGTCCATGATCACTTCCGGCTCGACCATCGGCACCAGGCCGCATTCCTGGCACAGCGCGGCATAACGGGCCAGCGCATGGGCGTTGGACTCGATGCAGGTACCCGACGGAATGCTTTCGCCGATGTTGATGACCGCACGCCACTTGGCGAAACGCGCACCCAGCTTGTAGTACTCCTGCAGGCGCTCACGCAGGCCGTCGAGGCCTTCGGTGACCAGCTCGCCCGGGCAACCGGCCAGCGGATGGGCGCCCTTGTCGACCTTGATGCCCGGGATCATGCCGTTGTCGGCCATGTACTTGGCGAACGGCACGCCGTCCTTGGTGGACTGGCGGATGGTTTCGTCGTACAGGATCGCGCCGGAAATATGCTCGTTGAGCTTCGGCGTGGTCAGCAGCAGCTCGCGGTAGGCACGACGGTTCTCTTCGGTGTTCTCGATGCCCACGCTGGCGAAGCGCTTGGCGATGGTACCGGTGGATTCGTCGATGGCGATGATGCCCTTGCCCGGGGCGACCATGGCCTGGGCGGTTTCGGCCAGCTGTTCGATGCTCATGTATTTCCTGTGGCGGGTGCGGGAAAAACACGATTATAGCGGTCCCCTCCCGTGAACTGGCCGTTCATGGGGGATGGAAGCGCTTTCAATGTGAACGGGTGGACCGCTGGGTCGGCGTGCGACCCAGCGTCCGGCGTTCCTTACAGGTCGCCCAAGCCACTGGCGCGGCCGTCTTCACCTACTTCCAGCAGGCGCAGGGTGTTGGTGGCGCCATGGGTTTCCATGTGCTCGCCGCTGGTGAACACCACGCGGTCGCCGGCCTGCAGCTGGTTGGCTTCCACCAGCAGGCGGATGCTGCCGCGTGCGGCTTCGCGCGGGGTGAAGCCGCGGCTGTCGAAGTTGATCGGGAACACATCGCGCATCAGCGCCATCTGGCGGCGGGCACCGTCGTGACGGGTCACCGCGAACACCGGGGCCGAGGCGCGGAAGCGCGACAGGTAACGGGCGGTGCCACCGGATTCGGTCATCGCCACGATCGCGCGTACGCCCACGTGCTGGGACAGGAACATGGTGGCCATGGCGATGGCCTGGTCGGCACGTTCCAGGTTGCGCGGCGAGGCGCCGAAATCGGTTTCGGTCTGGAACTGGCGTTCGGCACCCAGGCAGATGCGCGCCATGGCTTCCACGGCCTTCACCGGGTAGGCGCCGGCGGCGGTTTCGGCCGACAGCATCACCGCATCGGTACCGTCGATGACCGAGTTGGCCACGTCCAGCACTTCGGCGCGGGTCGGGATCGGGCTTTCGACCATCGACTGCAGCATCTGGGTGGCGGTGATCACCACCTTGTTCTGGGCCAGCGAGGCCTTGATGATCTTCTTCTGCAGGCCCGGCAGTTCGGCATCGCCGATTTCCACGCCCAGGTCACCGCGCGCCACCATCACCACATCGCTGGCGTCGACGATTTCTTCGAGGTTCTCGATGGCTTCGGTGCGCTCGATCTTGGAGACCAGCGCGGCGTAGCAGCCGTGCGATTCGGCGATGGCGCGGGCATCGTTCATGTCCTGCGCGTTGCGGCAGAAGGACACGGCGATGAAATCCACGCCGATCTTGGCCACGATGCCGATCAGCTCCTTGTCGCGTTCGGTCAGCGCGCCCAGCGAAAGGCCACCGCCCTGCTTGTTCAGGCCCTTGCGGTCGGACAGCACGCCATCGTTGAGCACGGTGTTGACGATGCGCTCGCCCTGCACTTCGACCACCTGCAGCTGCATCAGGCCGTCGTCGAGCAGCAGCACGTCACCGGCCACCACGTCCTGCGGCAGGCCCAGGTAGCTCACGCCGACCTGGGTGGTGTCGCCGGCCGGCGCATTGGCCGAGGCGACCAGGTCGAAGCGGTCGCCCGCCTTGAGGTGGATCTTGCCTTCGGTGAAACGCTCGATGCGGATCTTCGGGCCCGGCAGGTCGGCCAGGATGCCCACTTCCACGCCCACGCGCTGCGCGGCGGCGCGCACGTCGGCGGCGCGCTTGGCCTGGCCGGACGGGTCACCGTGGCTGAAGTTGAGGCGGACCACGTTCACGCCGGCGCGGAACAGATCCTCCAGCACGCCCGGCGGGTCGGTTGCCGGTCCGAGGGTGGCAAGGATCTTCGTACGGCGCTGACGCTCAATCATGGTTAAAGGGCTCCCGGGAAAGGGTTGAAATTAGCACACCCTTCACGTCCCATGAATACGTTTACAGCATTGTCGCGTCTGGGTTTCGCCGATGTCCTGCAGACAGTCCATCCGGACCGCTCAGGACAGTAGCGGACCGGGTCACGACATGCGGCGGCGTACGGAGCGCCGCCGCGACGTTCAATCGATCAACGAGAGCAGCGCATCGGGGGTCGCGGCCAGGTTCCCCGCGCCCGCCGCCTGCAGTTCTTCGGCACCGCCAAAGCCCCACAGCACGCCGATGTTGCGCATGCCGTGATGGCGCGCGCCTTCGATATCCATGCGCCGGTCACCGATCATCCAGCACTGCGCCGCCGGCAGCATCAGCCGCCGCAGCGCTTCGGCCACCAGCTGGGGCTTTTCGCTGCGGCTGCCGTCCGGGGTGGCGCCGATGACATCCTCGAAGCACGCGCCAAACGGCAGGTGCTCGACGATGCGCCGCGCATGCGGCTCGTTCTTGGCGGTGACGATCGCCAGCCGGTGGCCGCGGGCGTGCAGCGCCTGGACGACCTGGCCGATGCGCGGGTAGACCTCGTGCTCACGCCAGCCGACCACGTCGAAGCGTTCGCGGTAATACGTCACCGCCTGCTCCACCTGGGCCGGATCGTCGAACAACGGCGCGAAGCTGGTGCGCAGCGACGGGCCGATCCAGCGCCGCAGTTCCTCCTGCGGCGGCACTGGGCGCCCCATTTCCGTGAGCGCATGCGCCACGCATTGGGTGATGCCCACCGCAGAGTCGATCAGGGTGCCGTCGAGGTCGAAGAACAGCGTGTCCCGGCGTTCATCGAAGTGGCGCCCAGTCGGCGCCACCCCCGATGCCATTGCCATCAGTTGCCCCGGGCTTCGAGCGCGGCCACTGCCGGCAGGGTCTTGCCTTCGAGGAACTCGAGGAAGGCGCCACCGCCGGTGGAGATGTAGCTGACCTGGTCGGCGATGTCGTACTTGTCGACCGCAGCCAGGGTATCGCCGCCACCGGCGATGGAGAACGCCGGCGAGCTGGCGATGGCCTGGGCCAGCGCCTGGGTGCCGTGGCTGAAGGATTCGAATTCGAACACGCCGACCGGGCCGTTCCAGACCACGGTGCCGGCCTTGGCGATCAACCCGGCGTAGTGCTGGGCGGTCTGCGGGCCGATATCCAGGATCAGGTCGTCTTCGGCCACGTCAGCCACCGCCTTGACGGTGGCTTCGGCATCCGGGAGGAACTGCTTGGCCACCACCACGTCCGTCGGCAGCGGAATATCGGCGCCACGTGCCTTGGCATCGGCGACGATCTTCTTCGCGGTCTCCAGCAGGTCCGGCTCGTACAGCGACTTGCCCACCGGATAGCCGGCGGCGGCGATGAAGGAGTTTGCGATCCCGCCCCCCACGATCAGCTGGTCGACCTTTCCGACCAGGTTGGCCAGCAACTCCAGCTTGGTGCTGACCTTGCTGCCGGCCACGATCGCCAGCAGCGGCTGGGCCGGGGCGAGCAGTGCCTTGGCCAATGCGTCCAGCTCGGCCATCAGCAGCGGGCCACCGGCGGCGACCGGGGCGAAGCGGATCACGCCGTGGGTGGAGGCCTGGGCGCGGTGCGCGGTGCCGAAGGCATCCATCACGAACACATCGCACAGCGCGGCGTACTTGCGCGACAGGGCTTCGTCATCCTTGCCCTCGCCCACGTTCATGCGGCAGTTTTCCAGCAGCACGATCGAACCCGGGGCCACGTCCACGCCGTCGACCCAATCGCGCACCAGCGGCACGTTCACGCCCAGCAGCTGCGACAGGCGCAGCGCCACCGGGGCCAGCGACTCGGCTTCGCTCCAGACGCCTTCCTGGGGTCGGCCCAGGTGCGAGGTGACCATCACCGCCGCGCCCTTTTCCAGCGCCAGCTTCAACGTCGGCAGCGATGCAGTGATGCGCTGCTCGGAGGTGATGCGGCCGTTTTCGATCGGCACGTTCAGGTCCTGGCGGATCAGCACGCGCTTGCCGGAAAGGTCGAGGTCGGTCATGCGAACGATGGACATGGGGCAGCAACTCTTTGGCGGAAAAGGAAAGGGCGCCGCGCACGGCGCAGACGCCCATTGTAACGATCCCTCGGCGCGTAACGACCAACGGTCGCAACGGGAAACCGACAGGTAGGTGACGACCGTTGGTCGTCACTCCCTGGCGCGGCCAGCCTGTCGCAGCAGGCTGGCCGCGAACCCGCCGACGATGAGCACGCCCAGCACCAGCAGGCCCCACAGCAGCCAGCGCTTCCAGTCGCGTACCGGCTGCACGGCCGCGTCGCCGCCGAGCGGCTGCGCGGCGCCCTGCACCGTGGCCAGCGCCGGTTGCCACTGCGCGCCCTGA
>NZ_JBNBBE010000009.1:165266-183902 GCF_050031795.1 Stenotrophomonas sp. SrG
TTAGCCCAGCTTCAACGTGGGCGCCGGCATCGCCGCCGTGCCCTGCGCGGCGGTGAGCTTCCAGAAGCGGTCCCGCGTGGCCACGGCCAGCGACTGGGTCTGCGACTGCCGGCGCGCGTCGGTGTCCTGCAGCTGGTAGGCCACCCACGGCCCTGCGCGGACCTGCCAGGGCTGGTTGGCATCGTCGCGGCTGAGCAGGGTCCACTGCACCACGCTGTTGTCCGGCGTGGCGATGTCCACCTGCGCGATCGGGAAGCGGCCATCGAGGGTGTATTCGAACTCCCCCGGCCTGCCTGCGGCACCGCTCAGCGCGCGCCACTGCCACGCGATCGCCTGCGCCGTGGCCACGCGTTCGGCCTGCACCGCCGACAGCGCCGGCAGCGCATCGCCGCCGGTGGGCACGATGCGGAAATACTTCGCTTCGCGGCCTATCTCGATACGGCGCTGCTGCAGCCGGCGGCCGTCGTGCTGCAGATCCACCAGCGGCACGTCGTCGGCCACGCGCTGCCAGTCGCGCAGGTCGTCGCTGGCATCCACGCGCACGCGTACCTGCAGCGCCTGCGGCGCCTCCCAATCCAGGCGCAGGGCCTGCACGCCGGTGCGCAGCGCGCTGGCGTCGACCAGCCAGCCACCCGGCGATGCGTTGCCCACGCTGCGGCCGAGGCGGGCTTCCACGCGGCGCACGCTGCCATCGGTGTTGCGTTCGGTCAGCAGTTGCAGATCGTCGCCGCCGCTACCGCCCTGCGCCGGCAGCGGGAACCAGGGCAGCGCCTGCCATTCGGCCGCCTGCGCCAGCGGTTGGTCGGCCGAGAACAGCGCCGACGGCAGGGCCTGGCCCCGCGCATTGAACACCTGCACATCGGCCAACTGGGGCGACACCGCGCTGCGGTACTGCGCCTCGCCCAGCATCAGCCGGTAGGCACCGGCCTGCGCGGCAGACAGCTGCAGCGGCCACTGCTCGCGGAAGTCCTGGCGCGCATCGGCCGCCAGCGCGGGCGTGGCCACGGCGAGCGACACGATGGCGATTACACGATGAAGAAGGGTCACGGCTGCGGCTCCACGATGGGGTCCGGCGCCCGCGGCGGCGCCGGCGCCAGATAGCCCACGACCGTGCACAGCAGGCCGTAGGCAATGAAGGAAGAAATACCAAGCAGGTTGCCCAGGTGCTGCCGGTCGATCAGCACCAGCTTGGCCAGCACCACGCCCATCAGCACCGCACCCACCAGCCACAGGGCGCGCTGCCCGCGGCGCGAACCCCACACCCAGCTGATCACGCCGAGCACACTCCACACCACCGTCAAACTGGTCTGTGCCAGCGTGGACGACCACAGCCGCCCGTTCCACGACACCCCGCCCCAATGGTGCACGGCGTGCAGGGTGATGCTGGTCAGCGCAATGAAGCCGGACAGCGCCAGCAGCGGCACGCGGCGTGCCTGCAGTGCTGCGGGCGCATCGCCGCGCCACAGCCACCGCGCCAGCAACGCCAGCACGGCCAGCTGCGCCAGCTCCAACGGGTTGAACACGGGTACCCACGGCAGCGGCCACGCCGCGCCCGGGGCAAACAGGAAGCCGACCCACGCCAGCCCCAGCACCGCAAACAGCGTGCACTGCAACGCAGGGCGCGCCACGTTGAAGCGCTCGCCCAACGGCACCGTCAACCAGCGCCAGCGCTGCAGCGCGATGAACACCACCGCCAGCCACGGCAGCAGCGTCGCCGCCAGCGCCCAGCCCTGGGCCAGCTCGAAGCGGTCGGCCAGCCACGACGCAGCCAGAGACAGCACTGTCGGCCACAGCAGCCACCAGATGAACTGCGCCGCCACCGCTGCACGGTCCTGGCCACCGCGCAGGCACCACAGGCTGCGCACACCCAGCACCGCGAACACCGCCCAGGCCATCGCGCCATATCCGGCGAAGGGCTGGCGGTGGATGTCCACCTGCCACAGCGCCAGCGGGAACGCGCACAGCAGCATCGCCAGCGTGGTCAACACCAGCGCGCGCGCCGGCATGCGCCGGTGCACCTCCGCCGCGATCCATGCCGTGACCGCAACTACGACCAGCAACGCATCCGGGCGGCTGTCGAACGCAACGAAGCGGGTGATCTCATGGCTGGCGCCACCCAGCCACCACAGCAGGCCCCACAGGTAGTACACGATGGCCGGTGCGTCGCGGCCGGCACGGCGGTAGCTGAAGGCCGACGCAAACCCGGCCAGCGCCAGCAGCAACCCGCTCATGAAGGTCGGGTTGGCGATGGCCGTGGCGTCGTTGAACCAGTAGTCGGCCCCCACCACGAAGCCGAACGCGGCACCCAGCTGCAGCAGCGCGCCGGCGATCTGCGGCAGCAGGCGCTGCTGGCGCAGGCCCAGCCACACCAGCGCCGCGCCTTCCAGCGCGAACACACTGGCCGTGGCACGTGCCGACAACGCCAACGGCACCGCCAGCGTGGCAAAGCCCACCGCCAGCACCGCATGCGACTGACCCAACGCCGCATAGCGCGGCCGCCGGATCAGCGCCCACGCCAGCCCCGCATACAACGCCGCCACCCCCAGCGCGCACAGCGCCAGCAGCAACCGGTCGTCATGCAGCATGCCCGCCTGCAGCAAGAACGCGATCAGCGGCGTGCCAAACACCAGGCTGCCATCGACCAGATCGCGCTTCTCCGCCGGCTGGCGGCGCGCGTACAGGATGGGAATGACCAGGTAGAACGTAAAGAACAGCAGCAGGAACGGCTCGGTACTGGCGAACTTGTCCGCGTTGTACTGCAGCACCCCCCACGTGGTGCCGATGCCAAACGTAAACGCAAAACCCAGCAGGTTGAGCGCGCGCCACGGCCGCCACCACGCAATGGCGAGGATGGCCGCATTGAGCACCGCGTAATACGAGAACAGCGCCACATGGTTGCCGCTGCCGGTGGACAGCCAGATCGGCGCCATGAACCCGGCCAGGATACCCAGCACTGCCAGCGTGCGAGAGTTCTGCACCACCGCCAGCACCCCCATGCCCGCAATCAGCACGATGCTGAGCGCGAACGCGATACCCGGATCGATCAGGTCATAGCGCTTGAACGCCGCGAAGATCGTCAGCAGCAGGATGCCAATCGCCCCGCCCTGCAACGCCAGCGCAAACATCCGCCGGCGCTCGCGCTGCACCCAGCCGAACACCAGCCCCGCCAGCGCACCCGCCGCAATGCCCGCCAGGCGCAGCTCGATCGGCGCATTGAGCCAACCCTGGTCGCTCGCATACTTCAGCAGCGCCGCAACACCCGCCAACAACACCAGCATGCCGATCTTCACCGGCACATTGCCCTCGGTGAACCAGCGCTTGATCGTCCCCACGATCCGCTCGCCCAGGTCCGGCCCACGCGGCGGCGGCGGCACGAAGGGTTCGGGTTCGGAGACAGCAGCGGACGGCAGCGGCGGCGGCGCAACCCGCGCAGCCGCAGCGAACGGCTCGGGCACCGACTCTGGGTCGGTCAGCGGCACCTCAGGGGCAGGCGCCGGCGCAGCCACCGGGGTCGGCGCATACGGGCGCTCTTCCCATGCCGCACTCACCGCCGGCTGGGCCGCCGGTTGGGCACTGCCGCTACGTGCCTGCTCCAAGGCAGCCACCCTGCGGCGCAGCCCGGAAATCATCACCAACGCCACGATCAGCAACACCGGCACGGCCAACAGCACCAGTACCGCCAGGACAATCAATGCTTCCATTCCGCGTCATCCTCAAGGGAACGCCACCGGCAGCCATGACAAGCAAGGCGCCAGCGGCAGCGGAGCCATGCTAACTGAATCGGGGGGAACAGCGGTCCAAGGCGCCATGCCCCCCGCTTTCCCATGGCCACCGGTGACCATCGGAGGGTCGGCGGGTACGGGGGTACGGGACCGTAGAAAACATGGATGTTTTCTACGAGCCCCCATGGACGGGTTCACGGCGTGTCCCGTACCCCCGTACCCGCCGGCCCTGGCCAGAGGTCCTGCAGGCAGCGGCTGTTCGCACAACTACATCAGCCGCCGGACGAAGGCCGGCGACACGCGCCATCGGCGGGTACCGACCAAAAAAAACGGCGAACCGAAGTCCGCCGTTCTTTCAGATCCGTACGCAGCGATTACTTCGCGGCGACGACCTTGGCCATTTCCAGGCACTTGTTCGAATAGCCCCACTCGTTGTCGTACCAGGACACCAGCTTCACGAACGTGCTGTCCAGGGCGATGCCGGCGTCGGCATCAAACACCGACGTGTGGGTTTCACCGCGGAAATCGGTCGCCACGACCTTGTCTTCGGTGTAGCCCAGGATGCCCTTCAGCGCGCCTTCGCTCTGCGCCTTCACTTCCGCGCAGATCTCGGCGTACGTAGCTTCCTTCTCCAGCTCCACCGTCAGGTCGACCACCGACACGTCAGAGGTCGGCACGCGGAAGCTCATGCCGGTGAGCTTCTTGTTCAGCTCCGGAATGACCACGCCCACGGCCTTGGCCGCACCCGTCGACGAAGGAATGATGTTTTCCAGGATGCCGCGGCCACCGCGCCAGTCCTTGTTCGACGGACCATCCACGGTCTTCTGCGTCGCAGTCGCCGCATGCACCGTGGTCATCAGGCCACGCTTGATGCCCCACTTGTCGTTGATCACCTTGGCCAGCGGCGCCAGGCAGTTGGTGGTGCACGACGCGTTGGAGATGATCGCCTCGCCCGCATAGGTCTTGTCGTTCACACCGAACACGAACATCGGCGTATCGTCCTTCGACGGTGCCGACAGGATCACCTTCTTCGCGCCCGCATCGATGTGCTTCTGCGCCGTTTCCTTGGTCAGGAACAGGCCCGTGGACTCGATCACCACGTCCACGCCGACCTCGTCCCACTTCAGGTTGGCCGGATCGCGTTCCTGGGTCAGGCGGATCTTCTTGCCATTGACCAGCAGGTCGCTGCCCGACACTTCCACGTCTGCCTTGAAGCGGCCATGCACCGAGTCGTACTTCAGCATGTACGCCAGGTAATCCGGCTCCAGCAGATCGTTGATGGCCACGATTTCGATGTCATTACCGAAATTCAGCACCGCCGAACGCAGCACGTTGCGCCCGATGCGACCGAAACCGTTGATGCCAACCTTGATTGCCATGTTCACAAGCTCCTGCAGCCGCGACAGAGCGGCGCCGATGGAAAGGGCCGCCATTCTATCAAAGCCCGACCCACCCCGGCCCCCGGGATCGTGATGGGAAGCGGTTACACCCGTAAAAATCGTGGATTGATCCGGATCAAGGCGCGCCAAGGCCTGGACGGGAAAACTGGCCCCATTCCACCCCGCCACGAGAACGCACCATGCGCACCCCCTCCCTCCTCCTGCCCGCCAGCCTTGCCGCCGCCCTCGCCCTGGCCGCCAGCCCCGCCATGGCCCAGTCCAAGGGCGACTGGACCCTGGCCGCCGGCGTGCACCAGGTGGCCCCCAAGTCCAACAACGGCACCCTGGCCGGCGGCCTCAAGGTCGACGTCGACAACGACATCAAGCCCACCATCACCGGCGAATACTTCATCGCCGACAACCTCGGCATCGAGCTTCTGGCCGCCCTGCCGTTCAAGCACGACATCAACATCGACGGCCTGGGCCGCGTTGGCAGCACCAAGCACCTGCCGCCGGTGGTCTCCCTGCAGTACCACTTCAACAGCAAGGGCAAGGTGTCCCCGTTCCTCGGCGCCGGCCTGAACTACACCACCTTCTTCAGCGAAGAAACCGGCGGCGCCCTGGCCGGCAGCAGCCTCAAGCTGGAAGACTCGTGGGGCCTGGCCGCACACGCCGGCGTCGACTTCGCCATCGCCGACAAGGGCGCCCTGCGCGTCGACGTGCGCTGGATCGACATCGACAGCGACGTCAAGCTGGATGGCACCAAGCTGGGCACCGTCAAGATCGACCCGCTGGCGTATGGCGTGTCCTACGTGTTCAAGTTCTGACCCACCGGTCAGCGCCGCTCCCAACCTCGCAGCAACGCATTTCCCCGGCCTTGGCCGGGGATTTTTTTTGCCTTGTTGCAGCACTGTTCATCACCACGTCAATTAGAACGATCGATTCGATCAATGGACTGAATCGAGGAACGCGCTGCGGTGCATGCAGCGACATGGATCGATTGAGCAAGACCACACACGCTGCTCGCGTCAATTGGCGCAGTCAATCGTAGTGACGTGTCCGGCAACAATTCATCGGAGAGCGGGCAGGCGCAGCCAAGCATGCACGGCCAGCCTACCGGCACCCCCATCCCGCCTCTCTCCAGCCGCTGCTGAAGGACCGACATGACCCGCATTCCCTCGCAACTTCCCGCCAATCCCGCCGCCCCGCGCCGACCGCTTCCCAGCCTGAGCGAAGGCCTCCACCTGATCGCAGGCCAGATCAACAGGACGCCGGCCATCGGCAGGCTCTGGTCCATTCTCAATGTGGCGACGCCCTGCGTGAGCACAGCCCAGACTCCGGCGCTGCCGCAGGGCAGGATCGACTTCCAGGAGGTGTCCGACTCGTCGGATGAGGACAGCCAGTTCGCCTGCGGCGGCGACGACCACCTGGAACCCGGTGATCTCTCTGCGCTGGAGCTGGAAAGTACCCGCGCCGCCCTGTCGGTCCTGAAAGTCGAGCACGCCCGCCTGCCCGAGGGTGACGCGCGTTCGCACTACCAGGCGCAGATCGCCAAGCTCGAGTCGGCCCTGCACAGCCAGGGCCAGGCAACGCCGAACGCGGTCGTGGTGCCGGACATTGCCGCTTCGACCGCCCTCCAGGCAGAGCCGGCCTGCACCCCGCCTGTGGTCGACCTGCCACCCGACCCGCCACCGGTGCGGGTCGAGCAGGCACTGGCGATTGTTCCTGCGGCGCAGCGCACCATGACCAGTGCGTTGGTTGAACTGGGCAGGGGCGCCGTCCAACGCGTCATTGCCCTGCCACCGCGCTCCCTTGCGAAGATAATCCCCAACGAAAGGGCCCCGCTGCCGCGCAACGTTCCCACCTTCAAGACGTTAGGCCAAAGCACTGCCATGGAGGCGGCGAGCAACAGCCTGCTTGCCAACGTGCGCCGGTGGGGCAGCGCCCAGGTGCAATCGCTCAACGTCAAGCTGGCACACCAGATCGAACAGCAGGAGAAATCCAATCGGACGCGGCAATCGGCGCCCTTCAACGCACTGGAGCGCGCCTGTCTCGTCGACGCCAGCACGTCCCCACTGCGGCGGGTGATGAAGCCGACAAGCGACACCACCATCAAGAAGCTGCTCGAGAAGTCCAACCCTGACGCCGGCAGCTATGGTGCCGCGCACTGCGCGGTGATCTCCAATCATTCAAAGCGCCTTGAAACACTGCTGCGCGCCAGTGCTGGAAAGATCGACGTCGACATGACGTCCGAAGTTCACGGAGCCACAGCGCTCGAACTCGCCGTGGAACATGGGTACTGGGAGTGCACCGAGGTACTGCTGCGGGCGGGGGCGAGGCCTACCCTGCGCGCGTTCGTATCGCAGGCGGAGGACGGCAATGTGGACAGGTTCCGGCAGCTGCACGCCCACTGGCAGGTGTTGGAAAGGAAGAACGCGCGCGCATGCGATGCGACAGAGCCGTTCGACTTCCGGCAGGCATTGGGCACTGCGGTCGCGTTCAACGCATTGGATATCGCGCGCTACCTGTTTGAGCAGGGGGTCCGGCCGCGTGACAAAAGCTACCTCATGCTGCAGTTTGCCGCCGAGAAGGGGCACGCCGCGATGCTGAGGCTGTTGCTGGAACATGTCCCACCCGGAATCGCCTACCCGCCCAACGACTCCAACGCAGAGCAGTCCCCGCTGGCATTCGCCATGCAGGGCGGGCACGTCAAGGCGGTGGCGGTGCTGCTCGAGGAAAACGCCGACCCGCAGTTCGTGAGGGCGGTGACGGACAGCTTCGAGGCGGCAACGGCAACGCTTCCCCGCGCTGACAAAGAGCGGCTCGCACCGGTGACGACGCTGCTGCGCAGCTGGCTGCAGCAACCGTGGCAGCGCTCTGCGTCCGATACCTCGCCCGCCCCAGCGTTGATGGCACAGCATGGCGACGCCGCGAATGATCCGCGCGCAGCTCATGCCCTGCAGTCGAAGCGCAGTGGGAAGGTCTTCGACCCCTCCTACGTGTTCTCGCGCCCAGTGGCGCTGTAGCGGGAACGGCCCCGGCAGAATCCCGAATTCCGCCGGGGCCACCCCGTTGCGCCGGCGGCATCGCCAGCCGGCCAGATCCGGAAAAGGTCAGCGCCGGGGCGGATCGTTAGAATGGGCCGATGAAAATCGCCTCCCTGATGACGTCCGCCGCGCTGCTGACCGCCCTCACCCTCGTATCCACCGATGCCCTGGCGTGGGGCGCACAAGGCCACCGCCTGGTCGCCCGCGTTGCCGAACCGCGCCTGACCCCGCAGACCCGCGCCGAAGTGGCGCGGCTTCTGGCCACCGAGCCGGGGGCCACCCTGGCCTCCATTGCGCCGTGGGCCGATGAACTGCGCGCCAAGGATCCCGGCCTTGGCAAGCGTTCGGCCGGCTGGCATTACGTCAACATCGGCGAAGATGATTGCCACTACGAGGTCGAGCGCAACTGCCGCAATGGCAACTGCGTGGTGGAAGCGTTGAAGACCCAGACCGCCATCCTCGGCGACCGCAGCCGCCCCGATGCCGAACGCGCGCAGGCACTCAAGTTCGTCGTGCATTTCGTCGGCGACATCCACCAGCCCATGCATGCCGGTTACGGCCATGACAAGGGCGGCAATGACTTCCAGGTGCAATTCAACGGGCGCGGCACCAACCTGCATTCGCTGTGGGACAGCGGCATGCTGAACACCCTCAAGCTGGACGACGACGCCTACACCCGGCGCCTGGCCGCGCTGAAGGCGCCGAAGGTGGGCAAGCGCTCGGCGATCGGCACCGATGCAGTGCAGTGGGCCGAGTCCAGCTGCCGCATCGCCATTGCACCTGGCGTTTACCCGGCCCAGCGTACGCTAGCGCCCGAGTACACCGCCACGTACCTGCCGGTCGCCGAAAGCGAACTGCGCCTGGCCGGGGAACGCTTGGCGGTGCTGCTCAACGACACGTTGGGTAAGCGCTGAGGTTTCACCATGGCACCGCACGTCGCCAGTTTCTTCCACCCGGACAGCAACACCTTCAGTTACGTGGTGCATGACCCGGCCACCCGGCAGGCGGCGGTGATCGACCCGGTGCTGGATTACGACCCGGACACCGACGCGGCCGGGTCCGGTGCGCTGCAGCCGCTGCTGGCGCATGTGCGCGAACACGCGCTCGAGGTGCGCTGGCTGCTGGAAACGCATGCGCATGCCGACCATGTCAGCGCTGGGCGCTCGCTGAAGCAGCAATGGCCGCAGGCGACGCTGGCGATGGGCGACGGCATTGTGGAGGTGCAACGCACCTTCGCACCGCGCTATGGGCTGGACGTGCCCACCGATGGCTCGCAGTTCGACCATCTGTTCGCCGATGGCGAGCGCTTTGCCGTGGGTGACATCGCAGCGGAGGTCATTGCCGTACCCGGACATACCAGCGACAGCGTGGCGTACCGGATCGGTGATGCCGTGTTCACCGGCGATTCGCTGTTCATGCCCGATGGCGGAACCGCACGCTGTGATTTTCCCGGGGGCGACGCCGGCCTGCTGTACCGCTCGATCCAACGCCTGCTTGCCCTGCCCGATGCCACCCGGGTGTTCATCTGCCACGACTACGGCCCGGGCGGGCGCGCGGTCGCCAATGAAACCACCATCGGCGAGCAGCGCGCACATAACATCCACCTGCATGACGGGGTGAGCGAGGCGGCGTTCGTGGCGACCCGGCAAGCGCGCGACGCCACGCTTGCCGAGCCCAAGTTGATGCACCCGTCGGTAAAGGCGAACATCCAGGGCGGGGCGTAAAAACCGCGCAGCGCGTGGTTTTACCGGGTCTTCACCGTGTGCTGGCCGTGCACGATCTCGAACGTGAAAGCGTAGAACAGGCTTACTGCCACCGGTTCCACCCGCTCGGCATCGCGACAGTCGCTGCGGTCGGCCGACGCGCGGCCTGCCGCGAAGTGGCAGACCGCCGCAGGCGAGTAGCGCCACATCGCGACCGCTTCCCGTGCCGCTTCCACCAGCACCCGGTTTTCGGCAGCAGCGCCGGCAATGCATTCACTGCGACCACTCACCGGCATGCTGCGTTCCACCGTGCCGTCGGCGCTCACCACCACCTGCAGGCAGACCGTGGTGGGCGGCAACTCCCGGCGCGGATCGCGCTCCCCCAGCACCGGGTCCGGCGCCGCATACAGTTGTGGCATCCGGTAGCCCTCGCTGGGTTTGAGCGTGTAAGCCTCCACCTGCCCTGACCCTCCCGTCGCGTCAACCCGCAGCCGCTGGTGGCCGACCGTTTCGGCCCGTGAATCCACCGTGGTGAGGCGATCGTGGCCGGCACAGCCAGCCACCCCCACCACGAGCGCAACCGACGCAGGCAGCTGCCACCTCACTGGCCGGTCACCGTCTCAGTCATGGCGAAGTTCACTGGAATGCGGACCGCGCCCGCCACCGCTTTGCCGTCCTTCATCGCCGGACGGTAGGTCCACTGCCGGGCTGCAGCGATCGAAGCGGCGTCGAACACGCCCGGGTTGGTGGCACTGAGCACGCGTACATCGCTGACCCTGCCCTGCGCGTCCACCTCCACCCGCAGCACCACTTCACCGCTCTGGTTGTTCTCGAACGCGCTGGTGGGGTAGCTCGGCGGCGGCATCCTGTCGATCGTCACCGGGCGCTCCAGCCCTGCCTTGGCCGCATCTTCCTGCGCGAACTGGAACGGTTCGGCACTGATCGCCGGGCTGCCGCCGCTGCCGGCCTGGCTGGCCCAGGCGACCGCGCCCAGCCCCATGCACAGCCCCACCACCAGTACCTGGCCGGTCACCCACGGCAACGCCCTGCGCTTGTGTTCCTTCATCATGGCAATTCGCTCCTTCAACATCGGTTGGCTGCGCCAGTGGCACGCCATGGGCGCAACCGGGTGGACCAACTGCGCCTTCAGCAGCGCGTTGGCGTAGAGCCGGCGCGAGGCCGGATGCGGGTCGACCGTGCGTGCGTCGCAGGCCAGTTCCTGGTCGCGCAGGAAGCGGCGCGAGGCCCACGGCAACAACGGATGGAACCAGAACAGGCAGCGCAGCAGTGCCAGCGCGGCATTGGCCCAGTGATCGCCATGCCGGCGGTGCTGGAATTCATGCTGCAGGATCAGCGCGCGTTCGGCCGCACTGAAGCGCAGATCGAAATCCGGGCCGACCACCACGCGTGGTGACCACAGGCCCACCAGGGCCGGCAGGCCGGGATCGGCGCTGGCCTGCCAGCTGCCATCGCTTCGCGGGTGAAGCGCGCCCATGCCACGCTCGAAACGGCGCTGGCCACGCCACTGGCGGATGCCGGCCAGCAGTGCGCCGGCCGCCCACAGCGCGACCAGCAGGGTCGGCCACAGCACCGCGTCGGCCGGCAGCACCGGCGCACGCAGCGCGACCCCCAGCGCGTGCACCGGCGTGGCCTCGACGAGTGGCACGCCGGGCAGCGGCAGCAGCGGTGCCAGCAGCACCAGCGGCAGCAGCCACCAGCTGCGGTACACCAGCGGTGCGCCGCCAAGCCGGCGCAGCAGCGGGCGCAGCGCGGCCAGCAGCACCACGGCCATCGACACCCACATGCTCGCCAGCAGCACTCCCTGCAGCAGCTCAGTCATGGTCCAGCTCCTGGATCAGCTTCTTCAGTTCGGCAATGTCCTGCGCGCTCAGCTCGCCGCGTTCGCTGAAATGCGCCACCAGCGGCGCGACCCGGCCGGCGAACAGCTTGTCCAGCAGGCCGCTGCTCTGTTCGGCCACCCAGGCCTGCCGCTGCAGCACCGGCGAGTACAGATAGCGGCGGCCCTCACGGCTGGCGCTGATCGCGCCCTTGGTGAGCAGGCGGTTGAGCAGGGTCTTGATGGTGGGCTCTGCCCAGTCGCGGTCGGCCAGGGCCGCCACCACCTCGTCGGCGCCCTGCGGGTGCCGGTTCCAGAGCACTTCCATGACAACGGCTTCGGCTTCGCTGATCTGGCTCATCATTTACATCCGTAATCGACGGATCGATTACGCGCGTAATCCTTGTCCATGTCAAGCCCCTGCGTCGCGGTCCGTTCAAGCCGGAAGTGCTGTAATGCTTTTCAAGACTTTGCAGGAACGCCGAATGACCGAGCATCTCACCGACCTGGACGCTGCCACCGACTGGCTGTTGCAGCGTGTTGACGGGCCGCTGCGCATCGGCGCACCGCTGGCACTGGGCAAGCCACACCGGCTGCTCAACGCGCTGTATGCGCGGATCGAGAACGACCCGTCGCGCCCGCTGCAGATCTATACCGCGCTGTCGTTGAACCCGCCCAAGCCCGGCGGCGGGCTGGAGGCGCGCTTCATGGCACCGTTCGCGGCGCGCCATTTCGGCGAAGATTTCCCGCGCCTGGCCTATGCCGATGCGATGGTGCGCGACCGCCTGCCCGACCACGTGCAGGTGGAGGAGTTCTACATGCAGTCCGGCGCGCTGCTCGGTTCATCGCAGGCCCAGCGCGGCTACACCAGCCTCAACTACACCCATGCCGCCGATGCGGTGGCGCAGCGCGCGCCGCACGCGATCGTGCAGAAAGTGGCGATGCGGCCCGACGACCGGCGCCTGTCGCTGTCCTGCAACAACGACATCACCCAGGACACGATCGACGCCATGCTGGCGCGCGGCCTGCCGCGCCCGCTGCTGATTGCCGAGATCGATCCGCAGCTGCCCTACCTGGGCGGCTCGGCCACGGTGGATGTGTCCTTCTTCGACCTGGTGATCACGCCGCCGGCACCGTATCCGGCCCTGTTCGGGCTGCCGCGACAGCCGGTCAGCGATGCGGACTACGCCATCGGGCTGTATGCCAGCGCACTGGTCCGCGATGGTGGCACGCTGCAGATCGGCATCGGCACGCTGGCCGATGCGATCAGCCACGCGCTGGTGCTACGCCACACCGACAACGCCCGCTACCGGCAGATCCTGCACGCGCTGGACCCGACGTTGGCCAGCCACCCGACGGTGCTCGAATGCGGCGGCCTGGAGCCGTTCGAGGTGGGTCTGTACGGCTGCAGTGAGATGCTCAACGAAGGCTTCCGCCGCCTGGTGCAGACCGGGGTGATTCGACGCAAGGTGCACGATGACCTGGCGCTGATGGAGCGGATTGAAAGCGGCAGCACGCTGACCATCGACCACGCCACGCTGGAAGCGGAAGGCGAATACCTGCATGGCGCGTTCTACCTGGGCTCGCCGGAGTTCTACCAGTGGCTGCGCGACCTGCCGGAAGCGGAATCCCGCGCGATCGGCATGCGCCGGATCAGCGAGATCAACCAGCTGTATGGCGGCAACGAGGCGCTGGAACGGCTGCAGCGCCGGCATGCGCGTTTCTTCAATTCCTGCATGATGGCCACCGCGCTGGGCGCGGCGGTGTCCGATGCGCTGGAAGACGGGCGCGTGGTCTCCGGCGTGGGCGGCCAGTACAACTTCGTGGCGATGGCGCACGCGCTGCCCGAGGCACGCAGCGCGCTGATGTTCCGCGCGACCCGCGAGGACAAGGGCACGCTGCAGTCGAACGTGCGCTGGAACTACGGGCACACCACGATTCCGCGCCACCTGCGCGATATCTACATCAACGAATATGGCATCGCCGACCTGCGCAACCTCACCGACGAGGACTGTGTGACCGGCATGGCGGCGATCACCGATGCGGCGTTCCAGGCCAACCTGCTGCAGACAGCGAAGGCCTCGAAGAAGCTGGCGGATGGTTTTGTCGCGCCGGAGCATTGGGCACGACGCAATACGGCCGCCGCGGTGAGTGCATCGCTGGCGCCGTTCCGGCAGTCCGGCGCCCTGCCCGATTACCCGCTGGGCAGCGATTTCACCGAAGTGGAGCAGCACCTGGTAAAGGCATTGGGCTGGTTGAAGCAGAACACCCAGACCCCGGGCGCGAAGCTGCGCACGGTGCTGGCTGCGTTTACCCAGCCGGCCGGCGATGGCGACGTGGTGTACCTGCAGCGGATGGGATTGGATGCGCCGAAGAGGTTCGGCGAGAAAGTTGAAGCGCGCCTGGTGCGGTTGGGCTTGGCGCGCACCGCGTAACGCAGCGCGGACAAATGAAAACGGCGCTTCCGTTTCGGGAAGCGCCGTCTGGACTACGTCGGTTGCTTGCCCTTACCTGGCCAGCTGCGCCTTCGCAGCAGCCACCACCGCATCGGTGGTGATGCCGAAGTGCTTGTACAGCGCTTCGGCCGGGGCCGATGCGCCGAAGGTGTCGATACCGATCACCGCACCGTCCAGGCCCACGTACTGGCGCCAGAAACCGGTGACGCCGGCTTCGACCGCCACGCGGTTGCGCACCGCGTTGGGCAGCACCGATTCACGGTAGGCCGCATCCTGGCGCTCAAACACATCGGTGGACGGCATCGAGACCACGCGGGTCTTGATCCCGGCGGCGTCGAGCTCGGCCTTGGCGGCCACGGCCAGGCCAACTTCCGAACCGGTACCGATCAGGATCACGTCCGGCACGCCGCCTTCGGCATCGGCCAGCACGTAACCACCCTGGGCGATCTGCGCCACCTGGTCGGTGCTGCGCGGCTGGTGCGGAAGGTTCTGGCGGCTGAACACCAGGCAGCTCGGGCCGTCCTGGCGGGTGATTGCCGCCTTCCAGCTGACCGCCGATTCGACCGCATCGCACGGGCGCCACACATCGTTGTTCGGGATGTAGCGCAGCGAGGCCAGGTGCTCCACCGGCTGGTGGGTCGGGCCGTCTTCGCCCAGGCCGATCGAGTCGTGGGTGTACACGTGGATGGCATGGGCCGGGATCAGCGCGCTCATGCGCACGCCGTTGCGGGCGTAGTCGCTGAACACCAGGAAGGTGGCATCGAACGGAATGAAGCCGCCATGCAGGGCCAGGCCATTTGCAATGGCGGTCATGCCGAACTCGCGCACGCCGTAGTACACGTAGTTGGCATTCGGGTCGTCAGTGGCGACCGACTTGCTGGCCTTCCACAGGGTCAGGTTGGAGTGCGCCAGATCGGCCGAACCACCCACCAGCTCCGGCAGCAGCGGCGCGAAGGCTTCAATGGCCAGCTGCGAGGCCTTGCGCGAGGCGATGGTCTGGCCTTCGGCCTGGACCTGGGCGATGTAGGCATCGGCCTTGGCGACGAAATCGGCCGGCAGCTCGCCATTCGAACGGCGGGTCAGCTCTTCGGCTTCGGCCGGGAACTGCGCGGCGTACTTGTCGAACTGCTGGTCCCACTCGGCCTGGCGCAGGGTGCCGGTACCACCGGCACGCCAGCCGGCGTAGATCTCTTCGGGGATCTCGAACGGGCCGTAGTTCCAGCCCAGCTGCTTGCGGGTGGCTTCCAGCTCATCCTTGCCCAGCGGTGCGCCGTGGCTGGATTCCTTGCCGGCCTTGCCCGGCGAACCGAAACCAATAGTGGTGCGGCAGCAGATCAGGGTCGGCTTGTCGGACTGCGCCAGCGCACTGTCGATGGCGGCCTTGATGCTTTCCGGGTCGTGGCCATCGACGCCGCGCACCACGTTCCAGCCATAGGCTTCGAAACGCTCGGGGGTGTTGTCGGTGAACCAGCCGGCGGTGTTGCCGTCGATGGAGATGTGGTTGTCGTCCCAGAAGCAGACCAGCTTGCCCAGGCCCCAGGTGCCGGCCAGCGAGGCCGCTTCGTGGGAAATGCCTTCCATCAGGCAGCCGTCGCCCAGGAACACCCAGGTGCGGTGGTCGACGATCTCGTGCTCGGGGCGGTTGTAGCGCTGGGCCAGCAGCTTTTCGGCCAGCGCGAAACCAACCGCGTTGGCCAGGCCCTGGCCGAGCGGACCGGTGGTGGTTTCCACCCCGGGGGTTTCATGGTGTTCCGGATGGCCGGCGGTCTTGCTGCCGAGCTGGCGGAACTGCTTGAGCTGTTCGATCGGCAGGTCGTAGCCGCTCAGGTGCAGCAGCGCGTACTGCAGCATCGAGCCGTGGCCGTTGGACAGCACGAAGCGGTCGCGGTTGAACCACTTCGGATTGTTCGGGTTGTGACGGAGATAGTCGTTCCAGAGGACTTCGGCGATATCTGCCATGCCCATCGGCATGCCGGGATGCCCGGACTTGGCGGTTTCGACCGCATCAGCGGCAAGGAAGCGGATGGCGTTGGCCAACTGGCGGCGGGTGGGCTGCGTCATGGTTCTGTCGGGGTCGGGAGGCTCCCGCTGGCTGCGGGCCACCCATTGTCCCACAGTCCACCGGGCGGGTCAGGCTGCCCGGGTGTGTGAAGACGGCTGCGGTACACCAACGAAAACGCCCCGCTGGGCGGGGCGTTTCAGCCTGGACGTCGTGGATCAGGCCTCGCCGGTGGCCGAATTGATCACCGCACAGGTCGATTCACGCTGGAACTTCTCACCGGTAGCGTAGCCACCCGGGGTCAGCTTGGTGACCATGACCTTGGAGGACGTCGCGCCTTGCGGGGTGATCACCACGTTCCACGGCAGGGTGACCTGGCCGTTGGAGCCGCTGGCGTTCTGCTCGAACATCAGCAGGCCTGCTTCCTTGTCTTCCGACTTCAGGGTCAAGCCCGAGCTCACGCCTTCCACCTTGATGCGCTTGTACGCCACGTCCGCAGACACCGGAACAACATCCCAGTTGGTGAACTTGCGGCCAGCGAAGTAACTGCCTTCCTGCTTGTAGTTCGGGCATTCCGACTTCGCGCTGGCATCGAACGCCAGCAGGCCGAGTACGGCCATCACCAGATACTTCTTCATGAATGTGATTCTCCTTTCCCCGCACGACGCCAACCCGGCGCCTTCCATGCGCCGGGCCAGTATCCATGGCATCAACCTCGCATTCAATCGCGCGGCGCGACAGGCTCGGAAATGTGACTTTCATCACTTTCGCCCTTGGCCACCAGGGTGGTCAGGGCCAGGTCGCCGGTGACGTTGAGCGCGGTGCGGCACATGTCCAGGAAGTGGTTCACGCCCAGGATCAGGCCGATGCCCATCGGGTCCACGCCGACCATGGCGCAGATCATCGCCACCACCGGCAGCGAGCCGGAGGGCACGCCGGCGGTGCCGATGCCGCCCAGGATGCAGACCACCATCACCATCAGCTGCTGGGTGATGCTCAGGTCCACGCCGAAGAACTGGGCCAGGAAGATCACCGTCACGCCTTCGAACAGCGCGGTGCCGTTCTGGTTGGCGGTGGCGCCCACGGTGAGCACGAAGCGCGATACCTTCTGCGGCAGCCCCATCTGGTCGGCCACGCGCAGTGCGGTCGGCAGGGTGGCATTGCTGGAGGCGGTGGAGAACGCCATCACCGTGGCCTCCTGGGTATCGCGGAAGAACGCCAGCGGCGAACGCCCCGACAGCCATACCGCCGCGCCGTAGGTCACCACCATGTGCAGCGCCAGCGCCAGCACCACCACGCCCACGTAGGCGCCCAGGCGGATCAGCAGGTCGAAGCCGAAGATCGCGGCCAGGTTGAACATGAAGCAGGCCACCGCATACGGCGCCAGGCGGATGACCAGGTTGATCAGGGTCATCGAGACTTCAAACACGCCTTCGATGACCTTGCGCAGTGGCGCGGTCTTCTCATCTGGCGACAGCACCATGCCGATGCCGAACATCAGCGCGAAGAACATCAGCGACAGGATCGCGCCGTTGCTGGAGGCGGCGGCCAGCACGTTGCTGGGCACGATCGACAGCAGCATGTCCATGCCCTTGGGCTGCTCGCCGATGTTGGCCACGATCTCGCGGCTGCGCTCGACGTTCTCGTGCAGCAGCTGCTGGGCCATGGCCGGGTCCACGCCCACGCCCGGCTTGAGCACGTTCACCAGCACCAGGCCCAGGCCAACCGCGATGCCCGACAGCAGCACGGTGTAGGCCAGGGTCTTCCAGCCGATCCGGCCGAGCGAGCGGATGTCGCCCATCTCCGACACGCCCATCACCAGCGCCGAGAAGATCAGCGGCACGATCAGCATGAAGATCAGGTTGAGGAACAGGCCCGACAGCGGCGTGGTCAGGTAGGTCATCACCGCGCGGGCGGCATCGGGCAGCCAGGGAATGCCCGGCCCGACAGCGTGCACGATCAGCCCCAGCAGCAGGCCAAGCCCGAAGCCAATGCCCATTTTCCAATGCAATGGCAGCTTCTGCCGGGTCGTTGCGGCCTCAGTCATGGAGCGGTGTTCCTTGAAAATTAGAGAAAGAGCTTAGCAAAGCCGGCCAACCCGGCCCGGGGGCCGCTCAGCGTCCCGAAGGATAGAGCGGCGCCAGCCCAGTATTTTCTGCGGCCTGCGGCGGCTGCCAGTGCGGTCCGTCATGGAAGGCGCGGCGCAGCGCCTGTCGCGCCTGGGTCGCATCGCCCCCGTCGCGGCTCCAGCGCGCGGCCTGCATGTCGCTCAGGGCCTGCCGTTGGGCCGGGTCGGCCAGCCGCGCCAGCACGGCATCCAGGCCGTGTACGCCGCCCATCCTGCCCAGCAGCGCGACGATCTCGTCCAGTCCCTCGTGGTCCAGGGCGCGGCGCAGCTCACCGCGCGACGGGACCTGTGCGGAGGCAGCAGGCCCCACCGCAGCGTGGGATGCGCCGGGCGCTGCCACGCGCCGGCGCCGCCACGCCCACGCA